>JAEEHL010000034.1 GCA_016280825.1 Verrucomicrobiota bacterium
AGGTGAACGTCATGAGCGGGTCCATCGCGACGTTGAGCCCCACGTGCTTCATCGCCGTGAGCGCCCGCCCGCCCGCCATGGACGCGCCTATCGCCGTCTCCATCGCCACCTTCTCGTTCACCGCCCATTCGCAGGCGACGACGTCCTTGAACTTCGCGATGTTCTCGAGTATCTCCGTCGACGGCGTGCCGGGATATGCCGACGCCACCGCGCAGCCTGCCTGCGCCGCCGCATGGGCCACCGCCTCGTTTGCGCTAAGGAACTTCTTCATGGATCTTGCCTTTCTCGCTGATTGCCTTTTAAACTACCTGCCGCGCCTGCACACGACTTCCATCACGTTCACGCAGTTGCGAAGCTGGAGGATTATCTGGTTTACTACCTTCTCCGTGCCGAGCACGCCTATCTTCATGCGCGAGACCGTGCCGTCCTCCGTTGGGCCGACGTTGAGCGTCTGGATGTTGTACCCCCTGCCGGAGATGAGCCCCACGATCCTCGCAAGGACGCCGGGCTTGTTCTCCACGAAGCAGCTTAAGACGTATATGCGCTCACGCTCTTGCATCTCTGTCCACCTTCACTTCCACAAGCACCGGCCCCTTCGCGCGGACCGCCCGCGCCATCGCGCGGTCGAGGTCAGCCGCCTTCTCCACCCTCACCCCCCTAAGCCCGTACGCCCTCGCAAGCGCCATGAAGTCGGGGTTCGTGAAATTGCCCACGAAATACCTCTCCTGCATCTGGCGTATCATGCCGAGCGAGGAATTGTTGAAAACGACGAAGACGATGCCGAGCCTCTCGTCTGCGGCGACCTTCAGCTCCTCCGCCGTCATCTGCGCGCCGCCGTCGCCGACGAGCGCGACGACCTTCTCCCCCGGCATTGCAAGCGCGGCGCCTATCGCCGCGGGGATGCCGAAGCCCATCGTGCCCATGCCGCCCGACGAAATGAATCGCCGCGGGCACGAATGCGGAAACTCCCTCGCCGCGAACATCTGGTGCTGGCCTACGTCGGTGACGACGATCGCGTCGCCGCCCACGGCGGCTGCAACCGAGCGGACGACGTCGGCAGGCGCGATGCCCTTAGTCCCGCGCCGCGCAGGCGAACGCCGCGCGAGCGCGGCAAGGCGCCTCAGCCATTCGTCGTGGCGCGCCGGCTTCACCCGCGAAGAGATCGTGGTGAGTACGTCCTTTATGTCGGCCACTATGCCGAGCGAGACGGGCACGTTCTTCTCTATCGACGAGGCGTCGCAATCGACGTGCACCGTCTTCACCCCGCGCTCCGGCGGAAACGCGGCGGTCATGCGGTCGTTGAACCTCACGCCGAGCGCGAGGACAAGGTCTGCCGAGGCGATGGCGGCGTTCGCCGCCTTCGTGCCGTACACCCCGGCCATGCCAAGCGAGAGCGGGTCGCGGGTGTCGAACGCGCCAACGCCCATGAGCGACGTCGCGACGGGTATCTGCGCCTTCTCCGCGAGCGCCTTCAGGTCGGCCGACGCGCCGGAGGCGATTACGCCGCCGCCCGCGTAGATGACGGGCCGCCTGGCGCGGTTCACGAGGCCCGCAAGCGCGGCGGCGCTCCCAGGCGGCACGGGGCATTCCGGGTGGTACGCCCTGAGGGAGATGCGCTCGGGATACTGGGCGAGGCAGATTTCGCGCTGCACGTTGCGCGGCAGGTCGATGACGACCGCGCCCGGCTTGCCGTGCGTCGCGATGTAGAACGCCTCCGCGACGGTCTCCGGGATCTCGTCCGCGCTTTTCACGAGGAAGCTGTGCTTCGTGACGGCGCGGCATATCCCCGACATGTCGGCCTCCTGGAAGGCGTCGGTGCCTATCTCGGAAAGCGGCACCTGGCCCGAGACGAGGACAAGGGGAATGCCGTCCATGTTGGCGGTGCCGAGCCCCGTTATCGCGTTCGTCGCCCCGGGGCCGCTCGTCACGAGCGCGACACCGGGCCGCCCCGTCGCGCGCGCGTAGCCGTCCGCCATGTGGACGCAGCCCTGCTCGTGGCGGCCAAGCACGAACTTCATCTTCGAGGCAGGAAGGAGATTGAAGATGTCGATGACGTTCCCGCCCGGGTAGCCGAAGAGAATCTGCGCCCCCGCCCGCTCAAGGCTTTCCACAAGCGCCTTGGCGCCCGTCCTCCCGCCGGAAGACTGCTCTCGAGCGGCTCGTCTCATTTTGCGATGCGCCTTAGCGAAAGGACGTTGACGAGGTTGAGGAGGTATGCCGCGACAAGCATCGCCACTACGCCGGTGTACCCGAAGCCGAGCTTGTCGGAAACGAGTATGGCCGCCTGGTTGCCGGCGAGGCCCGCAAACCCCCACGCCGAAAGCACCGCGCCGTGGATCTTAGATATGTTCGTCATGCCGAAATGGTCGGCGAGAATCGCCGGGATCACAGAGAACCCCGCGCCGTAGCAGGCGTTGATCACGAGAAGCGCCGCGCCGATCACGGGCGGCCAGAACGAGAGCGTCATTATGCCCGCGGAGATCGAAAGGATGAGAAGAAGTATGTTTATGCGGCGCGCCAGCCTGTCGGACCACCACGCGAAGAGGAACCTGCCGCCGCCGTTCATGAGGCCGCACGCCGCGATGACGGCCGTGACAAGCCCTTCGCCGTAGCCCACGGCGGGCGAGTTCATCATCTGCTTGGCAAGCGGTATGAGGCAGAGCCCCGCGGAGATGTTGAGGAACATGAAGAGCCACGAGCGCAGGAAGAACGGGTTGCGGATGAGCGAGAGGTACCTGAACTCGAGCTCGGCTATGCCGTGGCCGAAGCTCTGCTGCTCCAGCTTCGGCTTCTTGAGGAGGAACGCCGAAATGTACATCGGCACGGCGTAGAACGCCGCGAAGACGACGAACACGCGGTTGATGCCGTACGTCTCGAAGCCGCGCAGGCGGAACATGGCGACCGACGACTGCGAACCCCATTCAATGCCCTTGAAGAGGATCGTGGAGAGCGTGGAGCCGAGGCCAAACGAGATAATGGGGAGCGCGGCGGCGATGGCCTTGTGCTCGTAGAACCAGAGCATCATCGTCTTCACCGGCGAGATGTAGATTATGCCCGTGCCCGTGCCGACCAGGAAGCCGTAGCCGAGATAGACGAGGTATATGTTCTTCATGACGACGCCAAGCTCGGTGACGAGGAGGCCGGAGATGAAGAGCGTGGTCCCGATGAGCGTGGAAAGCCTTATGTTGCGCTCGACTACCTTGCCGAAAAAGGCCGCCCCCATGCCGAGGAAGAATATGCCGAGCGAGAACGCGAACTGCACCTGCGCCTTCGTCACGACGTGGCCAGGGGAAGAAATGTACGCGGCGATGCCGTCCGAGAAATTCGTAAACGCATATATCTGGCCGACACTGACCGCCAGCAGAAACGCCGGCAAAACCGCCCTCATGAACCTTTTCACAACTGCACCATCCTTTCTGCCTTCATTATTTCGATGATGCCCAGGCGAACGGCTTTCAAACGCTCCCGGTCCATGTGGTATGCTCCACTTCGGGGCACGCGCCCCTTATCGCCAGTTCCGAAAACAGTTGGTATTATACCAAATATTGTGGCGCAAGGCAAGCGAAGGCACAACATGAAGTGTGTTGACAACCCCTTGACATCTGTTCACATGAAGTCTCCCAAATCCGCGCGGCAGTTTGATATAATTCGCGGCATGGAAGAAAACATAAGCACACCGCCCAACAGCATCGAAGCGGAACGCGCCGTGCTCGGCTCGATTCTGCTGGACTCCACCGGCCGGAACGAGGACCGCGTAATGGACCTGTGCCTCACTTCGCACATCGACCAGAACTCCTTCTACGACCCGAGGAACTCCGTCGTCTTCGCGAAGATGCTCGAGATGAACAGGTTCTCGAAGCCCATTGACGCGCTCACCCTCATGGAGGAGCTGCAGAGCGCAGGCAAGCTCGAGGCGATTGGCGGGGCGGCCTACATCCAGTCTCTGGTCGACAGGGTTGCGACTACGGCGCATGCCGAGCACTACATCGGCATACTGCGCAACAAGCACCTGAGGCGAACGATGATAGACAGCGCGAGGAAGGTAATCGCGAACTGCTACGACGAGGCCGGCCATCCCGACGCGGGCGAAGTGCTGGGCGACGCCGAGCGCAACTTCCTCGAAATCACCGGCGACGGCGGCGCGACAGCATCCTGGGACAGGGCCGTCACGGAAAGCTTCGAAACAATAGACAGGATGTTCTCCTCCGACGGCCACGCCCTCCAGGGGCTCCCCACCGGGCTTACGCACCTCGACGAAAAGCTACAGGGGCTGAAGAAGTCGGAGATGATCGTGATCGCCGCGCGTCCTTCCGTCGGCAAGACGTCGCTTGCGATGAACATAGCCGAATGCTGCGCGCTCGGCGAGAATCTCGCGAGGGAGCCGTTCCACGGCGAGCACTGCCGCAAGCACCCCGTCCTCATCTTCTCGCTCGAGATGCCGATCGAAGCCCTTACGAAGAGGATGATTGCCGGCCGCGCCGCCATCAACGTGTGGAAGCTCAACCGCGCCCAGTACACCCAAAGGGAGAGGGACGACCTCACCAAGAACCTCTTCAGGGCGACCGACGACCTCAAGAAGGCGCCCATCTACGTCGACGACGCGGCCGCCCTCGACATAATGGACCTCCGGGCGCGGGCAAGGCGGTGGAAGAAGTCGCACGGCATCGAGCTAATCGTCATCGACTACCTGCAGCTCATCCACTGCGCCGAGGGCGCGCGCCAGAGCAGGGTCGTCGAGGTGTCGATGATCTCCCAGCAGATAAAGGCGATGGCGAAGGAGCTGAAGGTGCCGGTCATCGTGCTCTCGCAGCTCTCGCGCGCAAACGAGCAGCGCGGCGACAAGACGGAGAGGCCGCGCCTTTCGGACCTGCGCGACTCCGGCGCCATCGAGCAGGACGCGGACGTCGTCTTCCTGCTGCGCCGCCCGTGCCGCTCGCCGAAGGATCCGGAGGCCGGCGACCTCAAGCTCGCCATCATCGACATCGCGAAGAACCGCAACGGCGAGACGGGCGAAGTGAAGGTCAATTTCGAAGACCACTTCACGCGCTTCGGGGACAGGGCGCCGGAACGCAAGGACGACGACCAGCCGACACCGCCGCCGCAGCAGGAACGATTCAGGATAAAGGGCGGCGGCGAAGAGGACGAAGCCTACTACGGCTGACGGAGAATGCAGCTTGCGTAGCGGTCGTGCCCCGCGAAGTCCCTCTCGACGAGGATGTCGGAAAAGCCGTATTCGTGCATGAGCGCGGCCACCGACTTGCCCTGGTTCTCGCCTATTTCGAAAAAGACGGCGCCCCCTTCCTTCAGGAGGTTGAGCGCGTCCGAGAGGTACCTGTCGAAGAAGTCAAGCCCGTCTGCGCCGCCGTCGAGCGCAAGGCGCGGCTCGAAGTCGCGCACGCCCCTTTCGAGCGTCTCGCAGACCGCGCTCTCAATGTAGGGCGGATTCGAGACGATCACGTCCACGCACTGCGGCTCGTCGAAGTCGTCGAGCCCGTCGGCGACGGCGAACTTCACGCGGCCGTCGAGCGAGCACTTCGCGGCGTTCTCCTTTGCCAGCTGTACGGCATCGGCCGAGACGTCCGTGCCGAGGAAGACGCCTTCCCCCTTGAACTCGCGCGCGATGGAAAGGACTATCGCGCCAGTGCCCGTGCCGACGTCCACCACGAACGGGCGGCGGCCCTGGAAGTTCGCGCCGAGGAAGGCAAGGACGCGCGTCACGAGCTCCTCCGTCTCGGGGCGAGGAATGAGCGCGCGCCTGTCGCACTTCAGGGTAAGCGAGCGGAAGTCCCACTCGCCGAGGACGTACTGCAGAGGCTCGCCGGCGACGAGGCGGGAAATGCCCCGCCTCATCGCCTGGATGTGGGCGGTGGAGACGTCCTCGTCAAGCCTCGACGAGACAAAGCCGCGTCCGACGCCGAGAAGGCGCGCGACCATGAGCTCGCCGGCGGTACGCGCACCGTCAACTCCTTTAGAATCAAGGTACGCGACCGTCTTCGAGAGGGTCTCGCGCCATTTCATCGGCGCACCGTCAGAACGGCATGTCGTCGACAGGCACGTCTTCCGGCGCGTCCGGCTCGGCCGGAGCCGGCACGGGCTCGGTGGACGAGCCGTCGGCGTTCAGGACCTCGATCTTGAGGCCGGTAAGGTCGGTAAAGTACTTAGCCGTGCCTGTCTTCGGGTCGTCCCACCTGCGGCCGTCTATTGCAAAGCGTATGCGGGCGCGACTGCCCTTCTTCACCCCATCGAGCAACTGGCAGTTGTCCTTCTTGAAGGTGAACTTGACGGGGTTGGGCCACTTGCTCGTCGAGTCGATGTCGTTGCCGATGATCACCTCGCGCTTGGTAAAGCCGTTCTGCCCTACGGAGAAGGTCTTGCCGACCTCCTCCACGACCCCTGTGTAATCGTATAGTTGAGACATTGCTGTTCCTTCTTTGCTTTTTGCGGCCGACCCTTGCCGCCGTCAGAACGTCGCCTTGACGGAAACTCCGCAGACGAAGTTGTACGAGCGGTCGCAGCTCTTGCCCCACTGCGCGTTGTACGCGCGCGCGGCGTCGCGCATGTTGGAGTCGAAGAGGTAGTCGTAGTAGGCGACGTAGGCGCCGAACGTGAGCCAGTCGGTGAACTCGTACTCAAGCTCGCCCTTGACGGTCGTGTCCATGAGGCCGCCGTGGCTGAAGCCGTCGGCGACGTCGGAGAAGTACCCCTTCGTGCGCAGCGAGTTGCCGAGGCCCTGGGCGATCGACGGACGGAGCGTAAGCCCCTCTATGGCCTCGATCTTGAACCCGTGGCCGAGCTCGAGATTGACGTACGTCCCCTCGTCGGCCATGAGGTCGCGCTCGATCCAGAGCTTGGGCTCAAGCCAGAGGTCCTTGAGCTGCAGCTCGAGGTCAAGATACTGCGTGTCGTTCATGGTGCCGGCGTGGCGCGGCAGGTACTCGTACGTGTAGTAGAAGTCCACAGCAAGCTTCCCAAGCGCCTCGCCGAGGTCGAACTCGTGCGCAATGCCGGTCGCCGCGTCAAGCGTCATGAGCTTCCCGGCGCGGTTGCCGTAGCCGTAGGGGGTGCGCTTGCCGTTGCCCTTCGTCAGGTCGGTCAGGATCTCGGCGCCGACATACCACCAGTCGAAAAACGTGACGTAGCCGTTGAGCCGCGCAATCGGGTCCATGCCGTCCATCACGCCGTACGTAATGTACTTAGAGTCGAACTTCACCTCGAACTCGGCGCTGACGATCGGCTGCTCGCCGTACGACAGGCCCTCGCCAGGAGTGTAGTTGAACTCTTCTTCGGCGAACACACTCGCCGTAGCCGCAGCAGCGGCAACCAACGTCATGAGTTTTGTCTTCATTTTTTCCTTTGTTCCTTTTTTGTGAAACGCCCTCGCGCTTCGAGTTGTGAATTGTATCATTTTTTCCCCTCGCCCGCAATGCCCTGACGCGAAAAATTTCCAAGCGCCTTCGAGACGGGGTCGTCATACCAGCGCTTCACCGCAAGCGCGAAGAGAACGGACAGCACAAGCTGCGCGACGGAAAGGAGCACCATCACCGAAACCGGGAAGCGATTCCAGTTCCTGAGCCCCCAGTGAATCTGGATGTAGATGAATGGATAGTGCACCATGTAAAGCGGGTACGAAAGCCCCCCGAGCCATGCGCACGCCCTTCTCGACCTCTCGCCAGGGGCGTCGCTCCCTGAACCTACGGCAATGAGAAGCGGGAAGACGACCGCCACGACGAAGAGCTCGTACATCCCATTGACCCACGCAGTGTCCGGAGTGCCAAGCGACCACGCGGAATACGTCTTCGCGCCGACCTTGCATCCCTCGGGGACCGCAAGCGCGGCAAAGAAAACAGCTGCCGCAATCGCGAGCGCGTGCCGCCCGAGCTGAATCCGCCATTTCATCCTATAGATCAAAAGCCCCGCCAGCATCGGGAAAAGAAGCCTCATCGAGCCTTTCCACACGTCGACCGGCGACAGGCTGAACCCGCCCACAAGCGTATAGCGAAGGCGCGCGGCAAGCTTTGCAAACAAGGCGAAATTCGTGCCAAAGGCCTTGTTGAGGTCGAGGTTCATCACAAGCGAGACGAGAAGCGCGAACGAGATCGCCGTGAGCGCGGCAAGCGCCCACTTGGGAAGCCGCTTCACGAAAAGGATGTAGAGGAGATTGCCTACGTATTCGTAGAAGAGCGTCCAGCTGCAGCCGTTGAACGGGTTAATCGCGCCGTAGCCGCCTACAGGGCACATGACGAGCGTAAGCGCGAAGACGCCCGCAATCGTCGCGGCGGAGGCGTGCTCGAACGCGCCGAACACCCACGGGTCGTCACGGCCCACGAAGAAGAACACGCAAAGGCCGAGGACCGAGCCGAACACCACGAGCGGGTGCAGGCGGCGCAGGCGGCGCAGGCAGAACTCGCCTACCCCGATCTTCCTTTCGTCGTATGCGTAGCCAAGCATGAAGCCCATGAGCATCAGGAAGAACTCCACGGCAAGGTAGGCGTGGCCGAAGAGTATGGGCGCGTGACCCGGCGACCAGTGGTACGTTTCGTTCAGGTGCAGGCACACCACCATCAGCGCGGCGATTCCGCGCAGGGCGTCGAGGATGTCGAGCCGCTTTCTCACTTGTCTGCCCTGGGCTTCAGGAAGACGCAGGCTGCGGGCTTCATCGCCGGAAGCGAGAACGATATCGAGCCGTCCTTCGCGTACTTCGCCTTGAACCTGACGTTCCCATCGGGAGACACGGCCTCCCACTTGCCGGGGACGGCATTGCGGATCGAAAGCTCAAGCGGGCGCGTTGCGCCGTAGTTTATGTTCATGAGGAACGCGCATGCGGTGCGCCCCTCGGAATCCGCGCGCACGACGACCGGCACCGCAAAGCCGCCGGTGAGAAGGCGTGCGTTCATGCCCCCCTTGACGCACATGTCCATCGCGTCGAGGACGGCCTTTCTGCGGTAGTGCGTCCAGAAGCCGGCGGCCGAGGCGCGGTACTTCTGCATGACGATGGCGCTGCCGCCGAACGAGGTCGGCACGATGCACGTTCCGCATGCCCCCGGCATAGTCGTGATGGCGCTCATTGCCTTTACATCCTTCGCCTTCGGCGTTATGGCGTAGCCAAGGTCGCCAGACTTCCTGTCGCCCTCGAAAAGCTCGAGCGGGCGCTCCTTTGCCGTGGCAAGCGCGTCCTGCGGTATGGTCGAGATGGAGATCTTCGCAAACGAGGGCTCGTCCGGGAAGTTCTTCGCAAGAACCATCCACGCCGGCGCCTCAAGGAGCACCGCCCCGGAGAAGAGCTTCGGAAGGTCTTCCTTCACTATCTTCTTCGCGGCCTTCTCCGTAAGGTAGCGAACGTCGCACTTGCCGCCCGGCGCCGACATCGGAATCGCGTTCTCGGAAAACCACGCGAACTCCTCTGTGCTCTTGCTCGTCCAGCTGCTGCCGCCGCGCTCGCGAACGCCGTCATAGTCTGAAAGCCCCGCCGGGAACGTCCCGCGGGAAGTCTCCGCAATCGTCTTCATGAACGGCTTCCACCTGGCCAAGGTGTCGAAGAAGAAGGCATAGTCCTCGTCGGGCTCGCCGTTCATGTCGGCCCCCCAGTAGAGGGCGAGCGAATCGCAGCCGAGCGCGAGCATGTAGGAGCACTCGAGCATCATCGTGCCCGGCGTCTTCGCGCTGCTCACGTGGGGCCAGTTCTCCGCCTCGTAGCAGATCTGCGAGACGAACGGGAGCTTCCTCAGGCGAGTGGACTCCCTCAGCATGAGATACGCCTTGGGCATGAGGGCGTATCTCGAGCGCTCGTTGTAGTAGCCGCCGCCCGGGCGGGCGCCGACGCCGCGCCTGTCGTTGCCCGCAAGCGCCTTGAGAATCGCGGAGAAGTCGTCGCCCTGGTAGATCGTGTCGGCGGAGGTCAGCTGCTGGCCGAGGCGGCAATTTGGATTGACGGCGTCGACCGCCTCGCGGTAGAGGCCCGCGAACTTCGCAAGCGTGCGCGAATTGAACTCGGACCACGCGTCGCGCACTTTCGCCGCGTCGAACTCGCCGCCCGGCTCGTCGTTGCCGAAAAGCACCTTCGCAAGGCTCTCCCTCGTCCACGAGCCCTTCGTCTCCCTGTTGAAGAGCGAAATGCACCTCTCGCAGAAGCAGATGCCGCCGGTGCCCTTCCACGAGCTCCAGCCCTTGATAAGCCTCAAGTCGTCGTCTGGCCAGAAGGAGTCGGGCTTGAGCTCCTTCAGAAGCATCTTCGTCGCCTCCTTGCACGACTTTCTCGCTATCGGCGCGTTGGCGCAGAGAACGCCCTGCAGCACCTTGCCCGTGTCGTCGACGACCCACGAGTCGTCGGGGAAGCCCGGCACGGGGCCGCACTCGTCGTGGTTCAGGGTAAGCGCCTGGTAGGAGAACGCTATGCCGCGCTTCTTGCACTCCTCGCGCCAGCCGATGGAGGGCGCAACGGCAAGAGAGTAGAGGTTGGTGCCGTCAAACGGGTCCATCCCGCCAGCAAGCCACGTCTCCTCAACAAGCCCAGGGTGGCGATCCTGCGCGGCGAACATCGCCCGCATGAAGTTCGCGTTTGCGTCGGCAGAACCGTACTGCCTCAATATGGCAAACGGCCAGGCCGAGCCGCAATCGCCCGCATATGCAGCTGCGGCGCAAAGAGCGGCAGCTGCGGAAAGTGCGCGAATTGCCTTCATCTCCCTATGCTCCTATATCGCTCAGTTTCATCGAAATGACGCGGCTTATTCCCTTCTCCTGCTGCGAGACGCCGTATACGAGGTCCGAGCCGGCGATGGTATGCTGGTTGTGCGTTATGATGAGGAACTGGCTCTGCGCGAGGAACTCCTTGAGCTGCTCGACGAAGCGGCCTATGTTCGCGTCGTCGAGCGCGGCGTCCAGCTCGTCGAGCATGCAGAAAGGCGCGGGCTTTATCATGAAGATCGAGAAGAGGAGCGCGACAGCCGTCATCGTGCGCTCGCCGCCGGAAAGCAGCGAGACGGACTGCGGCCTCTTCCCGGGCGGGCGGGCGATTATGTCGATGCCGCATTCAAGCGGGTCCTCGGCGTTCTCGAGGAGGACGAGCCTCGCCTCGCCGCCTCCGAAGAGCTTCGAGAACATCGCCTGGAAGTTCGCGTTGGCCTGCTCGAACGTCTTCTTGAACATTCCGCTCGACGTGTCGTTCAGATTGCCGATAAGCTCCACGAGCTGCGCCCTTGCGGCTACGAGGTCCTCCTCCTGCGCCTTTTCCCTCGCGTAGCGCTCCTCAAGCTCCTGGCATTCCTCCACGGCCACCATGTTCACCGGGCCGAGCGCGGCGATCTCCGCCTGGATGGAAGCGACCTTCGCCTCAAGCTCCTCGAGCGGCGGAACCACGCCGTCCTTCCACTCCGGGTCCTTCTGGCGCATGACCGAATCAGCGAAAAGCCCGTACTCGTCCTGCAGATGGGCGTAGATGTTCTGGCGCTTCATCGTGATCTCCGTCGCCTGCACCTCGAGCTTCGTGCGGAAGTCCCTCGCCCTGTCGAGGTCGGCGCGCTTCTCGGCGGCAGACCTGTCGGCAGCCTCGATCTTCTCCATGAGCTGCGAGCGCCTCTCGCGCTCCTCGGCTATGAGCGAGACGAAGCCAGCCGCCTTTTCCTTCAGGTCCGGCAGCGCCTCAAGAAGCTCCGCACTCTCCCCTTCAAGCCTCGCAATCGAGCTTTCGTACCCGTCGATGCGGCCCTTGCGCTCGGCGGCGGAATCGGAAAGCTCGGCTATCCTGCCGTCTATCGTCTCCTCCTGGCGGCCTACGAACGAGAGCTCCTGCTCCATCTGGCTCGCGGCGATGCGCCTTTCCGTAAGCCGCTGCGACTCGACCGCGTTCTCCGCCTCAAGGCCGCGAAGCTCTTCCTCTCGCTCGGCCACGAACTTGAGAAGGTCGTCGCGTTTCGACTGCACCGCCGAAAGCTCGCTGCCCATCTCCTCAAGGCTCTTCACTCCTGCCGCGTTCTCCTCGCCCGCCTCGACAGACGACTTCGGTACCCTGAGCTCCACCTTGCCGCCGCGCACCGCAAGCGCGGTCTTCACGAGGTTGCCGTCTTCGGTAAGGGCGAGGGAGCCGAGCTTCTCCCTTGCGAACGCCTCGCAGGCCGAGGAGACGGCGAAGCAGTCCAGAAGCGCGACACGCCCGTCCGGCGCCTCCATTATCGAGGATATGACGCACTCCTCCGCGTTCATCGCGGATTCGTCCCTGAGGACCTTCGCCTTCATGTACGCCTGCTGCAGCTCGAGGGCGCGCCTGTCGCTCTGCAGGGCCTCCGCCCGCGCGTTCTGGATTGCCGCCTTGATCTCCGCCACCTTCGCGGTGGAGCGCTCGAACGAAGCCTCCGCCTCGGCAAGCGCGGCGCGCGCCGCCCCAAGCGACTCCCCCAGGAGACGCGACTTCTGCCCCAGCGCCTCCTTCTGGAGCTTCTGCTCGCCAAGAGCCCTGTCGATCGCCTCGATCTCCATGCCGTCGCGCTTCGAAAACTCCCTGTATTCGGCGATGCGCTGGGCGTTGACCTCCACGACCTCCTGGGCGCGCGAGCTCTCGGCCTCTGCAGCGGCCTGCCCCGAGACGAGCGACTGCAGGCGCTCCTCTATCTCGTGAATCGCCGCGTGCAGGCTCTGCGACTCTGCCTCCGCGGCGGCGGCCACCTCGTGCGCCTCGGCTATCGACTTGTCGACTTCGGCCCTGTTGGCGACGTTCTGCTCAAGGTCGAGGTCGAACGAATGGATGTGCTGCCGCGAAACGTAGACGTCGAGCTCGCGCAGCGCGTCGCGCAGCTCCTTCGCCTTCCGCGCCTTGCCGGCCTGGCGCTGGAGCGCGTTGATCTGGCGCTTCATCTCCTTGAGGATGTCTCCCTCGCGCAGGAGGTTCTGCTCGGTCTGCTCGATCTTCCTCAGCGCGTCCTTCCTGTCGGCCTTGAACTTGGTGATGCCGGCGGCCTCCTCGAAGACGGCCCTGCGGTCCTCGGGCTTGGAGGAAAGGACGGCGTCGATCTGCCCCTGCGCCATCACGGAGTAGGAGCTCGTGCCGATGCCCGTGCCCATGAAGAGGTGCTGCACGTCTCGAAGGCGGCAGGGCTGCCTGTTTATGAAGTATTCGCCGCTGCCATCGCGGTAGACGCGCCTCGTCACGGTGACCTCGTGGTAGTCGGTGCCAAGCTCCTTCTCGCATTCTGCGAAGGTGATCGAGACCTCCGCCATGCCGAGCGGCTTGCGTGTGTCGGTGCCGTTGAACACGACGTCGACAAGCTTCGAGCACCTCAGGGCCGTCGGCTTCTGCTCCCCGAGAACCCAGCGTATCGCGTCGGAGACGTTCGACTTTCCGCATCCGTTCGGGCCCACTATGGCGATAAGCCCCGGGTCGAAGTCGAGCTTCGTCCTGTCGGCGAAGCTCTTGAAGCCTGTTATGTCTATGTTCTTAAGGTACATGTCTGGCCTTCTTTTGAATCCTTGACCTGCCAGCCGAGGGAGAGAATCTCGTCGCGCAATGCGTCGGACCTTGCCCAGTCCTTCGCGGCGCGGGCGGCGGCGCGCTCGTCAAGAAGCCTCCTGACTTCCGGGGGGATCTCGGCTGCCGGCTTTCTCCCGAACCTGACGAACCCTAGAACTTCGTCCATCCTGTCGAACACGCCGGCGACGCCCGCCCCGCCGCGCGAATTCGCCTCGTGCACAAGCTCGAAAAGCGCGGCAAGCGCCTTCGGCATGTTGAGGTCGTCGCCGACTGCGGCGGAAAACTCCTCAAGCCTCTTCAAGGCCCAGTCGGGGGGGGCGCCTGCGGTGCAGGAATCGACGCACGCGTCGATGCGCTGAAGGGCCGTCCTCGCGTCGGCAAGCGCGTCGAAGGAGAAGTTGAGCGCGCTCCTGTAGTGCGACGAGACGAGCACGTAGCGTATCTCCCTGCCGGTGTAGCCCTTCTCCACAAGGTCTCGGAGCGTGTAGAAGTTCCCGAGGCTCTTCGACATCTTCTCGCCGTTCACCTTGAGGTGCGCACAGTGCATCCACGTCTTCACGAAGGGCTTCCCCGTCGCGGCCTCGGCCTGCGCGATTTCGTTCTCGTGGTGCGGGAAGAGGTTGTCTATGCCGCCGGTGTGGAGGTCGAACGTCTCCCCGAGGTACTTCATCGACATCGCGGAGCACTCGATGTGCCAGCCCGGCCTGCCGCGCCCCCAGGGAGAATCCCATCCAACCGGCCCGTCCGACGGCTCCCACGCCTTCCAGAGCGCGAAGTCGCCGACGTTCTCCTTGTCGTATTCGTCCGCCGCGCACCTAAGCCCCGTGCGCTGAGCGTCGAAATCGATGTGGGCGAGCTTGCCGTAGCCAGGGAACGACCTCACCCTAAAATAGACCGACTTGTCGTCGCTCTGGTACGCGACACCCTTCTCGACGAGCTTCTCCACGAGCGCGATCATCTCCGGGATGTGGTCCGTCGCGGCGGGATAGACCTCGGCGGGCTGGATATTGAGCTTCTTCAGATCCTCGAAGAACGCCTCCTTGTACTTCTTCGTGTATTCCACGAGCGGCACGCCTTCCGCGTTCGCTCCGCGTATCGTCTTGTCGTCGACGTCGGTGAGGTTCATCACCTGGCGCACCTTCATGCCCGAAAACTGCACCGCCCGCCTCAGGACGTCCTCAAAGACGTACGCCCTGAAGTTGCCTATGTGGGCGTAGTTGTAGACCGTGGGCCCGCAGGTGTAGAGCCGTATCTCGCCGTTCGAGATCGGCTTGAGCGCCTCCACCCGCCTAGTCAGTGAATTGTAGACTTCCATCCTTCAGTATACCTTGACATACGTTTCGCGCTTGAGCCGCTCCATCCACGCCGAATTGAGCGCGCGGGCGCTCTCGGCCTTCACTCTCTGCTCGATCTCGTCGTATGCCTCGGCGAACGAGAGGTTGACGGCGGGCTTTACGTCGTCCAGCCTCAGGAGGAAGCACCACCCGTCGATCTCAAGCCACTTCGACATCGTCCCCTTCGGCATCTTCGCGATCTCGTCGCAGACCTCGCGCTTGAAGACCTCCTCCGGCACGACGCCCTCCCACTTGCCGCCCTGCGCGGCGCGGCTGTCGCACGAATACCTCCTCGCGACGGCGGCAAAGGGTTCCTCCTTCAGGGCCTTCGAGACCTCGGCCTTCCTGTCGGCCTTGTCGGGAGCGAGAAGCACCACCGACACGCTCACCGTGCGCTTGCGGCGGTAGCGCTCCGGGTGCTTCATGTACTCGGCCCTCATCGCGGCGGGCGAGGCGCTGACGTTCCTGTCTATGGTCTGCCAGCGCATTGCCGCGACGACCATGTCGTCCTTGATCCGCTTGCGCCAGTCCTGGTAGGACATCCTCCTCGCGGTGAGGGCCTCCATGAGCCTGTTGCGGTCGCCGCCGAAAGAGTGGTTCACGATCTCGTTGACGCGGTTGTCTACCACCCATTCCTGCAGCGACAGCTTCGCCTTCTCCGCGGCCTTCAGGACGAGAAGCCTCTCTATCATGCGCGAACGCACCTGCTCGTACGTCTCGCCGCCATCCCCGCCGGGAAGCGCCATCTCCTCGAGTATCTCGCTTTTCAAGATGGGTTCGGTGCCGACGCGGGCCGCGATGCCGTCCACCTCGACGGCCGCGGCTACGGCCGGAATGAGCGCGGCCGCAAAAAGGGGGAATATGGTTCTTGCCATCGTCTACGCCCCTATAGCATCGCAGCTATCGCGGCGCCGACCATCGGCGCGTCCTCGACCTGCGGCACAATCTCGTAGTGGATGTTGCGGCGCTTGACGAGCATTTCGTCCAGCTCGGCGCGGACCATCCTGTCGAACGGCACCGCGCGCGTCTTGTAGTACGTCGAGCCGTCCGCGTTTATCGCGACTGGCGCCGACGCGTCCGTTCCCTCGCCGGACTTGATGACAAACGCCGCCAGGTGGATTGCCGTGAGGACGGCCGCGCGCTCGAAGACCGGAAGCGCGAGGCGGCGCGCTATCTTGGCGTCGCCTTCGTCGGCAAAGACGGCGTCCAGCGGATTGGCCCTTCCCTCCTTGACGAAGCCCGCAGTGAAGTTGTCGAAGTCCATCGTCTCGAGGGAGCCGAGCCCAAGCACAGCCGGGGCGCTCTTCGAGAAGAAGCCGTCCTTGGCGGCGGACTTGAAAAGCTCAAGCCCCACCGCGCCGAGATAGCCGCCTGCGATCATCTTCTCGAACGGGTTGTGCCCTGGGTCGGGCTGCTTCGCGTCCATCGCAAGGTCAAAGGCGCTGCGCTCCATCTTGTCGAACCCGCCGGACTCGGAGTTTATGATCATCGAGCGGCCCGCCGGGAGAGATGGGAGCTTCCTGATGTTCTCGTTCCTCTCGACGTACGCGGTGTTGGTGCCGGTGCCGAGGATGAAGCCGAGATAGGAGGAATACGTCCTGTCGCCTTCCATCGCCTTCGCCGCAAGAAGCGTGGCGACCGTGTCGTTCACGATCGCGATCTTGCCGCCGCCAAGGCGCTTCAGGAGTTCCCTGCCCACATACTGGCCTACGATCTCGGGCGCCTGTATGCCCTTCGTCCATACGTTGAGCTTCGCGTCGAGGTCTTCCGTCGCGTCGCAGTTGTACGAAAAGCAGAACCCGAACTTCTCTGCGGTGGCCTTGCCCCTTACGCGGCGGAGCTCATTGGCGAACGCCTCGTAGAACTCGTCCGCGCCCACCTTGCCGCGCGTGCCGGGCATGGGCTGGTTTACCTTGTCCTCGATGACGGGCGGTATCGAGACGACCGCCGAGCGGAAGTTCGTCCCGCCGGCGTCGAGCACCGCCGCCTTCGAGCCCTGCGGTATCTTGCCGTCCACTCCAACGTACGTCGGTATCATCCTGAGAGACGACGCCTCCCCCGCGAGCCCCTTCTCCATCTCGGAAAGGAATGCGGCGATCATCGCCTGCCTGTCAATCCTGTCGGCCGTCACGAAGCCGTTGTCCTTGAAGAAATCCTCCACCGTCTTTTTCATGTTCAGCCCTCTCCTTTGTCCCTTTCAGCCAGCAGCTCCACCAGCGACACCCAGTCGTCGTTGGACAGCTCCTCGGCCCTTGATGTGGATTTTATCATATCTTTGAATATGCTGCCAAGTTGTTTTCTTCGCTGTGCAAACGCCCTTTTTGCAAAACTCCTGAAAAAAGCCCGTTTTTCGGGGGTCATTGCAACATTCCTGTCATGGCGAACAAGCCTCACGACGCTTGAGCCGACCTCGGGGCGAGGCCAAAAGCAATTCGCCGCCACCTTCCGCAGGATTTCGACGTCGTAGTCGAACTGGGCGAGGACCCCGGCAAGAGAGCGAGTCTTTGAGCCTTCGTGGGCGGCAAGCCGCTCGGCGACTTCCGTCTGCACGAGCACCGTCATCACCGGAACCGCCCTCGCCTCCGCCATCTCGAGAAGTATCCTCGTGCCGGCCTGGTACGGGAGATTCGAGACCATTGCGTCAAAGCCCGTGCCGCCGCCCCTGTCGAGATACGCGAGCGCGTCGCCCTCGACGACTTCGAGACCTGCGGGCGACGAAAGCATCTTGCCGAGATTCGCGGCGAGCACGGGGTCCTTCTCGACGGCCACGACCTCGCACCCGCGGGAAAGGAGTTCCTCCGTCATGACGCCAAGCCCCGGGCCTATCTCGAGAACGCGCTTCGCCCCCGGCGCCTTCTCGAGCCCCGCGTCGACAATCGCCTTCAGCACGTTCCTGTCGATGAGGAAGTTCTGCCCGAGCGTCCTGTTGGGATGGAACCCGCGCTCAATGCACCACGCCTTGACCTGACTTGGGCTCGTGAGGTTCATAGCACCCTGTCGACCACCGAGATGTACCGCCACTCCGGCTCGGCGAGCGTCCCGCCGAGGTGCACTTCCATGAGGAGCTTGGAGAACGCCCACGTGACGGGGCTGACAAGCGTGCCGATGATGGAATCCTTCCTGAAGAACTGCACGCGCAGCGTGAAGTCAAGCGCCCCCGTCCTGAGGTCGAGCGACCCGCCGCCGCGAATGGAGAAGAGCCCCCCCTCGATGAGCACGTTGCCAGTTTCCACGACTCCGTCCGAAATTGTGAAATCGCAGGACCCGCTCGACTGGTTCACTATCGCCCCGACGCCCGGCACCTTGTCGGCAAGGACTTCGGTAAGCCCCGCGAAAAGCCTCATCTGCGAAAGCCGCCCGTCCTTCGACGAGACACTCCCCCTGCCGCATAGCCGCGCGACTACATTGCTGCCCATTGGGCCTTCAAGCTCAAAGTCTCCCCTCAGGGTGCCGCTGCGCCTGCCGTCGTCCTCAAGCCCGAAGACCTCGATGAACTCCTCGACCGTGCCGAGATACGTGCCAGCCACGCGGAAGCGCGCCCTCTCCTCGTCAAGGCCGGGGATCGACATGACTGCGCAGCCCCTCAATTCTCCACCCCTCAGCCCCTTGGCGACGACGTTCGTGACCGTGAAATCGCTCCCGACATAGGAGCATTCAAGGGTGGCGGAGGCGAAAGACGAGCCGAAGAGGCTGCCGCGCCCGAGTTCGCACTTGCCGTGCAGGTCGTTGCACGGCTGGTCCTCGACGCATGTGGCGAGAATGCCGGAGAACTCGAGCTTCGGCGGATCGACGCACTCAAGCGGGTCAAGAACGCCATCGTCCAGAACCTCCGTGAAGACAATGACGTCCTTCAGGTCGAAGCCGCTCTTCGCGTCAAGGGATATTCGCGGACGGTCCTCGGTGGAGCCGCGTATCTCGACCTTGCCTTCGAGCCGCCTGCCCTTCGGGTCGAGCGCTGCAAGCGGGCCTATGCGCGTAGCGTAGGTAAAGTTCGTCCCGCGCGTCATCCCCGTCACCTCTATGGCGCTCTCGGCCCTGTCCACAGGCACCGAGCGGTAGCGCCCGAGCTTCGGGGAGAGATCGAGCGAAAGCTTCAGGTCGGCGTTGTCGAGCCGCACCTCCCAGCCGCACCTCGCGGGAACGAGCCCCTGCACGCCGGTGAACTCGTCCATGTACGAGATTACGAGAGGCAGGTCGAGCGCCACGAGAAACGGCCTTATGAACTCGGGGTGCGAGAGCCCTTCGACCTCGCCGCGCAGTACCGCACTGTCAAGGTCGGCGCTGGCGGACGCCGAAAGATACGCCTTGCCGGCGTGCCCGGACCATGTCATGCCGGCTTTCAGGATCTCGGCGCTACGGCGTTCGACGCGCACCTTCGCCTGCACTTCATGCGGGGCAAGCCCCAGCACGACGGGAGACTTGAGCACGAGGTCGAAGTCGCCGATCTCGGGAAGGCTACAGTCAAGGGAGTTGGACATCTCCCTGTTCCCGGGCTCGTAGTACGAGTCCCCGAGCCGCGGCACCCTCAGGCCGTCTATCTCCACCCTGCGGCGCAGAAAGTCGATCCTCGCGCATTTGGCGCATGCGACCGGTTCGACAACGGACTCCCTCCCGGAGTCAAATACGTTGACATCGGAAATCGCGAGCCCGGAGCGCAGGCCGAACGCCACGCGCCCGCAACGGAAGATAAAGCGCTCGGTGGAAGCGGCGGAGCAGATCCTCTCCACTGCAAAGCGGGGAAGCGCCTGCTCCCTGAAAAACAGCGAGGCGGCAAAAACGCAGAAAACGATGAACGCCCACTTCACCGTCTTCGCCAGAATCCTGATTGTCCGCCTCACCTTGCTTGAAAATCCCAATTGGCAGCCCCTAGGAGAGTCGAACTCCTCTTGCCTGGATGAGAACCAGATGTCCTAGCCGATAGACGAAGGGGCCAATTTCCTGGTGCACCTGGGGGGACTCGAACCCTCATGCCTCTCGGCACATGAACCTGAATCATGCGTGTCTGCCATTCCACCACAGGTGCAACATGCGGCGTATTATATCATATCTGCATGATTTTCGCAAATGGCCTCCCCCCGTGCCTGGATCATCGCTATCTTGCGCCACTTTCCGAAACGCCACCTTGCAAGCGAGCCAAGCGATATGAACACCACGTAGAACACCATCGTCGACCAGAGCGCGCACATCCCGCCGCCGCGCGCCTTTACCGCGAAGACGAGCGGCAGCCACACGGCGAACGCGGAGAAGAGCATCCAGAAAAACACGAACCGCGTGTCTCCCGCCCCCTTGAGCGCGCCGGAGAGGATTGTGTCGAGCGCGTCGAAGAGCATCCACGCCGACATAAAGCAGAGAAGCGAAAAGCCGGTCTTCGCGAACCGGGCCGCGTCGGCCGGTTCGCCTGGCGAGAACAGGGAGAGTATCGGGCCGTTCAGCGCGAGAATCGCCGCGCAGACGATTGCGACAAACGCCATCCCGAGAAGAAGCGTGCGCTTGAGCGCGACGTCCGCCCCGTCGTGGTCGCCGCGCCCAAGCGACTGCCCAACGAGCGTCTGGGCGCCGAGCGAAAAGCCGAGCATGGGCGCGAAGACGAGGTAGTTCACCGAGAAGCACGCGTTCGACGCGGCGAAATCGACGGGGTCCATGGCGCCCGTCACAAAGACGAATATCGTGAACGAGAGCATGTTGAGAGTGTCGTAGCCGCCTGCGTGGATGCCGAACTTCAGTATCCTCGCAATGCTCGACATGTCGAAAAACGGCACCCTCTCCGCATTCGCCCCGCGCGCGGCGAGCGCGGCAAGGACGGCAAGCTGCAGCCCCTGCGAGACGACCGTCGCGATTGCCGCGCCAGATATGCCGAGGCCGAACGTGAAGATGAAGAGCGGGTCGAGCGCGACGTTTAGGAGGTTCCCCGCGAGATTCACCCAATAGACGATGCGCGTCATGCCGCGCCCGGTGAAGTACGCGGCGCTCGCGGTCTGGGCGCAGACGAAAAAGCCGCCGAGAAGCACTATGTCGAAGTACGACCGCTCCCTCAAGGCGACGTCGGCCGACTTGGCCGCAGCCGAGAAGACGACGCCGCCCAGAGGAACGAGCGCGAGGAGGAGAAGCCCGGAAAGCGCGGCGATCCACATCCCGGCGCGGTAGCTCGACCTCGCCGACAGCGCGTCGCCCGCCCCGTGGTACTGCGCGACGAATACGCCTGAATAGCCGACGACGCTCTGGAAGAAGCTCATGAACACCCACGCAAGAGTGCTCGCGGGCAGCACTGCCTCAAGAGACTCCATCGACTCGGCCGCGAGGAACGCCCTGTCCACGAACTGCATGGCGGCGTTGTTCACCATGCCGAGCGCGAGCGGCCAGACCAGCTTCAGTATGTCGAGATACGGCAGGATTCGTGTCATGCGCCTGTTCATGCCGCGAATTATATCATATTTTCATGCCAATGGGACAATCAAAGGCGGGCTCCGCCAGCGCATCGCCCGCCTGAATCCATCTATAAAACTGCCGCCGTCAGAACGTCGCCTTGACGGAAACTCCGCAGACGAAGTTGTACGAGCGGTCGCAGCTCTTGCCCCACTCGGCGTTGTACGCACGGGCGGCGTCGCGCATGTTGGAGTCGAAGAGGTAGTCGTAGTAGGCTACATACGCGCCAAAGGTAAGCCAGTCGGTAATGGCATACTCAAGCTCGCACTTGACGGTCGTATCCATGATCCCGCCGTGGTTGAACCCGTCGGCGGCGTCGGAGAAGTACCCCTTCGTGCGCAGCGAGTTGCCGAAGCCCTGGCCGACCGCCGGGCGGAGCGTAAGCCTCTCGAGGACCTCGAAACCGTGGCCGATCTCGAAATTGACGTACGTTCCGTCGTCCGCCATGAGGTCGCGCTCGATGCCAAGCGTCGGCTCGAACCAGAGGTCGCCGAGCGAGAGCTCGAGGTTCACGTACTGCGTGTCGCCCATGTCGCTGTGGCGGCGGCGCAGGTATTCGTAGATGTAGTTCACGTCGACCGAGAGCGCACCAAGCGTATCGCCAAGGTCGAATTCATGCGCAAGGCCAACCGTCATGTCGAGTGTCGTCCACTTCCCGGCGCGATTGCCGTAGTCGCCACGCTTGCCGTTGCCTTTCGTCAGGTCGAAGATCGATTCGCCGCCGACATACGCCCAGTCGAGGAACGTGGGCTGCGCGCTCGGCGTGAGGATCGGGTCCTTGCCGTCGATTACGCCGTATGTCATGTACTTCGAGTCGAACTGAAGGCCGAACTCGGCGGAGACTATCGGGGTCTCCTCGACTTCGCCCTTCTCTGCTTCTGCAACCTCGTCGGCAGCAGTCGCAAGCGAGACGCAGCCGCAGACGGCGGCCGCGCATGCTATTTTCTTGATGTTCATCTTGTTGTTCCTTTCATTGTTAGCTTTGGCTAATTTATGTTTTACAAAACCAATTGACTTAGATATGGCTAACTTTTAACCTATTGTAAGATCGACTTCGGGCCTTAGCGACTAAGAATCTGGCGGGCTATCTCGCTTTAGCCACAAAGGGCACAAAGGACTATGGGGGCCTGCTTGCCCCCAGATTCCCCTTGGTCTATGTGGCTACTAATCATTTCCCGCCCTGGCTGTCGCAGCAGCTGCAACCGCGACAGCTCTTGCACGCGCCGCCGCACTCGCATGGAGCGCCCTTCTTGAGGTTGCGCCACACCGCAAGCGCGGCAAAAGCGACGACCACCACAAGGACTATGATCGACGACGAGTTCATGCCAGCTCCTTTCTTGCCGGGCGGAAGATCGCCCAGAGGCAGAAGGCGTCGAGCGCAAGCGCGAGCGCCGTCCAGACGCCGAAGCCGCCGCCCGCGAAGAGGACGCCGAGGCGGTATGCGCTAAGGGCGAGGACATAGCCCACGAAGAGCTGGAAGGCGACCGCGAACCAGCCCCACTTCTGTGAGCCCATCTCGCGGAACGTGACGGCGATCGCCACCATGCACGGCGGGACGAAGAGGTTGAAGAGCATGAACGAGAGCGCCGCGAGCTTCGGGAATTCGCTCACCGAGCCGAAGAGCGCCTGGATGTGCGAACCTGTCGTCGCGCCGTCCATGTTCGCCGCCACAAGGCCGAGCGTGGCCGTCGCCTGCTCCTTCGCTATCTCGGCGGAGACCGAGGCCGCCGCGCCCTGCCACGAGCCGAAGCCGAGCGGCTCGAAGAACCACGCGATCCAGCTGCCGATGTCGCGCAGGATCGACTTCTCTATCTCCTCGTCGGCGAGAAGGTTGAGCGACCAGTCGAAGTGCATGACGAACCAGAGAAACACGCACGCGGGGAAGATGATGAGCCCCGCCTTGAGAATGTAGCCCTTGAGTCGGTTCCACGTGTGGTGCCAGATGCCGGACACGGTCGGCATGTGGTAGGCAGGAAGCTCGAGGACGAACGACGACGCCTCGCCAGCGAAGAACCTGGTCTTCTTGAGCGCGATGCCGCCGAATATTATTATCGCTATGCCGACTACGTCCATGAGCGCGGCGACATACCACTGTTCGCGGAAGAAGAGCGCCGCGAACATCGCTATGATGACCGTCTTCGCGCCGCAGGGGACGAATGTCGCGAGTATGACGGTCATGCGCCGCGCCCTTTCGTTCTCGATGGCGCGCGCTGCCATTACCGCCGGCACTCCGCAACCCTTCCCGACAAGCATCGGGATGAACGACTTCCCCGAAAGCCCGAAGCGGCGCAGCAGGCGGTCCATGATGAACGCGACGCGCGCCATGTAGCCGCAGTCCTCGAGAAACGCGAGGAAGAGGAAGACGATGAAGATGACAGGCACGAACCCTAGCACCGTCGCGACGCCGCCCCACGCGCCGTCGACGACAAGGCTCTTCACCGTGTCGCCAACGCCGCCCTTTTCGAGCGCGCCCGTTATGAGCGCGCCGATGCCAGGCACCCATACGCCGAACTTCGAGGGGTCTGGCTCCTCAAGCTCCTTCGCGGCCTTGTAGGCGGCCTCGTCGATGTCCCATTCCTCAGACACCTCGCCGGTCTCCTCGTCCTCGATGGAGGCCTTCTTCTCCCCGGCCTCCCATGCCGCGACAGTCGCCTCGGCCTTCGCGAACTCGCCCTGGGCGTCCTCGAACTCCATGCCCTTGTACGTGCCTTCCTCGCGGCACTCGTGCGTAGTGAACGGAAGGTGCCATCCGTCCGCGAGGAAGCCGTCGTTCGCCCAGTCGGTGAGCAGCGTCCCGGGGCCGTTCTCGGCGACGGCGAGGAACCACATCGCGCAGAGCGAGAGTATGAATATCGGAAGCGCGAGGATGCGGTGCGTCACGATCTTGTCGATCCTGTCGGAAAGCGTCGCCTTCCCCTTCCGCTTCTCGTTCAGCGCGAGCGACTTGTCCATGAGGCGGTCGATGAACTCGTAGCGCTGGTTCGTGATGATCGACTCCGCGTCGTCGCCAAGCTCCTTCTCGCAGTCGCGGATGTGCTCCTCGATGTGCTTCATCTCGCCGACGCCTATGTCGAGCCTGTTGATGATCTCGCGGTCGCGCTCGAAGATCTTTATCGCGTACCAGCGGATCGAGCGCGCCGGCACCTTGCCCTGTATCGACTCCTCTATGTGGGCGATCGCGTGCTCGACCGAGCCGGAGAAGACGTGCGGCACGTCCGGGAGCTTCCCGGGGCCCCTCTCGACGACCGTCTTCTTCGCCATCTCGACCGCCTTCTCCGCCGCCTCGCGTCCGCCCTCGTTCCTGAGCGCAGAAATCCCGACGACTTCGCAGCGGAGCGCCTTCGCGATCCTGTCGAAGTCGATCTTGTCGCCGTTCTTCCTCACGACGTCCATCATGTTGACCGCCATCACCATCGGGAGCCCGAGCTCCGCGAGCTGCGTCGAGAAGAAGAGGTTGCGCTCGATGTTCGTGCCGTCTACTATGTTCAGGATCGCGTCCGGCCCCTCCTCGACGAGGAACCTGCGGGACACCTTCTCCTCAAGCGAGTACGGCGAGAGCGAGTAGATGCCGGGAAGGTCCTGTATTACGACGTCCTTGTGTCCTGCAAGGATTCCGTCCTTCTTCTCGACCGTGACACCCGGCCAGTTGCCGACGTACTGCTCCGACCCGGTGAGCGCGTTGAAGAGGGTCGTCTTGCCGCTGTTGGGGTTGCCCGCGAGCGCTATCTTCAGTTTGTTGTTAGCCATGGCTAATCTCCTTTGCAAAAAAATTCGGGCCGCTCAGACGGCTTCGACCTCGATGCTGCGCGCCGTTGCGTCGTTGACGGCCACCCTGCTCTCGTGGACGGCGAGGATCAAGTTCCCGTATGATGCGCCAGCCACGCGTATCACAGTGCCCGCCACGAACCCAAGCGCGCCAAGATGCCTTTTCACGGCCTCTTCGCCAGTCACGCGGACTATTCTCGCCCGCTCCCCTTCCTTCATCGCATCAAGTGTCATCGACTTTGCTCCAATTCACTATTTCATCGCCGGCGCAACCGATAGCCCCGGCTAACATTTGCGTATTATACCAAATTAGCCGTGGCTAATCAAGAGGCGATCTACCTGGAGCAAAACCTTGCACACCAGCCGCCGCCGCCGGCCATCTTCACCTTGAGCGCCTCGCCGGGCTTGACGCGCAGACTGCCGTGCCTGTAGTCGCAGGCGTCCTTGGAACTCGCCAACGGACCGTCCTCGAACACGTCCGCCTCCCATTCGGCCCCGTCGCCGAGAAAATCGAGCTTCACCTCTACTGAGAACGGCTGTCTCGGCCCGATCGCCGCAACCCACCAGTCGCTCCCCTTCCGCCGCGCCACGACGGCGAACTTCCCGAGCTCTCCGGCAAGACCCCGCGTCTCGTCCCAGACGGTGGGCACGGCGGCGATGAACTTCGCGCACTCCACGTTCTCGCGGTACATCGTGGGCGAGTCGCACATCATCTGCAAAGGCGACTCGAAAAGCGTGAAAAGCGCCATCTGGTGGACGCGCGTCGTCATCGACTCGGGCGTGGAGTACGACGGACGGTAGAACTTCCTAACTGAATTTCTCATGGCGCCGGGAGTGTAGTCCATTGGCCCCGCGCTCATCCTGCAGAAAAAGACGGCAAGGTCGCTCTCGGCAAAGTCAATCCCGGGAGCGGCCCACTTAACCTGCTCAAGCCCGAACACGCCTTCGTAGGTGAGGACATTCGGGTACGTCCTGCTTAGGCCCGTCGGCTTGTGCATGCCGTGATAGTCTATGACGAGCCTGCATTGCGCGGCAAGCGCGGCGGTAGATTCGACGAACCGCTCGGCTTCCACGTCGTCGCGGTCGATGAAGTCGATCTTGAAGCCCGCGGCGCCCATCGCGGAATACCGCTCGAAGACCTCGCGCCTCATGTCGCGGCCCTCCGGAAGCAGGCTCCCCCATCCGGCCCAGAGGATTATGCCCACGCCCCTCTCCCGCGCATGGCGGCAGACCTCCGCGAGGTCGAGCGCGGGGACTACGCGAAAGAGCTCGTCCTTCACGCACCATCCGCTGTCGATGACTAGATACGCGAGCTTCATCTCGGCGGCGAAATCGACATAGTGCTTCATCGTGGCCGTGTTCATGCCGGGCTTGAAGTCGACGCCCCTGACGACCGTGTCGTTCCACCAGTTCCACGCCGAAACCCCAGGGCGAACCCACGAAAAGTCACCTTCGGCTTCGCGTGCGAGCGCCCACACGGCGTCGTTCTCGCAAAGGCGGGCGGGGAAATCGGCGAACATGAAGACGCGCCATGGGTAAGTGCGGCGCCCTTCCGTCTCGGCAAGGTGCGCGAGCCGCCCGCGCACCCAGACGTGCGTGAGGTCGTTCTCAAGCGCGCCCGGGTCGGGAGCGCGGGCAAACGCGCCGGAAAGCCGGTTCGTCGCGCCCTCCTCCCTGCGCAGGTTCCAGCCGGGGTAGCCGCGCAAGTCGGATTCAGTCACGCACATTGCCTGCCCGTCCGGGAAGCGCACCACCAACGGCAGGCAGACGATGTTCGTTGGCGAGACGTCCTCAAGCCGCCTCTTGCGGTGGGGCGCCTCCCAGGAATTCTGGAAGGTGTCGCCCTTCGCCTCGGCATTGGGCCATTCGTTCGCGAGCCATACCTCGGCATCGGCGGAGGGCAGGACGAAATCGGCAGTTTCCGAAAGAACCATCGCCATCCCGTCAAAGGAGGTCTCGAACCTATACGCGGCCGCGTCGTCGCGCACGGTCACGTTGACGGCGAGCGAATCGCCAAGCCTGAAGACGGCGCAGTTGGCGGATAGATCCACATGCGACTTCTTGTAGATCGGCGAGGTCGCCTTGCCCTTCAACGAGCGCCGTTCGCAGCCGGAGAAGGCGAAGCCGGAAGGCCGTCCCCCGAACTCCATCATCGGCTCGACCGGCCCAAGGCGCAGGCACCCATCCCTGAAGACGCGAAGGGAAAGACGCGGTAGCGTTTCGACTTCGACGACGTTTCGCCCGTCTGGCGACTTTACGGAGTAAAGGTCAGCCTGGCATGCGAACGGCGCGGCGATTGCAAGTGCCGCAAGCAAGTTTCGCGGCAGAAGCCGCGTTGCGAAAATGTGCATCCAATGCCCCCCAATGACGAAAATGTGGCGGAGGGAGGGGGATTCGAACCCCCGATACGGAGATTAGTCCGTATAACGATTTAGCAAACCGCCGCCTTCAGCCACTCGGCCATCCCTCCTTGCAAAGTCGCCAGCGGCGCATCGCAACGCGCAAACGCCCCTGTTGACTTGAATTGGGGGTATTATATCATATCCACCCCCAACATGTCCAATTATTATTGCCGCAAAGCCGTTGGCAGGGGTCTGTCCCCGCTTTTTCCGGGCTTGATGATGAGCGCGACGCATCCGATTATGTAGGTTGTAAGCATGGGTGCGTATTTTACCATTTTTCATCCAAACCGGCCGGACATGTCGCTGGGCATGCGCCAATCGGCGCGCGGCGAAAGCGATAGCGTGATCTTCGGGCCGTCAGGGACGCAGTTGCGCTTGTATTGCGCGGTGCGGAAACGATGCAGGAAAGTCTTGTGCGTTCGGGAAATCGTTTCGTCTGAATAGTTTCCCCTGAATGCAATGCGGGCAAGAGCAAGGAGCTTGTCTGCCGCCGCACCATTGGCGAGATAATGGAAGAGGAAGAAATCGTGAAGCTCATACGGCCCTAGTCGCGCTTCGCTGTCGTTGGCGGCGGCATCTGGTACAAGTTCCGGCGTGATGGGTGCGGCGGAGATGCTGCTGAGCAGAGAACGAAGCGGCCCCTCGGATTCCTTCGCAAGGAGTCGCAGCGCGTCTAGCACCATAGTCTTCGGGATGGAGGCGTTCAGCTGGTACATGCTCATGTGGTCGCCATTGTAGGTGTTCCAGCCGAGAGCGATTTCAGAAAGGTCGCCCGTTCCTATGACAAGCGCATTTTCCATGTTGGCGATGTCCATCAGTACTTGTGTACGTTCCCGCGCCTGCACGTTCTCGTAGGCGATGTCATGAACATCTTCTGAGTGGCCGATGTCGGCCAAATGGTGCCTGCACGCCTCACAGATGTCCACGATGCGAAGCGTGGCGCCGACGGCACGTGAGAGTTTGGCGGCGGTATCTTGGGTAAGCCCAGTCGATCCGAACCCTGGCATGACGACAGCCACGAGGTTGCTTCGCGGCAGCCCTTGTCGATCAAGTGCGGTCGCCGCGCCAAGCAGGGCGAGGGCGGAGTCCGCACCGCCCGAGACTCCCACGACGAGTCTCTTGCTATGCGAACATTCCATTCGCCGTGCCAATGCCGCTGCTTGAATTGCGAGGATTTTCCGATGCCAGCCCGGCTCGCCGTATTCGTCCTGAAAGGGCGTGGTGGAGATCATCGCTGGCATGGCGGTCGGCAGATTGGACATGGCGGGTACCACCATAGGTATCGTTTCAGGTGGACTTTCCACGAGGGAGGTGTCGCTCCGGCGCCGGAAACGGAGCGTCTCTAAATCCACGTCCGCCGTGATCACACGCGAATCGTCGCTGAACAGTCCCATCTCGGCGAGGATATTACCGTTAGCGGCGATCAGCGAACCACCGCCGAACACCGCGTCCGCGCTCGACTCGCCCACGCCGGCGCACGCCATCGCGTAGGCGCATCCCAAGCGCGCGCTTTGCTGCCGCGCCATGTCCCGGCGATGCCGAGATTTGCCGAGGAAGTCCGTGCTCGCCGAAAGATTGAAGACTACATCCACCCCACGGCAGGCCATGAGCGAGCTCGGCGGAACGGACGCCCAAAGGTCTTCGCATATCTCTACGCCGAACCTGAGCGAACCGGTGTCGAACACTTGCGGCGGTTCATTCGGCGGCGCCGGCGTGAACTGGCGGCGCTCGTAGTATTCGGCGTATGTCGGCAGAACGCGCTTGCGCACTATGCCAAGGATCTTGCCGCCATAGACGACTGCCGCCGCATTGTAGATGGCCGGGCCGTCCGCCAGGGGCAGGCCAATGACGGCGATGATTGGCAGTTCCGCGGTGCGCGCGGCGAAATCGTCCAGTGCGGTGCGTGCGGAGTCTAGCAGATCACTCCGGAAGAAAAGATCGCCGCACGTGTAGCCCGTCAATGAAAGTTCCGGAAACGCGATTGCAGCCACACCGTCAATCGCAGCAGCGCGAACGAGACTTTCCATCTCCTTCGCGTTCGCCGACGCGTCTCCTAGAGAGAGGCGTGGCGTGGCAACGGCTATTCGGTAGAATCCTGTCACGGTAGTTCTCGATTCATTTTCAGTGAAAAGCCTGCGACGGACGGTGCAAATACGAAAACCGCCGCCGCAGGCAGATTGAAATCAGGTGTTGCTGAAGAACTGGAACGAGGCGTAGGCATCCTGTCCATGTTCCGTCAGGTCGAGGCCTTTCAGTTCCGTCTTGGGCGACACGCGGAGAATGCCCAACTTCTTCAGCGCGAAGAAGATCACAAGCCCCATGCCGAACGCCCAGACAGCGGTCGCGCCCGCGCCGAGCAGCTGTACGCCCAGAAACTTGAATCCGCCGCCGTAGAAGAGCCCCACCATGCCGTTACCGTAGTTCGCGGCGGTAGGGGCGGCGAAAAGTCCGACGGCGAGCGTGCCCCACACGCCATTCACGCAATGGACGGACACGGCGCCGACAGGGTCATCGATGTGTATCTTGTCGAGCGCGAAGACGGAGAGCACGACCAAAACGCCGGCGGCGAGTCCGATGACGATTGCGGCGTTGGCGGTTACGAGATCGCAGGGCGCGGTGATCGCGACGAGGCCGGCAAGCGTGCCGTTGAGCGCCATCGTGAGGTCGGGCTTGCCCATGATCGACCAAGCGGTGACGAGCGCGGCAATCGTGCCGGCGCAGGCGGCGAGATTGGTGGTCATCGCGACGCGTCCAATCGAACCGATGCCCGCCGTGTAGCTGCCGGGGTTGAACCCGAACCAGCCAATCCAAAGCAGGAACACGCCGAGCGTGCCAAGGACGAGGCTGTGGCCAGGGATCGGGTTCGCCTTGCCGTCATGTCGGTACTTGCCGATGCGCGGACCGAGCGCGATGGCGCCTGCGAACGCAATCCATCCGCCGACGGAGTGCACGACCGTAGAGCCTGCGAAGTCGTGGAAACCGAGCTTTTCGATCCAGCCCTGCGACGCTTCGCCGGATAGGCCGCCCCACATCCAGTGTCCGCTCACAGGATAGACGAGCGCACTGATCAGGATTGAGTAGATGAGATAGCTCTTGAACTCGATCCGTTCCGCCACCGCGCCGGAGACGATGGTCGCAGCCGTTGCGCAGAACATGGTCTGGAAGAACAGGAACGTCCAATCCCAGACGTCTTCGCCCGTCGCGAGCGATGGCATTCCAAGTCCGCCCCAGCCGAACCATCCCGCCGCCTTCGTCGCGCCGAACATCAGCGCCGCGCCGAGGATGTAGAACGCGAGCGAGCCTGCGGCGAAGTCCATCAGGTTCTTCATCATGATGTTCGCCGCGTTCTTGGCGCGCGTAAAGCCGGTCTCGACGAGCGCGAACCCCGCCTGCATCATGAATACGAGCACTGCGGCAATGAGCGTCCATACGACATTAAGGTTTGTCTGCACCTCAGCGGCCTTGGGTTCGCCATCTGCCAACGCCAGCGCGGGGAACGCCCCAGCCGCCAGCAATCCAATCAACATTCTTTTCATTCTCTATCTCTTTTCGGATTTGGTCTTCGCTTCCTCTTCTATCCTATCGCCGACGGACCTCGTTCGCCGGTTCGTATTCGGATACATTCGTCCATCGGCAGGATGAAGATCTTTCCGTCGCCGATATCACCCGTGCGCGCACCCTCGATGATGGCATCGATCGTCTTCTCGATGTAGTCGTCGTTCACGGCGATGGCCAGCCGCATCTTCTTGTGGAGCGTCACTTCCTCGACCGCGCCGCGGTACATGTGGACATATCCACCCTGCTTTCCGCAGCCCAGTGCATTGGTGACAGACATCTTGTAGATTTCACGGGCGAATAACGCCTGCTTGACGGCATTCAGTCGTTCAGGCTGAATGTAGGCTATGATCAGTTTCATTTCTTCTTCCTTGCGCCACGACCATCGCGGCCACACGATATGCCTAGCAAAATTCGTGCCAAAAGGAAATCTAAGGAAGAAAAGGGTGAACCTCTGATGCGTCCTTACAGTTCATGTAAAGACCATTCTTGCCCTTTTTTCGGTTTACGCAAATCGAGCCTGACGTCTAATAACCAGGCCTCATTCAACTTCTTGGAGTCGCACCCACCGCATAGCCGGCGCGGGCGGCAAGGTGGCGGTCATCATCGAAGTCGGCACCGGGCGTGGTGAGAAGCGGCCCCGCAATGCCGGCCGACATGCCGACGTAGATGCACTTCGCCGCCGTCTCGTCACTCATGTCGCGGCGTCCGCCTGCAAAGCGGAGCGGTGTGGATGGATTCACGAGCCGGAGAAGCGCCACGGAATCAACCACGCGTTCAGGATCGAGAATGCCCTTGTTGGCGAGCGGCGTCCCTTCAATCGGGTGCAGCACGTTCACGGGGATTGAATCAGGCGCAATCTCATTGAGTGCGAAGGCAAACTCCACGAGCTGTTCGTCTGTCTCGCCCATGCCGATGATGCCGCCGCAGCAAATCTGGAAACCAAGGCGCTTTGCCGCGCGAAGCGTCGCGAGCTTGTCTTCAAAGGTGTGCGTCGAGCAGAGCGACGGGAAGAGCGACGGCGCGGTTTCGATATTGCAGTGGACGCGCTGAAGCCCCGCCGCCTTGAGTTTCTTGAGGTCCTCTTCCGAAAGTAGCCCGAGCGAGGCGCATAGCCCTATGTCCGGCACGGCACTGCGCATTTCGCGAAGCGCCGCGCAGACGTTCTCGACGTCGTCATGCGAAAGACAGCGGCCGGAAGTGACGATGCCGATTCGGTCCGCACCATTTGCCGCCGCCTCCTTCGCCGCCTTGACGCAGGCATCTGTGCCGACCCAGCCGTATGTCTCGCAACCAGTCCTCCAGTGAGCGGACTGCGCGCACCACTTGCAGTTCTCCGAACAGCGCCCCGAGCGGGCGTTGATGATGGAGCAGAAGTCAAAGTGCTTTTCGACATGCGCCAACGTCACCTCATGCGCCCTTTCGCGTAGCTCCTCCCGCCGCTCCGGCTTCAATAGCGCCAACGCATCTTCTCTATCTATCATAATGCTCTCTTCTTCTTTCGACACCTAACTACCTAACCAGCACCTCGTTCATGCTGCCGGTGCGATAACCGCGGAGGTCGAGCGTCACATACTGAAAGCCAAGGCCCTTGAGCGCCGCTTCGATCTCCTCGGCCCGCGCTGCGACACGCGGAATGTCGAACTGCGGAACTTCGATCCGCGCCATGCCGCCGTGCGAGCGGACGCGTAGCTGCTTTAGCCCAAGCCCCGCATCAAGAAGCCACTGTTCGGCCTTCTCCACCCGCTCCAGTCCGTCGGCGGTTATGCGCTCGCCGTACGGGAAGCGCGAGGCGAGGCAGGCGAACGACGGCTTGTCGCTTGTGGACAGCCCCATCTTGCGCGACAGCGCGCGAATTTCGGCTTTCGTCAAACCGACGTCACGAAGCGGGCTCAGGATGCCGAGTTCCCGAATTGCGAGGCGCCCAGGGCGGTAGTCGCCGTCGTCGTCAATGTTTGACCCTTCAAGAACCTCATTGAGCCCATTGTCCTTCGCAAAGGAAAGGATGCTTCCAAAAAGCGCCCTCTTGCAGTGATAGCACCTGTCTGGAGGATTTTCCGCGAATCCGGGAATGGACAGTTCTTCCGTCTCGATGATTGCATGGCGGATGCCCTCTCGTGCACAGAAGGCCGCCGCCTCGTCCAGCTCGCGCTTCGGGAATGTACGCGAACACGCTGTGACCGCCACCGCGCATTCTCCAAGTTCCTCGTGAGCGACGCGAAGAAGGAAAGTCGAATCAACGCCAGCGGAAAACGCAACTGCCGCGCTGCCGATGCCGCGCAGTCTCTCGCGAAGCCCATCGAGCTTTGCGCCTCCACTGTCATGTTCCCCAGAAATCATGACCGAGAGTATATCATATTTTCAGAGTTCTGGGTGCCAGGTGAAGGCGGAAATGTTGCGCCAGCGGACGGCGGTAGGTTCTCCGTTGAAGCTTGAAAGGACTTCGGCTTCAGACGAGACTGCCGTAATTGCCGGCGCGCGGATGAAGGTCATCGGCACGTCTGGCTTGCCGTCGAACGCGCCAATGGTCCTAAAGCTACCGAGCTGCCGCCCGTAGGCGTTGCGGCGCACGGCAACGGGGAGCGAGCCGAACCAGACCGTCGAGTCACCTTCGATCTTCTCCGCAAGCAGGATAAGGCCTGCGCAGACCGCGAAGACCGGAAGGCCTCCGTCGATTCGCCCCTTGAGCGGCGCGAAAAGGCCGAGATCCCTGAGTAGTTTCCCCTGCACGGTCGATTCGCCGCCGGGAAGCGCCAGAAGGTCCATGCTGCGCCCAAGGTCGGCGAGCTGCCTTATCTCAAAGATATCCGCGCCCTGCGAGCGCCAGTACGCCTCCATCTCGGCAAACGCCCCCTGGACTGCCAAAACGCCTACCGTCATTTCAATGTTCTCCACTAACCACTAGCGACTAACCCCTGACTACTGACCCCTCTCCTCCATGATCGTCTCAATCTCGTCGGCGTTGATGCCGACCATTGCGGGCCCAAGGTTCTCTGAGAGCTTCGCGAGAAGCTTCGCATCCTGCCAGTTTGTCACTGCCTGGACGATTGCCGCCGCTCGCTTTGCCG
>JAEEHL010000035.1 GCA_016280825.1 Verrucomicrobiota bacterium
CGATGATCATCTGGCGCTTGCGCTGAATGCGGCTGCGCAGCGCAATGGCCTGCTGGTTGTACGGATCGGAACGCAGGACGAGGTCGCACTGCTCGAGCGCGCTGTTCAGGTCGGCCACCGCCAGATACTGGGAGGACAGGCGCAGGCGCTTGCGGATGAGGTCGCGGTCCTTCTTGTATTCCGCGTCGTTGCGGCGGTGCTGGATTTCCGTGACGTCGGATTCCGCCATCTGCACCTGCTCGGACTTCAGCCCGTCGAGCAACGCGCCCGCGTGCGGGTGGCGAAGCTTCAGCGCGTCCTCCGCGTACTGCATGGCCAGCTCGCGGTTCGACTCCTTGAGCGCCTGCTTGGCGGCCTCGTACTTCGCGAGGGCCATGCCCTCCTCGCATTCCTTGCAGAACGCGGCGGACTGCACGTCGACCTTCAGCTCTTCGTTGGCCAGGCTGAACTTCTTGTAGGCGAGATCCCAGTCACGACGCTGCAGCGCGGTGCGCGCCGCTTCGAGTTCCGTGAGGGCGTGCGTCCGCAGGGCGTCGCGGCGCAGTTCCTCCGTCGCCTGGATGTCGCTCAGCAACTTCGCCTCTTCCGACACCGGTTCCGCGGGAGCGGCGGGAGCAACCGCAACCTGCGCGGCAGGAGCCACCTCGGCCGGCACGGCGGGCGCGGGTTCGGCCGGCGCGGCAGGAGCCGCTTCGGCCTGCGCGGCGGGAGCCGGTTCAGCCGGCGCGGCGGGAGCCGCCTCGGCCTGGACGACGGGAGCCGGATTGGCCTGGGGCACTTGCGACTTCAGCTCGCCCTGTTCCTCTTCCTTCTTGGCTTCCGCAACGGCCTTCTCGGCCTCGGCCTTCGCCTTCTCGGCTTCGACCTTCGCCTTTTCGACCTCAGCCTTCGCAGCCTCCGCATCGGCCTTCGCCGCCTCGGCATCAGCCTTCGCCTTCTCCGCGTCGGCCTTTGCCTTCTCCGCGAGCTGCTCCGCTTCGGCCTTCGCCTCCTCAGCCGGCTTCTCCGCTTCGGCCTTCACGGCCTCCGCGGGCTTCGCCTCTTCTGCAGGCTTCGCCTCTTCCGCGGGCTTCTCCTCAGCAGGCTTCTCCTCCGCAGGCTTCGCCGCCTCGGCAGGCTTTTCCTCCGCAGGCTTCGCCTCTTCCACAGGCTTTGCAGCCTCGGCGGGCTTCTCCTCCGCAGGTTTCGCCGCTTCCGCGGGTTTCGCTGCTTCAGCGGGTTTCGCTGCTTCAGCGGGTTTCTTCTTCGTTTCCCCCTCAAGATCATTCAGCAAATTGTCGAGGTCGTCCTGCGCAAACACACTTGTTGCGAGGACAAAAGTAACGCACACCGCTCCGACGGTTGCAAAGATTTTTTTGGCTCTCATCTAATTGCTCCTTAAAGGATGAGTAGTATAATACCCTATTCTCGCTCAGGAATCAAGTCTCACTGAATGATTTTTTCAGCCTTTTTGTCGAGGTCCTCAACGGTCACCTCGCAGCCCTTGCTTCCCTTGGCGAGCTTTTTCACCTTGTATTTACGATTCGCGAGGGTGAACTCACTGCCCGTCGTAACCGTAAACTTCTTGCCGTCTCCACGGCTCCACTGGAGGTCGACCTGCTCCTCGACGGCAACCGGCTTCCTCACGCCGATCTGCACGGAGCTGAGGCGCTTGTCGCTGATGCGCTCGAGGTCGACGGTGGACACGTCCACGAGCACCTTCTGCTCGGTGCCGCTCTTGAGGATGCGCTCTTCCTTCTTGTTGAACTTCAGCACGCGCCAGCCGCTCTTGACCTTGTCGTTTTGCGCGCGGCCCTTCACGTACTTGATTTTCATCAACTCGAAGACGATCTCGTTCCCCACCTCGGCGGTCGCCATGCCCTTGACGACGGCCCCGCCGACGACCGGCTTCTTGTCCTGGTTCCTCGCGGTCACCACGAACGTGAGACGGTAGCTGTTGGGAATGGGGCTGGCCATCTTGAACATGAACGGCAGCTCCTCCGTCCGGAGATCGCTGGCAAGCGTCAGGAAGTCCAGGAAGTCGGGATGCGAGTTGGGATCCTTCGGATTGGTCTTCGCCTCGAACTCCTCGCTGTTCGTGAACGTGTCGCCATCGGCGTCCTGGTCCGCGTCGGCGGGATCGGTCGGCTTGAATCCGTACTTCAGCTCCCACGCGTCGGCCATGCCGTCGTTGTCCGCGTCGACACCGCCGCGCAGGGCGTCCGCCGGCTCCTCCGTCGGCTGCGTGAACCCGCAGAACGGGCACACCTTGCTCTTGTAGGGAATCGGCTTGTGGCAGGCGGCGCGGTCCGGGTTCTGGCAGTACACGCGGCACTCGCTCGCCAGGAAGTTGCCGCCCTTGTCGCTCGGCACCTGGATCAGCGAGGGCGACGCCATGCCGCTCTGCACCTTGTCGAGCAAGGTGAAGTCCGCGGCGGGGACGCCCTTGTGCGCGATCGGATTCTGCTTGAGCTCCGACTCGCAGGACTTGATGGCGTCCTCTTCGGACAGGTTGTCGGACGACACGAACAGGAACCCGACGGCCGCCAGCAACGCGAGGCCGACAAACGCGACGATCCAGTCGTAATGGTCCTTGAAGAAGTTCTTCTGGGAGACAGCCATTATTTGCCCTCCTTATTGGAAGACGTGGGCGCGGCTTTCGCCATCTCGGCGAAATCGTAAACGGACAACTTCATGCGCACGAGAATCGGCGGATCGGTTTCGGGATTGGTCACGAAGCCAGTCTCCACCTCCTCTTCCTTCTTGTTCCTCTCGCGGTTCCGGCGGCTCCGGGACGACGCGCCGCCCGACGCGGCGGCGGACCCGACACGGTCGAGGCGGGTCTTGAGGGACTCGCCCTCGTGCTCGAAGCCGAACTCGCTGACCACGTAGAAGCGCGGGCTCTTCGCCAGCCCGTTCAGCACCTTCACGAAGGCCGACGCGCGCACGGTGTATTCCAGGCGGTAGTCGTAGCACTTCGGGCCCTTCGCGGCGTCCTCGCCGTTTGCGGCCTTGTTCTTCTTGCCCCGGTTCCACCGACCGCCACGGTCGTCGTGCTCCTCGTTCTCGCCCTTCGCCTCCAGGCGGGTCAAGGTGCGCACCTCCAGCACGCCG
>JAEEHL010000036.1 GCA_016280825.1 Verrucomicrobiota bacterium
CCGAGGCGCGATATGGCGCGGCTCTCCGTCTCGCGCCAGATCGGGAAGCCCGTGATCTGGTGGAAGCGCAGCAGGAGGTTGTAGTCGGAGCCCTTGCCCATGTCCTGGTCCCAGTCGCCGCCTGCGTACTCGAGGCGGATGAAGCGCACCTTCGCGTTCTCCATGCCCTTGGGCCAGCCGCCTGTCTTGCCGCCGCCCTTGCCGAGCTTGCCGCCCTTCTTCTGCTGGTCGGCGACGTAGGTGTCCTGCGTCTCCTCCATCATCTGGTCAAGCGTCTTGACGTCGTCTATCTTCGCGCGCTCGAGGATGTAGGGCGACCACTTGTTCAGGATGTACTTCTTCTTCTTTTCCTTCTTGATCTTCTTGACCTTGACGACCTGCACCTCCGGCTGGCCCGAGCCCTTGACGAGCCCGTAGGGGTCTTCCCAGCCGCAGCCGCGGAAGATGAACGGCGCCACTATCGCAAAGAGGAATATGCCTATCGACCAGTACCACGACGTGCGGTAGCGCGGGTCGCGCCCGCCCGTGGCGAGGGACTTCACGACGGCGTCGCCGAAGGAAGACTCCTTCTTCACCCTGTACGTGCGCCTGACGGAGGAAAGCGCAAGGGCGAGAAGCACAATGGCCCCGAGTACAACGACCGGCGTCGCCACCCCAAGGGCCGCCGTCCATATCGCGTTGCGGGAGAGCTTGTCGAAGACCTTGTAGTCGGCCGCGCACATCGCGGCGGGGGCGGCGAAGGCGAACCTGAGCGCGGCGGCGGAAAGAAGCACCCAGAGCGACCAGGCGCACTCCATGATGAAATACGAGAGCCGCTGGCGCAGCAGGGCCACGAGGGCCGCGAAGGCGCAGACGCCCGCTACCGCCTTTGCGCAGAAGGCAAGGCGGAAGCCCGCCGCCCATTCGCCAGAAAGCTCCAGAAGCCGCATCTGCGCCTCGGAAAACGCCGCCCACGAGGCGAAGCGCGACGGGACGAACCTCGCCACCCATAGCGCGACGCACCCCATGAGCGCGAAGCCGAGGGCCATCCGCAGCCTAAGCGGCACCTTGCCGGAAACGCGCCACAGAAACGCCAGCGACCCGCCTATTGCCCGGGCGAGAAGCCGGTGAAGGCGGGCGAGAAGGCCGGCAAGCCTGTCGGAGATGTCAGAGGTCGATCTCATTCAGGTCGAAATTCTTCGGGGGGGCCTCCACCTGCTTGTCGAGCGGGAGCGCCTCTGGCGCGGAATCCTTCTTCTCCGCCGCTGGCTTCTTCTCGGCCGGTGCGGCCGGCTTCTTCGACTCCGCCTTCTCGACGGAGTTCGTCGCGGCGGCTTCGGCATCGGCCTTCGCCTTCGCCTCGGCGGCGGCCTTTGCGGCCTCCTTCGCGGCGGCCTTCTCGAGCACCTTTATCTGCGAGGGCGAATGGACGCCCCACTTCATCCACGAGGCGTACAGCCCGAACGACGTAAGCCCGATGACGAGCGCGTGCAGCACGATGGAGAGGACGAGGTCTCCCGACATTCCTTTCTTGTCGACTTTCTTGAGAAGCGTATCAGGGTCGATGTTCGCCATTTTTCCTTACCTCCACTTTTTGCCTTAAAGTTTGTCTCCGACAAAGATGACCTTCACCCCGGCAGACCCGAGGGCCTCGAGCGCGGGCATGTAGTTCTCTCGCACAAGCGACTTGTCGACGATGAGATGCACGGGCTTGTCGCGATGGTCGCCTATGGCCTGCGTGACCGCGCTCTCTATCTCGCCGCGCGACACCTCGACGCCCTGCACGTAGTACTTCCCCGAGGCGTCTACCGCCACGGAGACCTGCGCGTCCTCCACCGCGTCGACGTCTTCGCTTGCGGGCTTCTCGGCCTCGACGTTCGCGGTCTTCATGAAGTTCGACGCGAGGATGAAGAAGATGATGAGAAGGAACGCGATGTCGCCCATCGAAGAGGTGGGCAGCACGAGGTCGAGCCTTTTCTTTCTCCTGACGGGCACGGCTACTCCTCCTTCTCCACGAGGGCCACGACGCCGCCGGTCTCGGCGACGAGGGTGACGACCTTGAAGTACCTGTCCCACTGGACGTCGTCCGCGACCTCGACTACGACCATGCGCTCCTTCTCCGGCTTCGTCGCGAAGGCGTACTTGGAAAGCTTCCCCTTTAGCGCGGGGAGGGTCACCTCCTCGCCCTCGGACTGGCCCACGCCGAAAAGCACCCTGTCGCCCAGCACCTTCAGGGTCGGGGTCTTGTCGTCGTCCTTCTTCTGCTCGGCGGGCGGCGCCGCGCTCGGTATCTCCACGAGCCTGCCCGTGGGCTTCGAGAGCGTAGTCGTGAGGACGAAGAAAATGATGAGCAGGAACGAGATGTCGGAAAAGCTCCCCGTCTCGATCTCCGCCTTGGCGCGATCTTTTCTTTGCCTGGCCATCAGGCCTCGCCGAGCGTTTCCATTACGTCCGCAAGCGCCGTGTCGATCGTGGCCGAAAGGTCGTCGATCTTGCGCGTGAAGAGGTTGTAGCAGACGGCGCACGGCATGGCGACGAGAAGGCCCGCCGCCGTGGTGATGAGCGCTTCGCCGATGCCGCCCGCGACGGCGCCCGGATCGAGCCCTGCCGCGCTCGCCATCACGTCGAACGAGGTGATCATGCCGGTAACCGTGCCGGTCATGCCGAGAAGAGGCGCGATCGCCGCGACGAGCACGAGGAGGTTGAGCCTCGTCTCAAGCGGGCGCAGCGCCTTGGGCGCGTATTCCTCCATCGAGCGCACCGCCGCGTTCGCGGCGTCTTCGGCCGCGCGGTCCTTGCCCATGAGGCGCACGAAGCGGTTGAGGCCGTTAAGGAGCGTCGCCGCCACGGGCCCCTCCTGGCCCGCCACAAGGTCGATCGCGGCGTTCACGTCGCCCTCGTCGAGCTTCATGCGCACGCTCTTGCGGAGGGCCTCATGGCCCCCTCCTGCGGCCCTGAACGCGCGGGCCCGGTCTATTATGACCGCAAGCCCAAGAATCGAGCACAAAAGAAGCGGAACCATCATCCATCCGCCATCCATCAATATCCCCAGCATTTGAACGAATCCTCCATTGATTTAATTAAGGAAATTCTATCATAACACCGCTGAAAAATCAAGAAAAAAACGGCTATTCCCCCTGCGGTTTGCGGGGCGGAGGAGGATCCTTCAGGAGAAACCAGCAATGCATTTCGTTGCCGGGCTCGCGATTGCCCCAGACGCAGTACGGAACGAGGAACGTCCCGTTCGACACCCTAAGCCCGGTAAAGGGCCTGTCACCAATCGAGAACTGCACCTTCTCGAACGTCGCGTCTTCCGGAACGACGGCCTTGTAGGCCTGCCCGCCGTTGTCGAAGCCCTCTGCGCAATAGACAATGGGGCCGACTTCCACAGCGAGCCTTTCCCTGTCTTCCTTCACGTTCTCGTGGGCGCGTATGCGCTTAACCGGCATCGGGAGGTCGAGGACGACCTTGTCGCCGACCTTCCACTTGCGGTCTATCGTCACGTAGCCGTCATCGCCGACCTTGGCCTCGACGCGCTCGCCGTTGACGGAAAGCGAAACGTCGGAAGCGGACGAGGGGGACGTCTGGACATAGAGGTCGCTCGGCACGGGGCGCCCTCTCGCCCAGCCGGGAATGCGCACCTTGAGCGCAAACGGACTTTCCACGGAAACGACCGTCATCTTGGCAATGCCGTTCCACGGGTAGTCGGTCTCGACCGAAAGCTTCGCGCCGCATATCTTCGCCTCGCCCTCCATGAAGAGGTTCCAGTAAATGACGCCCTTCTTCGACGCATACGCGAACGTCGGCACCTGCGGCATGAAACGGACGACGTTCACGGGGCAACAGCTGCAGCCGAACCAGCTCTCGCGCACGTAGCCCTTCTGCGCGGCGAGCGGGTTTAGGTAGAAGAACTCGCTGCCCGCAAGCGAGACGCCAGACACGCAGTTGTTGTAAAGCGCGCGCTCCATCACGTCCACGAACCTAGAGTCGCCTGTGAGGCGGAACATCCTGTTGTTCCAGAGCACGTTGCCTATCGCCGCGCACGTCTCGAGGTACGCAGTCTTGTTGGGCAGGTAGTAGTCGGCCCCGAACGCCTCGCCCTTCGAGGTCGCGCCGATGCCGCCGTTCAAGTGAAGCTTCGCGCCGACAACGTTCCGCCAGATGGCCATGACCGCCTCCTTGACGGCGGCGTCGCCCTTCATGGCCGCGATGTCCGCCGCCGCCGAGTAGAGATACGCAGCCCTCACCGCGTGCCCCACCGCCTCGCGCTGCTCGACAAACGGGACATGGCTCTGGGCATATTCGCCCTTGTTGCCGAAACGCCCCCGCATGTCGACGAAATGCGCGGCAAGGTCGAGATACCGCCTTTCGCCCGTCGCCTCGCTGAGCTTGACGAGCGCAAGCTCGATCTCCTCATGCCCGGAGGGGTCCTTAAGCTGCGTCTCGCCCGGTCCGAACACACGGCCCACGAGGTCTGCCGACCGCGTCGCCACGGCAAGGAGGTTGCTTTCGCCAGATGCCGCGTACCATGCGCAGGCCGCCTCGTACATGTGGCCGACGTTGTAGAGCTCGTGGCTGTCCCTGACTCTGCTCCAGCGGTCAGGGCCCATCATCTTGACCCGCCATATTTCGTTTGTCCCGGCGAGCTTGTCGTAGCCGAGGGTGCGGGCGGTGTAGAGATAGCCATCCGGCTCCTGCGCGCCTGCCGCCTGCTCCGCAAACCAGTCGATCCACTCCTTGAGCTTCGCGTCGCGGCTCGTGGCATAGACGTAGGCAGCGCCCTCCACGACCTTGTACACGTCGGAGTCGTCGAAGGGGATTCCGCCGAACGTGCCAATTGCGCGTGCCGCCGCGTTCGTGAAGTTCGCGATGCGCGGCGTCTCGCGGCACTTTTCGATGCACGTCCTGAGCGTCGAGACCCTGTTTGTCTCGAGCCTGTCGAACCAGAATCCGCGCGAAAGCCGCACGTTGCATATGCCGGCATTATCCGCGAGATAGCCCGCCATAAGCGACAGGGGTGTTGCCGAAACTACAATGCATTTTGCCAGCGTATTCATTTCCTGTCCTTTCTGCTTGGGCGACACATGAGCTCGTCTATTGTCCGCGCCACATCCGCCTTGGGCATTTTCTCCGTCACACGGCCACACGCCGACTTCGGGTCGGCTATCCATTCGTTCTTCCCCTCCGTGCCTACCATGCGGTAGCGGCCGCGCTCCAGCCCGAAATACGGCTCAATGCCACGCACGGCTATGAGCACCGCCGTTTCGTCCCAGCTCGGGTGGCCCTCGATCTGGTCCCATGTCGGCCGCTGGCCCGGGATGCCGCGGGGAATCACCTTGCTGCGCGGCGTGAGGCGGCTTGCGAACGCGTCCTTGACGGGGTTCCCGTCGCCGGGGAGTTCCGCGACGGCGCGGCCGGTGTAGCAGTCGCGCCCGTATTGGAAGTCTGTCCAGACAATGGGGACGGTCCTCGGCCAGTTCGAGAAGGCGTAGTCGCTCGCCTGCGGGTCGAACTTGGAGTTGTATTCCTCGCCGTCCGGATAGCTGCAGGCCATCGCGACCCAAAGGCGCACCTTGCGCTCGACGAGCTCCCTGTCGGCCCTGAGGAGGTCCGCGACGTTGTTCAGGAATCCGACGCTGCAGAGGACCACGCTCTTGTCGGGCGCCTTCCGAAGCGCCGCGAGGTACACGTCCGTCGCGAGAGGGGCGTCGGCCGTCGAAAGGTGCTTCGCCCATTGCGGATATTTCTCCGGGAGGCCATGCCCCCTTGCTCCTGGCCCCCGGCGCCCGCCGGAGCGTGCGCACCCGACGGAGAGTGTCTCGC
>JAEEHL010000037.1 GCA_016280825.1 Verrucomicrobiota bacterium
ACGGCAAGAAGGCGACTTGGGTTCAACTGCGATTTTTAGGTTTAGCCGATGAGATCCCCGAGGCGCATTGAATGGGAAGCCTTTAGAAGCACGAGGTCGCCTGGCGAGACGATGTTCCAGAAATCCCGCTTGAGGCCCTCAAGCGTCTCGAACGAATGAGAGCTCTTGCAGCGAGAACTAAAATTCCCCATGCCAATCACGACGTCTATTCCAAGATTTTCCGCATACTCGAAAATCTCGCGATGCCGTTCCATCGCGCATTCGCCAAGTTCCAGCATGTCGCCGAGAACGGCGATGCGCCTGCCCTTGCACGGCGTCGCCATGAACGCATCAAGCGCCGCCTTCATCGACTCTGGGTTTGCATTGTACGAGTCATCAATGAACTGTACGCCGCCCTTCTCGAACTTCTTCCATCTCTGGCCGGGCAGCGAGAATCCGGCGAGCCTCTCGCGGCATGTCGCCTCGTCGATGCCCAACCTGCGCGCCGCCGCATACGCAAGCGACATGTTGGAGAAGTTGTGCTCCCCGGGAAGCGGGCAGTCAAAAGGCGCCGGCGGCACTTCGTCCCAGCGCAGCCCGAAATCGCGCGCACGGGAAAGAAGCGTCATCTTCTCCTTCTCTATCGCATCGCACGAGCCGAAATGCTCGATATGCGCCGAACCAAGCGAGACGAGAAGCCCTACGTCCGGCTCGGCTATGTCGCAGAGCGCGGCAATCTCGCCTGGGTTGCTCGTGCCCATCTCGAGAACGAGGAATTTCTCGTCAGGCGGGCAATTGAGGATCGTCATCGGGAGCCCGATGTGATTGTTGTAGTTGCCTTCCGTGCCGTAGCATTGAAGGAACGTCTTCAGAAACTCCTTCGTAGTCGTCTTGCCCGATGACCCGGTAATGCCTATTACCTTGGCCTTGAGGCTCCTGCGGTATTCGCGGGCCTCGTCCTGAAGCGCCTCAAGCCCCTCTATGACCTTCGCGGCGCCAGCGGCGAGCGCGGCAGGAATGTAGTCGCGGCCGTCGACGCGCTCGCCCTTGAGGGCGACAAAGCCCATCCCCGGTTTTACCTGTCTTGAATCAAGAACGTATTTCATGCCACGCAAAACGACTTGCCGCCCAACCCTAGACGCCATTATCTTACCGTGACTTTCAAGCCCATGCGACGCCAGACGACCTTGCCAGGCACCCCGTTGGCCTCTCCGAGCACGACCTTGCCCGCAGCGACCGCCGCCTCATAGCTGCCGGAATACCAGCCTCGCCCGTTCTTGTGCTCGTAGTCAAGCACCTCTATCGTGCAGCCGTTTAGATACAGCTTTGCGTTGGCGTCCGCGAGGTCGAGGTCCCTCACCCTGATTGTCGCGCCAAGGTCCCAGAGTCCCTCGGCGGATGCGTTCGTCACGCTCACAATGGCGCTCGCAATCGTGAGGTTGACGTCTGCGTATGCCTTGCGCAGCCGCTTCAGCGCAGTTGTGTGGCCCGTCACGTCGACATAGTCGTTCGTCATCGGGAACTGCGAGATGTAGCTGGGCGAGACGGCCTTCTCAAAGGCAAGCTCGGTGCCTGCGCTAGACGAGCTGGAACCCGAGAAAAAGTACGTGCCGGCGCCGCCGCTTAGGCCGTTGCATGTCGAGACTGTTCCGCTGAACTGCGAGAGCGCAGGCAGGCTGCGCTGGTAGATCGCGATTCGCCCGCCTCCGCCCCGCCTGCCTGCGCCAATCGATCCCACGCCGCCTGCTGCGGCGGAGACCTTGCCCGCGCCTGAGAGAATCCCTACGTCGAGGAAGACACTGCCGCCCGCCGCAGACGTGTCGTATTCATAGTTTCCGTCTGCGCAGATGCTCCCATCGAGGCGAAGCGTCCCGCCGACAGTCAACTTCACCGCGCCCCCGCCGTAGCCATACCCAGGTGGCTGCGCTGCTGTATGTTCTACCGTGCCGCTGCCCCACCTGAAAGGCGCGAACATCGAGCCATAGCACGGCACCCTCAGGTCGATGTACTCGACTCCGCATCCGCCATGTGTGGCCCCCTGACGCGTAGTGCCGCCAATACTGCCTTTGTACCAACCAGGGCCTTTCCCCGTGGTATAGCCCTTGCCAAGCACATCGACCGCCGCGCCCGTCTCAACGAGCATATCGCCCGCCACTGCAACGTGCACCTTGGCGTTCTCTTCCGACGCAGGCCCTGTGTGCGTGAGCACGGCGCCGCTGCGGAGATGGAAGACGCCCCCGACCGTGTTCGGAGCCGAGCCAAGGTCGCTGTACGCATTTAGGACAAGCGTCGCGTTCGTGCGGACGACAGCGGCGCCCGCCACTGCAACCGCCGCGTTCGCAAGGAGAGTCGGCGCGGAGTCGTCCGTCCCAGTCACCGCAAGCGACGCTACGGAAGCCGCCGACCTCACCGTGACCGTGAACGTCTCGCCCTCCTCGGCGTAGATTGTCGTCTTCGTGGCCGCGCCGGGCGCCACTGCAGGCGCCCACTTCGACGCGTCGTCGAAATACCCGTCGCCTCCTATCCAGTTCGCCGTGGCAGTCGTGAAGTCGAAGTTGACGTTGCTGCCGTCGACGTTCGTGGAAGACGCTCCCGCGACGACTGTCGCACCACCGGAGGCGTCGCAGTCGCTCACCATGACGCCCGTAAAGCACTGGTCGAGCGCCGTAGCGTTGAGATACCACTTCGAGCCGGGGACGGACGATCCAACCGTCAGTCGCTGCTCCGAGCCGACAAGCCCGTTCACGTACATCTCGTCCAACGCGATTGTCGTTCCCTGCTCGACCGCTATCGACTGCACCGCCGTGGCATTGCACCAGAGCTCGTGCGCTGTGAAGCCGCCGTTCAGCGCGAGCGAGCCACCCGGCCGCCTGACTATGACCTTGTAGAAGCTCTTTCCGGCGAGATTCACCGTCTGCGCTCCTTCGCCCGCGATGTAGACGCGCCCCGACCCCCTTGTCACGGTCGCGCCAGTCAGGTTGGCGCTTCCGGTGAATCTGAGCTTTTCCTTATCGGTGAAAACCAGGGCTCCCGCGCACGTGAATCTATTGGTGACTGTGATGTCGCACTCGCCAGCGAGGGTGAGCGACGCGCCGCTTTCGACTACAAGTTCGTTCAGCGACATCGTGCCGGAGAGGATCGACGGCTGCACCGCAGGGCCTGCGGGGATGTACGCGACGTCCGTGGCCTGCACCTGGCGCGCGAGCGACCAGTTGCCGCCGTCGGCCCAGTCTGCCGAGACCGCGCCGGTCCACTCGTTCGTCACGCCCGGCACGATCGCCGCCGCGAACGACCATTTCGTGTTGCCGCCGAGGTCCGTTGATTCGATTGCGAGTATGCCGGTGCCTGCCGAGGCGTTGCAGTTCGAGACCGCGACGTGCGAGATGTCCTGCGAGACGTCGGCGTCGACGTCTATCCGCCATTCCTCCGCCGGGTCCGTCGGCAGGAGCGACACGGGGTTCCCCTCCGCCCCCTTCAGGACGAGCGAGCCGCCCGCTGGAATCACGAGCTTCGAGAGCGTGTCTGGCGCGCCGAAGGAGAGCTTCTTCCCGGGCACGGTGCACTTGACGTTGTAGAGCGTATTGCTGCCAAGGTAGACGAAGTCGTCGTCGCCCACAAGCTCGAGCACCGCCGTCGCATCCTCCTGCACCAGCTCGCCACCGCGGACGTCGAGCTTCCGCGACACCCTGAGCGTGCAGCCGGAGCGTATCATGACGCGCGCCCCGTTCGTGACTATGACGTCGCCGAACGGCTCCTGCGCGTCCGAGACAAGCGCGGAGATGTCGGTATAGCCAGCCTGGAGCGTATTGTTGGCGTTGCATCCCTTGACGAGCAAGGTGCCGCGCCCCGCAGAATCCCCGGCGCTCTCGATGTATATTGTGCCCGCGGCGTAGGAGGATCCGAAATACTTGTACGTAGGATGGCCGTATATGTTGTTGAAAGAGGGCCTGTAGTAATCATACGTCCTCTCGAATTCCGGGCCACCGGCAGTGCCGAGCAGGCCCTGGTAGGAGAAGTTCTGCGCGGTGCTCTGCTGTATGGCTATGCGCCCGCCGCCTGAGCCGCCGTATGTTCCCCTGTCGCGCGTCGCGTTTGCCGCTATGCGCCCAGAGCCGGAAATCGCGGCGCATTTAAGGAGGATCGACCCGGCCGCCTGCATCTGGTCGTGCTCCTCGCCTGCGTCGGCGGAGATCTCGCCGTTTACGACAAGATTGCCGGTAACGCCGAGATAGACCACTCCTCCGCCACACCCGTATCTGTACAGTACGAATTCCGGCGCGCCCTTCCTGACAGTCCCTCCCATTCCGGGAAACGACGGATGGCGAATGCAGCCATAGCAATACGCCGCGCCGGCCCCGCGCCCGCCGTGGCACCCCTTTGTCACGCCAGCGCCTATCGCCCCCGTCGAAGTAACGCCACGACTCTCGCCAAAGCCCCTGCCGCGCGCATCGACAAGCCCGCCCTCGTTTATCGTCATGTTGCCGCCGACCTCGAGATTGAGGTGGTAGAGGTTGTCCGAGGGGCCGTAGTGGTCAATCGTGCCACGCGCGTTCACCGTCACGGCGCCGGCGACGACATTGGTGGAAAGCCCGTTCTTGAGGAACAGCGTCGCGCAGCCGGGGCTGGAGTCGCCGATGGAGAGCGACCCGATTTCGAACGCCTTGGCTACAGTGACCGTGTTCGTCACCGTGCCGTCCGCCGCGTTGCCTATGACTACGCTGTCGACATAGCAGGGTACACGCCCGAGGCTCCAGTTCGCCGCGTCCTCGAAGTCTCCGCTGCCGCCTGTCCACGTGTTCACTGCGCCGGGCGCGATGGAGGCGCAGTCAATGCTCGCGCCTCCAACTGGCACCCGGAACGTGATGGACGAGTGGCAGCGGTCTCCGAAGCGCGTGTCAGGCGGGAGGCTCCCCCAGTCGAAGAAGCATCCCTGCGTAGACTGGTTCCTCGCCATTATCGTGACGACAGAAGACACTGCGGGCCTGTCGAAGGCAAGCGACGTCTGCCACGTCTCGCCTCCGTCGGCCGAGAATTCCGTCGCGGAGTCGGTGCGAGCCACAGATATGCCGACGTCGCCCAAGTCCTTCTCGTTCCACTTCTCATCGAGATACTCGACCACGGCTTCGCGCTCCGCGTCGGTCAGGTTCCGCGAAAAGACGAGAAGCTCGGAAAGCTGCTTGCCGCCGTTGCGCCCTGCCTGGTTGCGGTCTTTGGTCAGCGAGTCGATGGCACTGTTGTTGCTCAATTGCATCGTCACGATGTTGAACTTGGAGGAATCCGGGACTTCGGAATATATGTCCGTAACCTCGTCAAGCCCGTCCCACACCTTCTGGATTCTGCAAGCGGCGACGGAGGCAGGTGGTCTGTACGCTCCGCCCGAGCCGCGCTGGAAATGGTTGGCGCTGTAGTCGCCCAGCCAGAATGCATTCTCGTTGGCCTCGATCTTCACGACCATGACAACCGTGCGGGCGTTAGTTATCCTCGTAGCGATGGCAAGGTCCCTGTTGCTGCCCACCGCGCCGCAATCCACTGTCGGCATGCCGTACGTCATCGCGTCGAAGACGGGGCATGTCAATCCGCTCGCCGGCGTTTTCGCGTAGTTGGCGCCGACGCGCGAGGTCCAGTTCGTGACGCGCCCTATGACGTCTATCGTGAGCGTACTCGGCATGGCCGCGTCAAGCCAGAAGATCGCGTCGCTTGAGATGAAGGACGGGGGTTCGGCCGTAGCCAATGCTGCAATAGGCGCGATTAACGCGGCTACCACCGAGATCCAGGTCGTTGCTTTATTCATTGTGCACTCCTGACGAAAGTGGGAGATTAGCCATTTATGCTGATATTTTACCAATTCCAAGCGTAAATGTCAATGTTAAAGTGGCCGGTAAGGGGCAGTCGTTAGTCAAGAGGATTTTACAATTCCGAACTCAGAACTAATCTCCCCCTCTCACCCTCTACACGGCCAGAACTATCAACCGTGCAGGTGGAGATTGGTTGTCAGATGTATTCCGAGACGAGGTCTTTCACAAGCTCCCAGCGGATGGTGGCGAGGCGCTTCATGTCCATCGTAAGCTTCATCCGCTTCATGTCATCGCCACCGTCCGCCGACAAATCCCCCCTAAGGCGCCCCAACCGCGCCCTCCAGAGCGTGCGCACAAAGTCTCCCGCTATTTCGTCGGCGGAAAGCGAACTTTCCTGCGTCTTGCCCTGCGAAAGCAGGACCGTGTCAAACCACTTGCGCTCGTCGCCCGAAAGCATCTCTCCGAAGGCGGCTAGCCTATCTTCGCCCGATGCGCACTCGCTACGCCAAACGTCGACAAAGCGCCGTGTGAAGCCGTGTGCGAAGACCCCGGGCGGCAGAAACTCCCCTACAATCGCCGAAAGCTGCGCATCGTACTCATGCTCCATCAAAAAACCCATAAACGCCATTTCAGCCGATGGCGGCGCAATGGCAAGCTCCTTCGCGGGCTTCGTCCCCTCCTCCGGCGCGGCAACAGCATCCACTTCTTCATTCCGCGATCCCGGTGCGGGACGTGCAGGATGCCTCGACTGCGCGGCAACCACATTCGAAAGCTCCTCACGCATCGCCGCCAAGGGGAGCCCCATGAGACGCGCAGCCTCGTCGAGCATGCTCGCCCTCAGCACTGCGCTCTTCGCGCACGCAATCGTCTGCAGCACCGAGCGCGAAATGCGGGCTACGGCGTCGATTGACTTGGGGTTCGCCTCCTTTGCGCTTTCGGCACGCATCTGGAAGGCGACTATCGACTCGGCCCCTTCGACGAGCTTCTTGAGCGCGCCCGCGCCGTTCTTGCGCAGAAACGAGTCAGGGTCCTCCCCGCCGGGGAGCGTCACCGTCCTAACCGGCATCTCGAGCGCGAGAAGGAGCCGCGCAACCTTCACCGTCGCCTTGTGGCCCGCGGCATCGTCGTCGTACATGACGACCATCGAGTCGGCCGCCTTCTTGAGCATGGCCGCATGCTCCTCGGTGAACGCAGTTCCCTGGGAGGCGACGGCGTTCGTAAACCCCGCCGTATGCAGGCGAATGGTGTCTATCTGCCCTTCGCAGACAATGCCCTCGCGGTTCGGCGAGCGCGCGATAGCCGCAGCCGCCCTGTCGAACGCGAACAAGACCGATGACTTCCTGAATATCGGCGTCTCGGGCGAGTTCACGTACTTGCCGGACTTCTTGTCTGGTACGAGCTGCCTGCCGGAGAACGCCACCGTGCGCCCCTGCCTGTCCTTGATCGTGAACATGAGCCGCCCGCCGAAGCGGTGGTAGCCCCTGTCGCCCGGCCCCTGCGGCGCCTTGATTATGCCCGCCTCCTCAAGCTCCTCAGGCGTATAGCCGTGCTTCTCCGCCCACTTGAGCATGACTGCCGCGCCTGCCGGCGCATAGCCGATCTGCCAGTCGTCGCACGTCTTGTCGTCGAGCTCGCGGGAGACGAGGTACTCGCGCGCCTTCGCGCCCTCCTTCGTCTGCACGAGGCAGCGCCTGTAGAACGCGGCCACCTCGCCCATGAGCGAGTAGAGGCGCTTTCGGCGCGACGCCTCGGGATCTTCCTTCTCCTCGACCTTTATCCCAAGTGGCGCGGCGAGTTTCTTCACGGCCTCGACGAACGATAGCCCGTCCATCTTCTCTACGAACTTTATCGCGTCGCCGCTTTCGCCGCAGCCGAAGCAGTGGTAGAAGCCCTTCCGCTCGTTTATGTGGAACGACGGCGTCTTCTCGTTGTGGAACGGGCAGCACGCCGTCTTCGACGAGCCCGAGGAGCGTATCTGTATGCCGTACGACGCAATGAGGTCCACGAGGTCCGTGCGCATCTTCACGTCCTCGATGACCGACTCTGGTATCGAAAGCGCCATTACGAGCCCTCTCCCCCGCCAACGTGCAGGATGGAATCGACAAGCCGCCGCGTGTATTCATGCGCAGGCGCGCGCAGGACTTCCTTGGGGGCGCCCTCCTCCACGACGACTCCCGAGCGCATCACGATCATCCGCGAGCAGAAATGCGCGACGACGCCGAGGTCGTGCGTTATGAAGAGCATGCTTAGCGAGCGGTCGCGCTTGAGGCGCGAAAGGAGGTCCAGCACCTGCGAGCGGATCGAAAGGTCGAGCGCGCTCACGGCCTCGTCGCAGACAAGTATCTCCGGCTCAACGGCAAGCGCCCGCGCAATGCACACCCTCTGCCTCTCGCCGCCGGAGAATTCGTGCGGGTACTTGTCGGCGGCGGAAAGCGGCAGCCCCACCTCGCCGAGAAGCGCCGCGACGTCGGGCTTCTTCATGCCGCGCGGCACCGTGCCAATTATCTCCCCTACGCTCTGCCGCGGATTGAGCGAGCCAAGGGGATCCTGAAAGACCATCGAGACGCGCCCCGAGGCGCGTATTTGGCCGGCCGTCGGCTTCTCAAGCCCTACGATGGCGCGGGCGAGAGTCGATTTTCCGCTCCCGGACTCGCCAGCAATGCCGAGCGTCTCTCCGCGCGCAAGCGAGAAGCTAACCCCGTCGACCGCCTTCACGTACCCGACGGTGCGGGCGAAGAACCCCTTTTTCACGGGGAAATGCACCTTCAGCCCATCGACCTCGAGAACGCTCTCCATTTCACCTGCTCCTGAAGCCGGGAAGGACGCTCTGGCGGATCGTCTTCGCCTGGCGCGGGTAGTCGAGCGTATAGTGGAGCCCCCGCGACTCGCGGCGCTTCTGGGCGCATCGCACGATAAGCTGGGCGCAGACCGCGAGGTTCCTCAGCTCCAGCGTGTCGGGCGTCACGAGGTAGCGGAAGTAGTAGTCGCGTATCTCGCGCCTCAGGATGCGCAGCCTGTGCGCGGCGCGCGCGAGGCGCTTGTTCGTGCGGACGATGCCGACATAGTCCCACATGAGGCGGCGGATCTCGTCCCACATGTGGCTTACGAGAACGGCCTCGTCGGGCGGCACGGCGCTGCCGGTGCGCCACGCCGGTATCTTGGGCTTCGCGGCGAACCTCTCCGGATTAGGGCCAAGCCTCGCGGCGGTAAGCCTCGCGCAGACAAGCGCCTCCATGAGGGAATTCGACGCAAGGCGATTCGCCCCGTGAAGCCTCGTCGAGGCGCACTCGCCTACCGCCGAAAGCCCGGGCACGGATGTCCTGCCGTCGGTAGTCGCCTGTATTCCACCGCACGTGTAGTGCGCGGCGGGGACGACGGGGATGAGGTCCTTCGCCATGTCGATGCCGAACGAAAGGCACTTCGCGTAGATGTTGGGGAAGCGCCGCTTCAGGTATCTCGCGCCCTTGTGGCGTATGTCGAGGAACATGCAGTCGTCGCCCGTGCGCTTCATCTCGGAGTCGATCGACCTTGCGACAATGTCGCGCGGCGCAAGCGAGCCGCGAGGGTCGTACTTCTCCATGAAGCGCCTGCCGTGCTTGTCTACGAGCTCCGCTCCTTCGCCGCGCACGGCCTCGCTAATGAGAAAGCGCCTCGCGTTCGGATGGTAGAGGCATGTCGGGTGGAACTGCATGAACTCCATGTTCTCAACCTTCGCGCCGGCGCGCCACGCGAGCGCTATTCCGTCGCCCGTCGCGCAGTCGGGGTTGCACGTGTAGAGGTACACCTTGCCGCAGCCGCCAGTGGCGAGAATCGTGTTGGGCGAGCGGATGGCGTACACCTCGCCGCTGTCGCGGTCGAGCACGTATGCGCCAAGGCAGCGGTTCTCGCCCGGCATGCCGAGCCGCCGCGACATCACGAGGTCGATGACGACCGTCCTCTCGCGAAGGTCGACGCCCGAGCGCCTTATGCGCCGTATCATCGCCGCCTCGCACTTCTCGCCGGTTATGTCGCCCGCGTGCAGGATGCGCCGCGCACTGTGGCCGCCCTCCCGCGTAAGGTCCCACGAGCCGTCGCCCTTCACGGCGAACTTCACCCCGCAGGCGACGAGGTCGGCTATCCCCTCAGGCGCATGCGAGCAGATTTCGTGTACGACGCGCGAGTCTCCGAGCCACGCGCCCGCTATCATCGTGTCGCGCGCGTGCTTGTCGAAGCTGTCCGAGGGGTCCATCACGCAGCATATCCCGCCCTGCGCGAAGTTCGTATTGCAGTCCTGCAGGCGGAGCTTCGTTGCGAGCGTCACCTTGCCGTAGCTTGCGAGATGGAGGGCGCTCATCAGCCCGGCCATGCCCGAGCCGACGACGAAATAGTCGCAGTCGACGATCTTCATTTCGAGACGGCCGCCTCGATGGCCATCCTGAGGTTGGCCTTGGCGACCTGCATCGAGTCGTATTCAAGCGAGACGGTCTTCTTCTCGTAGTCGAACGCGACCGTCCCCTTCCTGACGCCGCCGTACTTCGAAAGCGCCGCCGTGATCGCAGGCGCGTTCGACTCGCTGAGCGACTTCACTTCCATGTCGAAGGTGCGCACGTCTTCGCGCCTGCACCCGCCCGCAAGCGCCAGCATTGCCGCCGTCGCAAGGACAAAAAGTCTTTTCATCACTTTCATGGCGTGAATTATATCATATCCACGCACTATACTGCAAATCGGCAATCAGGGGTCAGGGGTCAGGAGTCAGTGATGGGTGATGAGTAATGAGTGAGGGAGTGAGGGAGTGAAAACCACCTAACTACCGAACTACCTAACCACCAAACCACCAAACTACCTAACTACCGAACCACCTCAGTCGAGAACGCCCTTGGACGGAGGCTCCGAATCGTCCCACCACGACCCCTTGGCCGAGGCTATGCGCGCAATGGGCTTCGTCGTGAGCTGCTTGCCGCGCGCCGAGGCGCCGCGTATGAGCACGACATCCTGGTCCTCGAGCTTGCCGGTAGCGGCGTTCACTCGCTTGACCTGCTCCTTCGGGAGGAAGTGCTGTTGGTGTATCTTCTGGTTCTTGACGGGCTTGAACTTCACGTAGATCGTGTCCGGGCAGCCCTCCTGGAAGAAGAGTATCTTCGACTTCGGCTTCTCCGGCGCAAGGCGGTATTCCTTGTTCCTTATTAGCCCGCCGAAGCAGAAGCGCTTTATGTAGCTAAAGCCATAGCCCCCCTCCTCGTAGACGCAGGTGAAGTCGCGCGTCTCGCGGTCCTTCTCCTGGTCGTACCGAAGGACGGCGAGAAGGTCCTTGTCGACGAATATCTTGTCGTCCGGTAGCGTCTTCTTGAAGCGGCCGTCCTTCCACACGAGAAGAAGCTCGTCGAGCGACGAGCACTTGAAGAGCTCGTCGCCGCCGCGCAGCCCCGAGCCAACGTAGTTATTCTCTCGGTCCCAGCGAATGGTGAGCTCGCTCGCGGTGATAGCCTTGACGTCCACCTGCTTGAACGCGCCCTTCGCGACCTGCGTGCAGCGCGGGTACTTCTTCGAGTATTCCTTGACGAGGCCCTTCAGGTACTTCACGACGACCGCCCGGAGGTGGGCGAGGTTGTCCTTGACCTCCGCCTCCTCGCGCCGCACGTTCTCAATCTCCTCGCGGTTCTTGTCGATGTCGAACTGCGAGATGCGGCGTATCTGCAGCTTGAGAAGCCGCTCCACGTCATCGGGCGTGACGTCGCGCCGAAGCTCCTTGCGGAACGGCCTGAAGCCCTCGATCACCGTCTTCTGCACGCCCTCGTAGGTCTTCTCGTTCTCGATGCGCTTATAGATGCGCTCCTCGATGAAGATGCGGTCG
>JAEEHL010000038.1 GCA_016280825.1 Verrucomicrobiota bacterium
GCCGCAGGAGCCAGAACGGCAGCTGGAGCTTACGGTCCAGCATCGCAAGGATGTACGACTTGAAGTCGAACGGCAGGCGCCGGACCGTCATGCGCCGCGCGTCCGCGTCGTAGATGCCGTACGAGCAGCAAAGGTCGTTCCGCGGATATCCGACGCTTCCGACGTTGACGATATAGCGGCTCGTCGGGTTCAGCCTGAACGAGACGGACTCCACCTTCGCGGCGGGATGCGCGAAACGATTCTTGAGCTTCGGGCGGCATACGCCTTTCGCCGTCCGCTCCCAGATCGCCGCGACGTGCGTGTGGCCGCAGAACATCAGGCCTTCGGTGCGTGAAAGGAAGTTCCGCTCGGCCGCCTCGCAGCAGAAGATGTAGCTCCACGCCCTCGGCTGGGAGAAGTCGCCGTGTGCGCAGGCGAATCCCGCCTCCTCGTACAGGTACTCCCTCTCGCGCAGCCACTGGCGCTCTTCCTCCGTCAGCTGCTCGCGAGCCATCCGGTCGAGATCGTAGTTGTTGTTCGTCATCACTTCCCACTCCGGCTCGAGCCCGACGCACGCCGAGTCGTGGTTGCCCATGAGGACCACGTCAAAGTTCTTGCGGACGATTTCCAGCGACTCCTTCGGGTCGTAGCCGTACCCCGTGACGTCGCCAAGCATTATGAACTTCCCGCAGCCCAAACGGCGCGCGTCGTCCAGGGCCGTGCCCAGCGCCTTGGGGTTCGCATGCACATCGCTCATGATTGCATACTTCACGCTACGGCCCTGCCTTCTCTTGATCTTGCATTGCGGTTCACTTGAACTAGTGCGCGTATGATATCAAACCAAGTCGGCATAGTCAATGGGCGGGGGGGCGCACCTAAATCCCCCACGGGAAGCGGGTGGTGGCGGCGAGGGCGGGGATTTGGTAAAATAACCGCAGGCGTCGGGGAAAGCCTACCCAAGAAAGGACCAGCTGTACATGAAAAGCAAGAGTGTTTTCGTCGTGAAGGAGTTGGCGGCGAATGGGGCGGCATTCCGCCCGTCCACGACTACAAGGGCGGAAAGGTGCTGAAGGAGGCTGATTGCATGAAAGCCAATGGAACGACACTAGGGATCCTGCTTGCGGGACTGGCGCTGGCGGCACAGGCCGGCGAAACGAAGATAGAGCGCCTTGCGCCGGACATCGTGCGCGTGCGCGAGACGAGGGACGGAAAGCTGCCCGAATCGCTCCTGAACCGGTACGGCATACTGGAGCGCCTTTCGCCGGAAGCCGTTGCGCGCCTGCCGGAGGGCTTCGAAATGCCGACGGTCGAGCAGACAGCGAAGGGCTACCGGATTTCCATTCGGCTCGCCAAGGACGAGGCCGTCTACGGCCTTGGCGACTCTAGCCGCGAGAGCCTCAACCGCCGCGGCAGGTCTTACGACATCTGGGTGGAGAACATCACGTCGTACATTCCGATCCCGATGGCGATCACGTCGAAGGGCCGCGGCATCGTCATGAACGCTACGCGGCGGCACACGTGGGACGTCGGGAATACCGACCCCGACGCCCTCGTCATCTCGTCCCCGGAAGGCGAGGTCGACTTCTATCTCCTGAAGGGCGGCGACTACCGAGCGCTGCTCGACGCCTATACGCGCCTGACGGGGCGCCCGCAGCTCCTGCCGGCATTCGCGTACGGCTTTGCGTACGTCGCCAACCAGTGGCTGGACCAGTACGAGGTCGCGGCAGAGGCGTCGAAGTTCCGCGAGCTAGACTTCCCGTGCGACGTGTTCGGGCTCGAGCCCGGCTGGATGGAGGGGTTCTACGACTCGACGACGAAGAAGCAGTGGAACAAGCGCTTCGAGATTCCGTTCTATGCGCACAAGAACCCGACGGCGAGGAACAAGACCTGGATGGCGGCTCTCATGGGCATGGGCTTCAAGCTGTCGCTCTGGCTATGCACGCGCTACGACCATTTCGTCTACGAGGAGGCGCTGGTGGAAGGCAGGGCCAGGCCGATCTCGAAGCAGTCCCAGCGGCTGGCGGGCGAGGATGACGGCACTTTCGTCGACGAGCACATCGACGCGACCTTCATCGGCGTCGAGAAGCCGAAGCCGGTTGACGTTCAGAAGCTGGCGGCCGAGGTGAGGCATACGCGCCGCCAGATGTCAGGCCGCGTGGACGGGCTTACCGGCGACAAGCAGAGCGGGGCGGAGCCCTGGTTCGAGCACCTGAAGGGCTTCGTCAACGACGGCGCGCGCTGCTTCAAGCTGGACGGCGCATGGCAGGTAGTGGACTTCCCCGGCCGCGTCTGGGCCGGGAAGTATTCAAACGAGGAGGCCCACAACGTCTATCCGCTCGTCTACGACAAGCAGATGGCGACAGGCTACGAGGGCTACACGGGCAGGCGCGCGATGGTCTATTCCGCCGGCGGCTACCTCGGGCTCCAGCGCTTCGTCGCGACATGGGCGGGCGACACGGGCGGCGGCGTGAAGACGCTTGTGTCGACTCTCAACCTCGGCGTGTCGGGGCATCCGAACCAGTCGTGCGACATGGACGTCGCGGACCTTCCGTCGCTCCACTACGGCGTCTTCGCGCCATGGAGCCAGCAGAACAACTGGGATTCGTTCAGGCAGGCATGGTATCGCGAGAGGAAGGACATGGAAGTCATCCGCAATTACATCCGCCTCCGCTACCGCCTTTTCCCGTACATCTACACGGCGGCCGCCGAGGCCGCGAGGACCGGCTGGCCGTTCGCGCGCCCGCTCGCCTTCGCCTACCCCGGCCGCGCGGAGTATGCCGACGAGTGCGGCACGTATCTCTTCGGCAACGACCTGCTCGTCTCCGCATTCTCGCCCGAGGCGGTCATCCCGCCGGGAACGTGGTACGAGTGGCGGACCGGCGAGAAGGTGGTCGGGCCATGCAGGCGTCCGGTGGCTGTCGGGGACGGCTGGGGCGGCGGATTGTACGTCCGCGCCGGGGCGATTGTCCCGATGTGGCCAGAGGGCGTTCTGCACATCGACAAGGGCTGGAACGAAACGGTTGAGTTCCACGTATGGCCGGGTGAGGAGGGCGGCGCGGAGCTTTACGAGGACGACGGCGATACGCTCGCCTACCGC
>JAEEHL010000039.1 GCA_016280825.1 Verrucomicrobiota bacterium
AGCCACCGCCGCCCCCGGCCGCAGGGGGCCCCGCGGGCGCGACGCCGCCGCCCGCCGGCGCGGGCGTGGGTGTGGGACGGAGGGGGCCAGCAGGGGGGGGGGGGGGGGGGGGGGCAACACCAACAACGCCAGTCTGTGCCCATTCATGAGCCCAATATACATAGCCACCCGTATGCGTCGCCCTGCTATCAGCAAGACCAACATTTGCAACAAGCCTGACTTTCGGCACAATGCTCAAATAACCTTTCTTCAGGAACAAAAGCGAAAACTGCACATCCCAAGTCGAGAGGCCGTTGCGAACCGCATTCGCTATGGCCATGTAAAAATTCCTGTAATACGCAGTTGATTCCGCATTGGCCACAAGCGAACTGACCTCGTCACCGTCTTGTGCCATTTCCACGTCGTAGTCTTTCCATACTCTTCGCCACGAAGCCCAGCCCCAGACATCCATATGACGCGAAAAATGACATGACGCATTCTTGTCGCTCTGCAAATTGAAGAAATTAAAGCCACACACTGCGCCTATGCGCTCATCACCCCTGTAGCGTTCAAGCATCGCAGTAGCGAAGCGAAGAAAATCGACTGTTGGGCGACAATCGTCTTCAAGCACGATACCTTCTTCCTCATTCTCAAAAAACCAGGTTATGGCCCCGCTCACGCCATATTTGCAGCCGAGGTTTCTCTCGCGAAAAAACGTTTTGACTTCACATGGCCAATCTACAAGCGCTGCGCATTCTCGCACCTGGCGACAAAGTTCAGCTTCACCTGGTCTATCGGCACGAGGGCCATCAACGGCAAGATACAGCTTATCGGGGCAGGCAGGCCTAATTGCCGCAACCTGCGCCGCCATGTAATCAGGACGGTTGAAGCCTATCAGCAGAATCGGCGAGCAGTTAAACGAATTGGTAGCCATAAGAACTCCTTGTATTTAGGCCAAACACAGTTTGGCCATCAATACTGCCATTAGAGCCCAGCTGCGAAGCCCTGCCGTTACCAAGACAAGGCGAGGGGGCAGCTCTATCCAATACATGCGGCCCGTCTGCCCTCCAGTAGAGCGAGAGCCCTTCGCCTGCCGCGGCAATCTCGATTATCTCGGCGTTGATGTCGAGGCAGGCGCGGCGGCTGAACTCAATCTCTTCATTGCCCTGGGCGATTTCAAGATATCTCCCATCGGCAAATGGCGCGACATAGCGGCTCTCCGGCCTGAATCGCATGTTCGGTATGCATGAAGGCAATACCCTGATGAAACGCGCGTCGCCGCGCCGGCAGAGCATGTCGCGCACCGCCTGCTCACCCTTTGAGATAAAGCCGCTGACTATAATGTATCCTTTGTCTACGGCGTTCTCCATGCGCTTCACGACGGCGCTGATTGCATCTGGCGTGGCAACCTCGCGCGACACTCTGAGCGAAACGAGTTTTTCTGCCGGGTCGAGCAGCGCGATGTTGCCAACCCCCTTCCAGTAGTCGCCAATGCCAAGGCGAGGCGAGCAAAGCGGCTCTACAACGCGCAGGGCGCCAGCATCTCCATACATTACCTCCCATTTCAGGGGGTTGTAGGCAATATAGCGCTCGGTCGCGTCAATCATCTCGCGTGAAACGAGCAAGTAGTCATGGTAGCCTTGCTGCCAAATGGTCAGGCCGAGCGCAGCTCGGCCATCAATGCTGCCAGCCACCGACTCAGCATTGATGGCCAAACTACGTTTGGCCAACTTGGTAGTGTAGTTCTTAAACCGCCTTATCGCGAAGCCAAGCGTCTTAAACGGCTCTTCTAGCCCAGGCTCAAGGCAGCAGTTGAAGTGAACATGGTCAGGCATTACGACATGGCCAAAGAGACGAAGGCCAGAGTTGAGCCCTGGCATTGCCTCAAGCGCCTCCTTCACCTTCTCGCCCAGCGCCGACAGCGCCACCTTGCCATTGGCGATTTCGCCGAAAAGCGGCCTGCGCGGCGCCGTCGCTATAGTAATGAATAGCGACGCCCCTTTCGCATAGTCCCAGTCTTTGAAGCGACGGTAGCGCTTAATCTCGCCTCCACTGCCCACGGTCAACCAAGCTTGTTAGCAGCCAGTCTGCGCAACGCACCCTCGACGAGAAACAGCGGGTAGGCGAGCGCGATCTTCAGTCTATCCAAAAGCGACGGGCAACACGGCTTCTGGCCGCGCAGGAAATCGTTTATCGCAGCCGCGCCGTCAAGCCATCTGCCGCGCAGCGCGTGGGCAGAGCGCGAGACTTTGTCTCTCACATGGGCTACAACTTCTTCAGAAACCGGTCTACGACCCCTGTCGGAAAACAGGATGCCGTTCTCACCGTCAGTTATGTATTCGTTCATTGTGGCGTCGTCGTATGCCGCGACGCACTTGCCCATGGCCATCGCCTCGAGAAACGCCATCCCTATGCCCTCTTTGCGGCGCGGGGCAACGACGATGCCGCACTGGGCCACTCGCCCAAGGTACGTCTGCTTGTCAATGAACTCGTCGCCGCGCTTGACGACGAAGGTGTATCCAGCCGCCTCTGGAAACAACTGCTCCGCGACTTCCCTTCCTATTCCACCGCGCTCCCAGAGGAAGACGCGCTTGGGGTCGCCCTTCTCCTGCGGAAGGCCTGCAGGGTCAGGGAAAAACCGAACGTCAAGGATGTTTCTGACTCCGCATTTCCGCGCGTGCGCCGACACCTTGTCGCAGAACGAAATGACGCCCATTCCGCTCCATGCGATGCGCTTCCACTGCCAGAAGCTCGCCCATTCGTTGTCGTACATTGGGACAAAGACATTCACCTTGCCGGGAAAATAGAATCGCCGCCGTGAAATAGGGAACTCCCAGATTACCGCGCCGTCGCAACCGGCCATTGCCTTCTCGGCTCCCGTCTTGTAGTATCGAGAGTAATAATGCTCGGCAATCTCAAATGCCCTGCGCACAACCTCAAGGAAGAATTCCGCAGAACGCGTCTTCTTGTGGCATTCATGGTCTATGAAAAGCAGTTTCACCGCTTCGCCACCTCCCCGAAGAACTCGTCGAACTGTGAGGCGATCTCCGACCACGAATAGACGGGTATCTTTCGCGCGGCGTTTTCCGCGATCTGGCGGCAGAGCGCGGGGTCGCCCGCAAGGCGCATCACGAGCGGTGCGTAGTCGCCGTCCTTCGCAAGAAGCGCCGTCTCTCCGTTCCTGAAGAAATTGTTTGGTTCGCCGTCGTAGGCGAGAATGGGCTTCTTCCAGCGGAGGTACTCCTGGAGCTTCGCGTTGCAGTCCTGGTCGGAAGTGCAGACAAAGGCGTCTGCCTGCGCCATCACGCCATACTGCTCCTCTTTCGAGAGCCAACCGAGAAAGACGCAGTTATTGCTCGCATAGCGCATGAGATAGTCTTCGTCCTTGCCGGTAAGGTACAGCTTGACGTCTTCCGGAAGGCCCTTCATCGCGCGGCAGACGTCTTCGGTGTGCTTCCATTTCGCCTTGTCGCCGGTGTACACGACCTTGAAGCGCCCTTCCAGCTTTATCTTTTCCGAACGCGGCAGATTCTCGACGGGGTCAGCCCCGTTCGGGATGTACTTGCACTCTACGCCCCACTTCCTGCCGATCTTCTGGAGCTCGTAGCTAAGCGTCACGACGGCGTCTGAGTTCTTCACGATGCGCTTCTCCATCCAGTCCATGAGAACCTTGCCGGGCCAGCCGAACATGTTCCCCCAGATGCGCCCGTAGTGGTCGTCCCAGCCGTGCACGACCCTGAACGCCCTGTGCCTGCAGAGAAACCTGCGGCAGAAAAGAGGATGCAGCGCGACGGTCGAACCGTAGGTGTAGACTATCGACGGCTTGAACTCGTCAATGCGCCGCGCAAGCGCGAACGGACTGCGTGAAGACCGCCAGCCGCACCAGCCCACTTCCCAGCCGAGCTTCTCAAGATTGTATCCTATCGCATCGATGGAATACGGCGCGTTTGCAAAGTGAACCGCGGCGGACTGGTCCTCGAACCATGGCCGCCTCGTGCTCGAAACGTAGAGTATTCTTCTCGTTCCCGTATTCATTTGAAATGTATTATATCAAAAACAACGGCAAATATGATAAAATATAACTGTGATGGGGAAAGAGCCAGATTCGCACATCGCCCGAAACAGGGTGTCAATCGTGATTTGCGCGTATAAAAACGCGCATCTGACGCGGCGTTGCCTTGCGTCGCTTGAAAAGGCCTTCGAAGGCGACATCCCAGAGACGATACTGGTAGACGATGCCGCCGGCGACGCGGAGACGGCGGCGGTCGCCGCAGACTTCCCTAGGGCAAAGTTCGTCGTCATGCCCGAAAACGGCGGCTTCGCGGCGGCAAACAACCGCGCCCTTCCATACTGCACAAGGCCCTTCATCGCGCTCGTCAACAACGACATCGTATTTCGCGAAGACCCGTTCACCGCGCTCGTCGAGTTCATGGGCTCCCACCCGAAGTGCGGAATGGCGCAGGGGACGATCCTCATCAAGAACTGGAAAGACGGCCCGGAGTGGCTTCTCGACGGATGCGGCGGGATGCTCACTCCGTTCGGCACCCTCACGACTCCTGGGTGGCTCGAACCGGCCTCCGCGCCGATTGCCAAGGCTGCGCGCCGCTGCTTTGCGGCGAGCGGAGCAATGCTAATTCTGCGCCGTGCGGCGATTGAAGACGTGGGCCGCCTCTTCTACGACTTCTTCCACTCGTACTACGAGGAAATCGACTTCAGCCACCGCGCGCTTCTGCGCGGCTGGGAGGCGTGGTACGTGCCGACGACGCCGGTGGAACATGTGCACAGCGCGACATTCTCGAAGTTCGCCGACCGCTCGACAGTCATGCGGCGCTTCTACCGCAACATGAGGTTTTCGCTTGCCACCTGCCTCGGGACAAGGGGCAGGCTCTTCGTGCGCCCGGCGTTCGAGCTTCTCTGCCTCGGGCAGGTTGTCGTGCAGCTTCTGCGCGGCAAGACGTTCGCGCTTCGCGCCCATGCATGGGCCGTCGCCCAGATGTGGAAAATGCGCCGCCTCGTCCGCGAGACGCGAAAAGACATCCAGTCGCGGCGGAACACGGGCGACACGAGGCTTTTCAAGGCCGTCATGCGGAACTACTCGCTGCGGCAGTTCATTGCCGCTGCAAAAGGCAACACCTAAAGCGGCAGCCCTCCGCGACCGACCGCAGTGGTTAGTCCTCAAACTCGACGACGAACATGTCGTAGACTGAGAAGTCCCTTAAGGCGGCCGTGCGGCCGTCGAGCGCGAGCGGGTTCTTCTCGCCCGGGTAGTAGACTTTTCTTATCTTCCTCTCGCCCGGCACGTTGAGCTTCGCGCCCTTCACGCCATCGGACTTCACGTCGTAGTCGAGCATCTGCACCACGTAGCGAGAGCCCTGGTCGTCGACCGTGACCTCCACTTCGCGCGAGACGCCCGTGATCTCCACCGGGAGCGCCGCGCCGGCCTTCGCGTAGCCTGCCTTCGCCATCGAGCCCATCAGCTCGACGACGTTCTGCCAGAAGTCGAACCTGCCGGGCATCATCTCCCAGCGCGAGGTCATGTGCGCGTGCGCAAAGTAGTTCGCCGTGAGGAAATAGCTGCGGCCCTTGCCGAACTCGTTCACGAGGACTGCCGCGTCGCCGCCCTTCCTGAACGTGGCGAGCACCTTGGCCGTCGTGGGCTTCACGACGTCCCAGCCGAGCCCGCCGTCCATCTCGACCTCGGCGCCCTTGGGAAGGCCGGGGAGGTACTCAGCCGCATCCGCGCCGAGCCTCGCGAGGACAATCGACTTCTCCGGCTTCACGTCGCGGTGGATCGAGTCGTC
>JAEEHL010000004.1 GCA_016280825.1 Verrucomicrobiota bacterium
CCCCTTCCTGCGAGACGCCTCGGGCAAGAGGTCCATCGAGCCAATCATCGGGGAGCAGTGGGTGTGTATGCAGTTTATGCTGACTCGCGAGGGATCTATCTCGGGGATCCTCTTCTTGAGCTCGGCGCGCACCTCCTCCACCCACTAGTCGCACACGCTCACGTTGTCGATCGACCCGGTGAGGAAGTAGTCTCTGCCGTTCCTGAACGCCACGGCGACGAAACTGAGCGGCGTATGGACGCCGTTTGCGAAGCGCTGGTAGTACTGCCCGTCGAGCGGAACCTTCTTGGTGAAGGGCGGCGTTATGTCCGCCTCGCCCCAGCCAATCTCGATCTGTGCCAGGAGCGCATGCGGCAAAAGCGCGGCGCATGCAAGCGCCGCGGCCAGTCCGCCCAAAGGACGTCTCATTTCCTCTCGCCCCCCCTTAGAATCATGCATGTGACGCGGCACTCCGCGGCAAGCGCGCCGTCGACATATCCCTTGAGCTCGTACACGCCGACGGGCGCGCGCTCGCGTACCACCTTGGCGACTGTCACAAACCTGTCGCCCGGGCACACCGGCCGTCTGAACTTCGCCTCGGAAATCGACGCAAGGGCGAATCCGACCTTTTCGCCGATGACGTCGCGCGCGATTAGCGACGCCCCTGCGACCTGGCTCATTGCCTCTACAAGCACAACGCCGGGGACAACAGGCCTGTCGGGGAAATGACCTTCGAAAAACGAGTTCTTCCCGAAGTCGAAGGTATATTCGCCCAGTGCGCCCGTCTCGTCGGCTGATATCAGCCTGTCGACGAAAAGAAACGGGTCCCTATGCGGCAGGAGGTCGACTCCCTTTCTGTTGAAGACGGTCCTGAAGTGGGGATATTCCATCTTGGAGCTCCTGTCAGACCTTCCTAAGCACGAGAATTCCGTTGTGCCCGCCGAAGCCGAGCGAGTTCGAAAGCGCCACGCGGATGTCGCGCTTCTTGCCGACGTTCGGCGTATAGTCGAGGTCGAGAGGCGTCTCGCCCTTCTCGACATCGACGTCGAGATCCGGATTTTCGTAGTTGATCGTGGGCGGCACGAACCCTTCGTGGATGGAAAGCGCGGTAATGGCGGCCTCGAGCGCGCCCGCCCCGCCGAGAAGGTGGCCGTGCATGGACTTCGTGGAGGATATGCTTATCTTATGCGCGAGCTCCTCGCCGAAGACGGTCTTGAACGCCTTCGTCTCCATCTGGTCATTCAAATGCGTCGATGTTCCGTGGGCGTTTATGTAGTCAACCTGCGACTTGTCCTCGACCCCAGCGTCCCTGAGGGCGATCTCAATGGCCCTTATCGCCCCGTCGGCGCTCGGATCCGGCGCGGTGATGTGGAATGCGTCGCACGTCGCCCCGTAGCCGGCAAGCTCGGCGTAGACCCTGGCGCCGCGCGCCTTGGCGTGTTCCTCCGACTCCAATATGAGCGTCGCCGCGCCCTCTCCCATGACGAAGCCGTCGCGGTCGGCGTTGAATGGGCGCGACGCCTTCTCGGGCGTGTCGTTGAAATGCGTCGATAGCGCCTTCATCTTCATGAACCCCGCGACGGTGAACTCCAGAACTGCAGCCTCGGTTCCGCCTGCCACGACAACGTCGGCGCGACCGGACCTTATCATGTCGAGCGCAAAGCCGATTGCATCCGTAGAGGAGGCGCACGCCGTGACCACGACCTGCGACGGTCCCTTGGCGCCGAGGGCAATCGAGACGTTGCCTGCCGCCTCGTTCGGGATGAGCTCGGGCACTGCGAGCGGCGAGACCCTGTCGGGACCGCGGTCGAAGAGCGTGCGGAACGACTCGCCGATAATGTCAATGCCGCCTATGCCGTTCCCGATGAGCACGCCGACGCGAGTCATGTCGGGGCGGTTCGCCTCCGAAAAGCCAGCGTCCTGCCACGCCTCGCACGCCGTCGCGACCGCATACTGCGCGAACGGGGCCATGTGCCGAGCAGCCCTGCGGTCGAGATAGCCTTTCGACGTGGCCCACTCGTCGAACCCCTTGGCTTCGCCGGCGATCCTGCAAAAGCACCTGGAGGCGTCGAACTTCGTTATCTTGCCTATGCCCGGCGTTCCCGCCTTGATCGAAGACCAGACGGCGTCCTTGCCGTTTCCGTTCGCGCAGAACATTCCGATGCCGGTTATCATCACTTTCTTCATTGTCGTGTTTCCTCTCCCTTGAAATTCAGAGTGTCGGCCAGTCGCAGCGGACGCCGCCGTACGTAAGCCCCGCCCCGAAGCCGATCATGAGTATCTTCATCCCGTCCCTGAGCTCGCCCTTCCGCACGGCCTCGTCGAGCGAAATCGGGATCGACGCCGCAGACGTGTTCGCAGTCGTGTCGAGGTTCAGGAAGAACTTCTCGAGCGGCAGCTTCATCCGCCGCGCAACGGCCTCGATTATCCTGCCGTTTGCCTGGTGCGCAAACACCCTGTCGATGTCCGCAACCGCCTCGCCGCCCATATCGCAGAGCTCCTGCGCCGTCCTGGCGAGCACCCTCACCGCAAAGGCGAAGACGTCGTGGCCCTGGAGGGTCATTACGGGCAGCCGGGGGTCGGGCCGGGCGGGAATGCCTGTCTTCGGGTCAAGCACGAGAGCGTCCTTCGTGCCGCCGCTACGCTCAATGAAATGGCTGCCCCTGCCGTCGGCACCGAGAACCACTCGCGCTGTCGGCGTGGCCTCGCCGTCCGCGCCCACCACTACCGCCCCGGCACCGTCGCCGAAGAGTATGCAGCATGCGCGGTCGGTCCAGTCGAGTATCCTCGAAAGGCACTCCGCGCCGATTACGAGGGCCTTCTTCCCGGGATGCGTCGCCACGTAGCCGCGCGCCATGTCGAGCGCATAGACGAAGCCCGCGCACGCGGCCTGGAGGTCGAACGCCCCGGCGCCCTCGCAGCCGAGCATCCCCTGCACGATGCAGGCGGTCGAGGGGAAGGTGCAGAAATCGGGCGTGGACGTAGCCACGACGACAAGCCCTATCTCCCCGGGCTGAACGCCCGATGCCGCCATCGCCTCCTTCGCGGCCTTCGCCGCCATCGTGGACGTCGTCTCCCCGTCTTCCGCCACGTGGCGCGAATGGATGCCCGTGTGGGAGAATATCCACTCGTCGCTCGTGTCAAGCGCAGACGCGAGATTGTCGTTCGTTATCACCTTCGACGGCAGGTAGCTGCCTGTTCCAAGTATCTTTATCGCCATTTCCTTTTATCCTCACAAGACATCTTCATGAAACTCCCACCAGCGCGGCAAGGCGCTTCTTGAGCGCCTCGAGCGTCTCGGCGGCGGCTGACGAATCCGGCAGCGCCTCGGCAAAGGAGGCGTAGCCCGCGAGATCCTCCCTCGAAAGCGCCGCGAGCACCTTCGACATCGCCGGTATGTAGCTTGGGCTCATCGAAAGCGCGTCTGCGCCGAACGCAGCCCAGAGAACCCCCGTCACCGGGTCGGCCGCGCTCTCGCCGCAGACCTCCACGGGAATCCCCCGCCTCTTTGCCGCGGCGATCGTCATGCGCACGAGCTTGAGGACTGCGGGGTGCGTGGGCTGGTAGAGCCTTGCCACCGTCTCGTTGGCCCTGTCCGCAGCGAGCGTGTACTGCACAAGGTCGTTCGTGCCTATCGAAAGGAAGTCCACCTTGCGCGCAATCGCGTCCGCGACGAGGGCGGCGGCCGGAACCTCGATCATCGCCCCCACGCGCACGGAGGCCGCATAGTCCGCGCCGGAGGAGACAAGCTCGCCTTTCACCTCGTCGACGAGCGCATTCGCCGCGTCCACCTCCTCGACACAGCTGATCATCGGGTACATGAGCCTCACATGCCCGCCTTCGGAGGCGCGCAGGATCGCCCTCACCTGCCTGCGGAACACGTCCGGGCGTGAAAGGAGGTACCTTATCGACCTGTTGCCGAGAAACGGGTTCTCCTCGTGCGCTCCCACCCCGGCCACTGCCTTGTCCCCGCCGATATCGAGCACCCTTATGACGACCGGGGCGTCCGGCGAGAGCTCCCTAGCGAGCTGGGCGGCCTCATGGTAGGCCTTGTACTGCTCCTCTTCGCCCGGCTCCTCGCCACGCTCGATCCAGAGGTATTCACTGCGGTAGAGGCCTATGCCGCGCGCGCCGGACTTCCTCGCGCCGTCGAACGGCATCCCCGGGTGCAGGTTGACGTAGAGACCTACGCTGCCTCCGTTCCTGAGCGACCCAGCGGAAGCCTGCGGGACGGCGGCAGCCTCCCGCTCCTTTTCGGCCTTGGAGGAGAAGGCCTTCTCGGCGGATTCGTCGGGGTTGAGGATGACAGAGCCCTCCGCACCGTCGATGAGAATGCGCTCGCCCGCGCTGACGCGGGAGGAGATGTCGCCCAGGCCGGCAATGCACGGTATGCCGAGGGCTCGCGCAAGAAGAGCCACGTGGCTTGTGAGAGAACCCCTGTCTGTGACGATGCCAAGCACCTTGGCATGCGGAAGGCGCATCGTTTCGGAGGGGGTAAGGTCGTCCGCGACGACTATCGCAGGGCCAGGCATCTCCACCGGAACGTCGGAACCCGTGCCGGAAAGCCTGTCTAGAAGCCGTCTTTCCACGTCGTCCAGGTCAAGCACGCGCTCGCGGAAGTACTGGTCGCTCATCTTCTCGAACTTCGAGCGCAGCGCCTCCGCCGCGCGGTGGACCGCGCCTTCCGCGTTCAACCCCCCATTCGAGACGAGCGACCTTATCTCGCCTATGAGAAGCGGATCGTCGAGCATCATGCGGTGGCACTCGAAAAGGCGCGTGTCGCGGAGGTTCAGCCGCTCGCCGAGCGACGTTGCAAGCGCGTCAAGGTCGCGCATGCACTCCTCGCGGGCATTTTCAAGGCGCTTGAGCTCGTGCTCGACGAGCTCGGGCGGAATCTCGTGCCCGCCCTCGCCGGAGTCGGGCGGGCGGCGCGGGAAAATGTAGACGCCTCCCGCGGCGCATCCTGGCGACACGGGCAGCCCCTTCAGGGTTTCTGCGTCTCGGCCCCTACTGCTCATCAGATATGTCGAACTTGCGCCCGACAAGCCCCGACAGGTCGTCGAGAACCTCCTTCGCCTGCGGCCCCGACGCGGTAACCTTGAGGACGGTGCCGCACACCGCCTCGAGCGTCATCAGGGCCATGATGGACTTGCCCGACACGACGTTGCCGTCCTTCTCGACGGTGACGTCAGCGTCATAGCGGCTTGCAACCTTGGCGAAAAGCCCTGCAGGCCGCACATGCATGCCATAGCGGTTGAGGAGCTTCATCTCCCTTGTGAGAACTTCCATCTTGGGTTATCTCCTTGGTTTTGAGTTTTCTGGTCTGTCGGAGCCGGTCGCCCGGCAGGCACGGCTTTTAAGCCTAGCGGAAAGCTCGCCCACTACGTCCACTCCGGAAAGAAGTAGCTTCTGCTGCTGCGCGGCGGTCTCGACGAGGTTCACGAGGTCGCGCCCTTCGCTCACTGGTATTATCACCTGCGGCACGTCCACGCCGAGTATCGTCTTGAATCGACGCTTCTGGCCGACGCGGTCGACTTCGCCCGCGATGTCCTTGAGGCGCTTGAACGTGACGACCATCTGCAGGCGCTTCTCGCCGCGCACGGCGCCCACGCCGAATATCTTGCCCACGTCGATTATGCCTATGCCCCTTATCTCCATGTAGCCGGCGGTCGACGCGGAGGCGCTCGCGTAGAGGAGGTTGTTCGCGACATCCTTGCGTATGCAGGTGAAGTCGTCGGCGACGAGCGCGTGGCCTCGCTTTATGAGGCCCAGCGCCGTCTCGCTCTTGCCGAGACCGGGGTCGCCCTCGACCATGACGCCGAGGCCGCACACCTCGATCGTCGTCCCGTAGAGCGACGTCTTCGGCGCGGCAAGCGCCTCGAGGACGAACGCGCTGTGGTGGGAAAACACCCTCGTCTTCAGCGGCGACGAGAACGCGACGCGCCCGTACTCCGACACAAGCGAGAGTATCTTGGGCGAGGGCTCCGTGCCGCCGGTGAAGATGAGCGAGTTGGCCCCGCGCTCGAAAAGCGCCCTGAGGCGCTCAAGCGCGGTTTTCTCGCCGAGCGACTTCAGGTACGACATCTCGGCCTTGCCGATGAGCTGGAGGCGCCTGTAGGCGAAATGCTCGTAGAAGCCCGTGAGCGCGAGCCCCGGCCTGTTGACCATCGGCTCGACGATGCGGCGGTCCATCCCCGCCCCGCCGACGAGCGTGGTGAGCTTCAGCCGCTCCCTGCCGGCTTCGTAGAAGTCGGCAATGGTGAAGTTAGCGCCGGAATTGTCTTTCGCCGTAGGCACCCGTTCCATGTCCGCTTCTCAGTTCTTGACGGAAGCCGCCCTCTCGCGGCGCACCACGCCCTTGCGCGCCTTCACGCGCATCTTCAGAAGCTGCCTCTCGGCCCTCGCCGCAGCCGCGTCGATGACGCTCTTGCCGCTCGGAGAGAACTCCTTCGCGCCGACGGCCGTCTCGCCGAGGCGGTTCGCCACGACTTCGGCCATGTACATGTGCTTCTTGGCGTCGACGTCTATGACAACCGAGACCTTCGTCACCTTGGGAAACTTCTCCTTGAGTATGCCCATGCGCTTCTCGGCATACTCCTTCAGCGCCTCTATCCTGACGTCGCTGTGCCTCATCGTTACCTCTATGCTCATTCCCTTTCTCCTTTCCTTGTCTCTTTTCGTCTTTTCGTTTCGCCTGCCTCCATCTCCGGGGGCGTGGGCTACATCCTAAAATTCTCCCCGAGATACTTCTCCCTCACTTCCGGGTCGGCAACGAGATCTTCGCTCGTACCCTCCTTCAGAAGCATCCCGTCGTAGACGAGATACGCCCTGTGGACCGTGGAGAGAGTCTCCCGCACGTTGTGGTCCGTTATGATTATGCCGAGGCCCGAGGAGGCGAGGTTGCGCACGATGTCCTGTATCTCGCAGACGGAGAGCGGGTCCACCCCGGCGAACGGCTCGTCGAGCATCAGTATCGATGGGTTCCTCGCAAGCGCCCTTGCGATCTCGAGCTTGCGGCGCTCGCCGCCGGAGAGGGTGTATGCGGGCTGGGCTGCGACCTTCAGGAGGTCGAACGGCGCAAGAAGCTCATCCGCCCGGGCCTTGCGCTCGCGGCGCGACAGGGGCAGCGTCTCGAGGACGGCCATCACGTTGTCCCTCACGGAAAGCTTGCGGAAGACGCTCGGCTCCTGCGCGAGATACCCAAGCCCGAGCCGCGCGCGCCTGTAGACCGGCATGCGCGTCATGTCGACCCCCTTGAAGACGACGCTCCCGCCGTCGGCGCGAACGAGCCCCACTATCATGTAGAACGTCGTCGTCTTCCCGGCGCCGTTCGGCCCCAGCACTCCCACGATCTCGCCGCACGAGCAGGAGACGTCCATGCCCTTTACGACGGTGCGATCGCCATACGCCTTCACGAGCCCGCGGGCGCAGAGGTCGGGCGTCTTCAGGCGCTCCGCCGCCATTTCGGCCATTGCCCTTGAAACCGGATCGTCGTTCACAGCGCCCCCCCCCCTAGGACCTTGGAGTCTATCCGCGACGCATCCGCAATTATCGTGGCGCCGTCTATCACCACCTGCTCCGTCTTCGGCCAGAAGACTATCTTGCGCCCCTCGAGCCGCCACTTGTTTTCGCCGTTCTCCTCGATGAACGCGGGTGCGCCCTCCTCAGAATGCATTTCAAGCCTCTCGGCGGAGCGCAGGTAGACCGCCCTTGGGCAGCCCCCCTCGCGGGAGGAGTCGGAGAACCTGACGTTGCCGAGCGCAACTACGCGCTTCAGGTCGTTCGTGCCCTCGAGAAACGCAAACGCCCTCTCGCAGTCGAGCCTGCGTCCTCCCTCGGAAAGGCGCACCGCCCCCTCGAACATGACTACTCCCTCCGCCCTGTCGTATGCCGCGCGGGAGCCGGAAAGCGCTACCTCCGAGACCTCGGCTCCGCCGAGTTTCACGTCGCTCACCCTGACGAGCGCATTCGACGCAATGCTCGCGAAAAAGCCGTCGAGCGAGATGTACACGCCGTCGCCTTCAAGGTGCGCCCCTCCGTGGTCAGCTTCCGCTCGCCCCTCCACCCAGCCGGTCTTCTCGACCCTGTTGACTATGCAGCTCCTTGCGCGCACGACCGACTGCGTGGCACCAGTCTCCGCAAATTGGCATATCGTGACGCCCTCGCCCCAGATGTAGTCGCTCCCGAAGATTACGCGCGCCTTCTCCGCCGAGAGAACGGTCTTGACCGAGCCTGCCGGATACGTCTCCACGGGGATGGAGATGTCAAGCGCGGGATCCACCGCCTCCGCCGCGTATTTCGCGTAGAGCGAACGCATGCGAGAGGAAAGCTCCGCCGTCCTCGCGCACTTGACCTTCCATGCGTCGAGGTCGAATGCCCGCGCGGACAGCGCGGCAAGGGCCGCCACTATGGAAACGGCAACCCTCATCGACATCCCTTCACCACGGCGTTGATATCGACGAGCTTGCGCCAGAGGCGCTCCACTTCCGAAAGCCTTATCGCGTTCGCCGCGTCGGACTTCGCCTCCGGCGGGTTGAGGTGCGTCTCCATGAAGACGCCGTCGACCCCTGCCGCGACCGCTGCGCGCGCGATGAGGGGCGCGTACGCGCCGTCGCCGCCCGACCCCGTGCCAAGGCCGCCCGGACGCTGCACGGCGTGCGTCGCGTCCATGATGACGGGGTATCCCGCATCGCGCATTATCGCAAGCGAGCGCATGTCGACCACGAGGTTGCGGTAGCCAAAGCTCGACCCGCGCTCGCAGAGGCAGATGCGCCTGTTGCCGGTCGACTCGATCTTGCGCACCACGTTTACCATGTCCTCGGGGGCCATGAACTGGCCCTTCTTCACGTTCACGACTGCGCCCGTCCTGCCTGCGGCGACGAGAAGATCGGTCTGGCGGGCGAGAAAGGCCGGTATCTGGATTACGTCGCAGACTTCAGCGACAGGGGCGCACTGCCATGGCTCGTGCACGTCGGTGAGAACCGGCACGTCGAACTTCGAGCGCACTTCCGCAAGTATCTCAAGCCCCTTGTCAATGCCAGGGCCGCGGAACGAGTCGACGCTTGTGCGGTTGGCCTTGTCGAAGCTCGCCTTGAAGACAAAGGGCGCCTTGAGCCGCCGCGCTATCGAAGAGAGCCTGCGGGCAAGGTCAAGCGCCATTCCCCGCGACTCTATGACGCAGGGACCGGCCACGAACACGAGTTCGCGGCAGCCGAACGCAACGCCCCTGTCTACCGGCACCTTCCTCATTCGACCTCCCTCTTCGGCCTAGACGGGAACACCACTCCGTCCTGGCGCTTCTCCTCGCAGCAGTAGAGCCACATCGACTTCACACCGCCCGATTCCTTCGGCATCCCGAACTCGCCGCCGAACTTGAGGACGAAAAGGTCCGTCTCGGCCATAAGCGAGCAGCTCTTCACGCCGTCGCCAAGGTCCTCTACCTTCACCTCGCCCGAAAACGTGGCGCCGCACTTCGCCGCAATCTCGGCAAAGCGCCCAAGCGCGAACTCCTCGACGTTCTCCACGGCGCCGTCGAAAGCCCCCTCGCCTTCGCAGACATACGGTCCCTCGCCCGCCTGCGACCATGCCGCGCCGTCGAAGAGCGGCAGCGAGCGCTCCTTCGCCTTTGCCATCACGGTCTCGTGGTTCTTCGCCATGGCCTCGGCGTTCTCCTTCGTCCAGACGGCCATCTTGCGCGCATAGCGGTCGTCGGCGAGGATTTCCTTCTGCTCGTCCACGGGAACCCATGCAAGCGACGGGTCGACGAGCTTGTCCCTCACGGAGAGCATCGCCGTCCAGCGGCCGTCGGCGCGCTGCCCGACGGCGCAGATGACGACGTACCTGAGGTATTCGGCAACCCACGAGCCGGCGAAGTCGTAGATCTTGAGGGGGTTGCACTTCGCCGCGAACTCCGCCTTCATGCGCCTGGAGGCGTCCATCGCCACGGCCTCGGAGTCGACATAGACCGAGAAGAACGACTCGCCGACGCGGTAAAGCCTTGCATCCACGTCGAAATGGAGTATTGCGCCGGCATATCCCTTGAACCCAAGCGCCTCCGACTCTCTCACGTAGGTGTCGAACCACGGCTCGACGTCGCGGCGCGAATAGCCTTCGGGCATTCTGTCAAGCGCTTCGCCTGGCGCAATCAGCTTCATCTCCGCGACAAGTGCCTTCTCGCGGTCTCCCACAGGGTAGTCACGCTCGTTCGTCATAAGGGCGCGCGCGGGCAGCCAGTTCGTCGCCGAGCCGAGGGCGAAATACATCTTCTCGTCGTTGTCGAGGTCTGACCCCTTGTAGCCGAAACGACGGCCCTCGCGATCGCCGCAGCCGGCGAGAACGAGCACTGTGGCGAACAATGCGCCAAAACCAATCCCCTTCATGGCGAGACCTCCCCTTGAATGCTTTTCCACTATTGGGAATTATACCAAAAAAGCGCGGACAAATCAAACTTGCAGCAAGTTGCGACGCAATTCCTCAAGCGTGTAGGGCTTGGCGAGGAATCTGTCGTACTTGACATCTGCGAAAATCTTCCTGACGTGCTCTTCGGCGCTCCCGCTGGAGACGACAATCGGCACCCCCGGCGCAGACGCGCGGAGACTCGCGGCAAGGCGCACCGTGTCCATTCCGCCGAGGTTGACGTCAAGGAGTATGGCCCTGAGGGCGCTTGCGCGGCGGCGCGCCACGGCAAGGGCGGCGGAGGCGCAGTCCGCAGTGTGCGCTGAAAGCCCCATCAGTTTCAGGAGCATCGAGGTGGAACGCAGCACCAGTCGGTCGTCGTCAACCACGAGAACCTCCCCTCCGGACGCGCGGGCGGCTGCGTTTTCAGACTTCTGGCTCTCCACATCCGCGACGGCGGCGGGCGAGGACGACTCCGGCAGGTAGATCTCGAAGCGAGTGCCCTTGTTCACTACGCTCTTCACCCTTATTCCGCCTCCGTGCGCCTCGACGATCGTCCGGACTATGGCAAGCCCAAGCCCCCTCCCAACCGCCTTCGACGACACAAATGGGTCGAAGAGCCGCTTGACCATCGCCGGCGGTATGCCAGGCCCGTCATCCTCGATCGCGATGAGAATCCCAACGCCTGGCAGAAGCGGGGCCGTCGAGGAGAAGGCGATCGACTCGCGCGGGGTCATCGAGAACCTCGACACGCTGACGTCGATGTGTCCGGGCCTCCCGGACATCGCCTCCGCGGAGTTCTTTATTATGTTGAACGGCACCTTCCAGAACTGGTGGAGGTCCACGTCTACCGGCGGAAGGTCAGCATCGCAATGGTAGTTGAGCGCGATGTTGCGCCCCACCGCCCCGTTCGCGAGGAGCTTCACGTCGTCCAGCACCAGGACGGGGCTCACCTTCAGAAGAGTCATCCTGCTGTCGCCCGCGAACGTGGAAAGCTCGCTCATCATCGAGGAACCGCGCCTCACCGCGTCGCGTATCGTGTCGAGCGCGTTCTTAGAGTCGCCGGAAGGGTCTGCCTCGGCCGACTCCGCCGCCGAAAGGACGACGGAGAGGACGTTGTTCATGTCGTGCGATATGCCTGCAGCGAGAAGCGTAAGCGACTCGCGCTTCCGGGAGTCCTGCGCGCGCTCCTCGGCGGCAAGGCGCAGGCGGTGCTCCTCGAACTCGACCGTGACGTCCCTGGCTATCGCGAGGACGAAGTGCTCATCCATCTTCGTAAGCCGCACCTCGAAGTGCCTGTTCCTCTGCCCCCCGCTGCCCGTCGCCACCACAATCCTCAGACGGCCGATTTCGCCTGTCGACGCCGTCTTCTCGAACTCTGCATTGAACCGCTCCACCTGGGCCGTGCCGAACACGCTCTCGCTCGGTCCCTCTCCGACGGCAAGCCCGGGCATTGGGTCCACGCCCTCGGCCTCCTTCGATATCGAGACAAGCTTCCCGGCGCGGTCGAAGATCGCAAGCGAGTCGGGAAGGCCGCGAATGAGCGCGTGGTGGCGCGCCTCCATCTGCGCGACGGCAAGGGATCGCCGGGATATCGTCTCGAGCATCCTGTTCACCGAGACGGCAAGCTGGGCGAATTCGTCCTTGCCCTTCCACTCGAGGCGCGGGCAGTCTGTGTCGGCGTTGTGCTCGCCTATCTCGGCCAGGGCCTTCGTCATCCTGGTAAGGGGATTGAGGAGAACCTTCCCCTGGCATAGGAAGGCGATGAGCACGAAGACCATGCCGCCGATGGCGATGAACATCACGAGCCTCTCGAACGCCATCTTCGCAGCGCGGGCGGGAATCGTCTTTGGCGCATGCCTGCGGTCGATCAGCCAGTGCCCTCCGGAATAGAACTCGAGCGCGCCGTTCACCATCGGCACGATGGAAAACTCGAACGGCTCCTGGCGTTCCGCGATCCGCACCACCGGCGTATGGCTTTCCTCCGAGTCGTGAATCAGCCTTACGAGAACTATGCGGCCGCCGATGTAAAAGATGACAAGCGCCGCAATGAGCAGGAACGCGGTAAAAAGCGAATACCTCGTCCGTATCGAACTCAACGACTGGGAAAGGGCGGCGCGCCATCCGCCGCGCCTGCCGTCCGCCGTGTCTCCGCCCCCTAGAATGCTAGTTTCCATCCTCTCCCCTTCCAACCTTTAAAAGAAGCGCCGCCAGAAGCACGGCCGCTAGAAAGACGGGCGCCCACACGTCTGAGTGCCGCGCAGGTGCCGCAGGCGCGCTTTCCGCTGTGTGCCCCACGTCCTCCACGAGCTCGCCGCCCCTGGTCCAGCGCTCGCCTTCCGAGGCTGCAATCGCAAGCTCGCCCTCCCGCTCCCGCTCGGACAGAAGCGAAATCCCCTCCATGCGCCGGGCCTCCCGCCTGCGCCTGAGCTCGCCCTGTTGCTCCCGTTTCTGGGCCTCCGCCATCGACGGCGAGATGGTGGGGTCAAACACCTCCGCCCCCCGTGGCGAAGTTCGGGTTCCACGTCGGCGGCACGAGCTGCCAGATGAGCGTGCGCGGCTTGCCCGAGCCGACGGGGAGGCTGAGCTTGTCGTTGCCTACGCCCTCCGAGCCGCTTTCCTTCAGCCGCATGTCCCAGTTGAAGATGAGCTTGCCGAGGCCGGAGACGCCCACAAGCGCCTCGTCGCGGCAGATCAGCGAGCCGTTCAACGTGAAGTTCGCGCCGCTCCGCCCCACCTGCCCGAACGTGCCGTGATTGTCGTATATTACGGCGTTGAGCCGCGCCACGCCCGCGCCGGTGCCGGAACCGAAGACGTAGCTGTTGCCGTTCTGCGCCACCGCGTTCAGCACCCAGTCGCCGCAGAGGGTGTCGTAGTAGCGCGCGCCTAGGTTGTAGTACGAGGAGGGCTTCGAGACGCTGCGCGACATGTAGCTGTTCACGCCGGAAGCGTGCGCCGTCGTGCTGTTGCCGATCACCTCGTAGGCCGTGCACTTCGTGACGCGCCTCGTGGAGGTCGAAGACGTCACCTGCTCCGTGTAGAGGTTGTTCATCGTCTCCGCGGTGAGGTTCCGCGTTCCGGTATAGGGGTTGTCCAGCGGCTTCAGCACCGGGGTGGAATAGGACGCCGAGCTGTACGAGGTCGACTGCACGACGCCGTTCCTCAGGGTCTCGGTCTTGGTCCACGTCACGGGAACCGCGTATGCGCAGTCGTAGTGCTTGGGCAGTTCGGCCTGGTTCAGGGTCTGCGCCGTGTAGTTGCTGTTGAACTTGTACTGGGAGGAGGGGTATCCTATCGACGTGTCGTTGTCGTCGCAGTAGTACGCCCTCGTGTAGTCGCTCGACTGGTCGATGTACGACTCGATCGAGCTTTTCCACGAGGAGCTCGTGCAGTTGCCGACGACGACGCACCCCTTCGCCATGAGGGAGACGAGGTCCTTCGACTTGTTCGACTCCGCCGTCGCCTCGGGGTTCGTGTCCGGGTGGTTCCAGTTGGGCGGGTTCACGTACACAATGTCGCCGACGACATGGATGTTCCGCCCCGAGTAGATCGTGCCCTGCCCCTTCACATAGCCCATTATTATGACGTCGGAGGCGACGATGACCGGCCCGTCTATCTCGATCGGGTCGGAGGCCGTGCCGACGAGGACAAGCGCCCCCTGGTCGCCGTTCGCAGCGTTGCCCGAAGGACCTGCCGCCGCGCTCTTGATCATCTCGTTCGCAGTCTGGGTGTTCACGTCGTCGTCGGCAGTGTAGTTGCAGACGGTGATCGTCTTCTTCGCTCCCGCCACAAGCGCTCCCGTCGCGGGGTTGACCGTCATCTCGCGGTACTTCAGGGTCGAGGTCGCAGGTCCGCCGTCTTCCCTCAGCGCCTCGGCGTACTCGCGGTAGTCGGAAAGGTCGGATATGAACGGCATCGGCAGCGGGTCGGCCTCCTCGTGGAGGTACTTGTGCGCGGCATTGGAGGCGCTCGAGAGCGCGGACGAGTTCAGCGTCAGCGTGGAAGACGGCGCATTGAACCCGCCGTCCCACAAAGGCGCGTTCGCGCCGGAATAGGTCGGCGACGTCGGGCGCGCGGAATTGCCGGCGTTCGACCAGTAGTAGTCGCGCGCCCATATCGACGGGTACACCGAGCTGTAGCCGGAGCGTATGTAGGAAAGGAGGATCTCGCCGTCAGCCCCGACCTCCGCGTTTGGGGCTGCCCATATCTCGCCGTTCACGATGGAGCCCGCTATCGACATGTCGCCGTTCGCCCGCATGTCGCCGTTGATGATGATCGACGTTCCGTTCATCCAGCCGAAGTTGTTCACGAAATACGCATACTCGAAGACCTGCGAGCGGCTCGGGTTCGGATCGACGATCCTTGCCATCTCGGCGATCGTCACGTTCTCCCCTCCGCTCTCGGCCGTCGCGACGAGCACGATGGACCCAGGGCCGTGTCCCCACGTAGTCTTCGCGGCATGGAGATAGACCGCGCAACCGTTGTAGTTCGTGACTGCCGGGCGGGTGGCTACGCACCCTCCCTTCCCGACCGAGACGAGCGAACGCGAGCTCGTCACCTCCTCGAACCACGGGAGCGCGTCGGCGCAGTTTATGCCGACGTGCACGTCGCGCTTGCACATGTAGAGGCTGAACTGGCGCTTGATCTCGCCCTTGTACATCTCGATGACCGACTGCGCCGCGCCGGCAAGACGCGCCCTTGTGACGACGGCGGCGGCGTACCGCGACGCCATCATCGCGTGCGTGAAAACTGCCATGAGCACTATCCCCGCGCATGCGAGAAGCACGAGCGCGACGGCCAGGGCGTAGCCCTCTCTGCAGTGCGTCTTCATAGCGGTATCCCCGTTGGCGGGAAGGCGGGCAGGGTGTTCGTCACCGCCACAGTCGCGCCATTCTTCGACATTTCCACCCTGAACTCGAGCCCGTCCGTCCCGCTCGCGCCGGCGAAGGAATCCCAATCGCCGTCGAGACGGGTCGGCGTGAGCCACGAATACGTCGAGGGCACGTTGTCCACAACCACCTTGCCGTCGTTCCACATGAGGCGGCGCGTCACGCCGACCACGTCGAACGACGAATTCGCGAAGCAGAACCCGCTAAGGCCCATTGCCACGCTGTCGACGTAGGCCACCTCGAGCGACGCCGCGCCGGGCGCGTAGACCTCCGGGTCGGGGGTGAGCCTGTGGTAGAGCCTCTCCCGCATCTCGTGCGCCGCCAGGGCGAGGTCGCACTGCGCGTACGAAGCGGATATGAGGCGCCTAAGGCCGAGGACGACGAAGAATATCTGCGCCATGACCACCACCGTGACGGCGGAGGCCACCACGAGCTCGACGAGCGTATATCCGCCGCGACCTCTCATTCGCCCCTTTCCATGCCTGCGCACCTGAAGTACACTATCGACGTTCCCTCCCCCTCGATCGGGACGGATATCCTGTAGCCTTGCCCTGAAAGGTCTTCCGAAACCCGCGAGTCCGAAGACGCGGCAAGGGCCGAAAGCTCCGAAATCGACAGGTTGAAGAGCGTCCACGCCTCGTCGGCGGCCCTGTCCGACGCGGCGATTCTCGCGGCGCTGTCGGCGGCCACTCTCGCTGCGACGCCCGCGCCGAAGAAAAGCGCAATCGACACGACGGACGCAAGGGCGCCCGCCACCACGCACTCCACTAGCGTGAACGCTCCTCTCCCCTTCAAGCCCCCTCCTTTCCGCCCTCGCCGCTCTCCGCGGCAACAAGGGTCTCCACGGCCTTTTCGATCTTCGACGGCTCCGCGAGGAAGAACCTCGCCTTCAGCCCGAGCGCGGCGGTTACCGCCCTGTGCAGTAGCGAGTCGTTCGGCGAAAGGTGGGCGACAAGCGCGACGTCGCCGATGCGCGCAAACGCCACCACGCCGCGGAGGGCCATGAGTTTCGCGGGGAGGCGCGGCGCCGCAAGGAGAAGCGGGGCGAAGGCGTCCACCGGCACCGGCGGTTCGCCATACTCGTCCGAAAGCCTCGCAAGCGCAGCCTCGCATGCCTCGGAGGAATCCTTCTCCATTAAATAGAGCGCGGAAACGAGGCCCTGCTCGCCCGGCTGGAGCGCCCTGATGCGCCCGGCAAGGTCATTTTCGCCGAGCTTCTCGGCAAGGGCGGCCTCGCTCTCCACGGCGGAGGCGAATTCGTCGGCCCGCGCGGGCGGCGCCTCCTCCGCCTTCAGCTCCGGCATCGGCGCGATGCTGGCGCGGACCTTGAGGGCCATGGCCTGCGCCTCGTGCGAACCGCACTCCTCGAGGCGCGGCAGAAGCGCCTCCGCCGACTTGAGGTCACCCTCCTTCACGAGCACGCGCGCAAGCTCGGAAAGAGCAGCCTCGGCCTTCAGCGTCTCGCCCATCTGCGGATACGCGACGGCAAGGAACTCCAGGGTGGTGCGGTCGTCCGGCATCACCTTGAGCATTTTCTCGAAATACTCCACGCCTTCCTTCAGGCGCGCGTCGAATTTCTGCATCTCTTCAGCCATTTGCAAGCTTGTCCCATGAGAATCTTGGCGGCGCCTTCTCGCGCCACTCCTTGAGCGAAATCATCTCCCCGGCCCTCTCATTGGCGGAAAGGTACGCCTCGCGCGCGTATTCGCGCTTCTCCTTCATCTCCGCGAGAAGCGAGCGTATCTCCATCGCCGCGTCGTAGCAGATGTCCAGGACTTCCTTCTGCGTCTCGGCATCGCAGCCCATCCTCAGGAGCTCGATCGACGAGAGAAGAACCGTCGCCGGCTGCCCGAACGCATGGCAGAAGCCGGCGAGCGAGTCCATCACCGTCCTCGACCGCTCCGCCTGCAGCTCCGCGAGCGCAAGCCTGCGCAGAAGTTCGTCTCTCTCGTCCTTTTCCATCTCCTTGACTGCCTTTCCTCCTCTCCCGTCAGTGGGCAAGGCCGCCCATGTTGAATATCGGCAGGAACATCGCCACGACGATCGTGCCTATTATGCTGCCGAGAAACACCATCATGAAGGGCTCCATGAGCGCCGTCAGCGTGGAAAGCAGCGTCTCCACCTCCTCGTCGTACGTGTCGGCGACGGAATCGAGCATCTCCTCGAGCCTGCCGGCCTTCTCGCCCGCCGCGATCATTCGTATCATCATGATCGGCATGTAGGGCTTGCCCGTGAGGGCGGTGTTGAGCTGGTTGCCCTGCTCCACCTCCTTGCGGGCGAGCATCACCGACTTCTCCAGGACGCGGTTGCCCATCGAACCGGCGACGACCTCAAGCGACTTCAAAATCGGCACGCCGCTCCCCATCATCTGCGCCAGAAGCCGCGCGAAGCGGGCGACGGCCGCCTTGTGGCCGAGGTTGCCGAAGACGGGGAGCTTCAACTTGAACTCGTCGAACCTGTACCTCCCGGACTTCGTGGACTTCCACTTCGTGAAAAGCGTCACGAACGCGGCAATGCCGCCAAGTATGTACATCCAGTTGCGCTTCACGCCGTCGGAAAGGTCCACCAGCGCCTGCGTAAGGCCGGGGAGGGGCTTCCCCGAGCCGGAGAACATCTCCGCGAAGACGGGCACGACGAACTGGATGAGGCCCGCGCAGAGGAGGACCGATATGGAGATGACCACGGTCGGGTAGGTCATCGCGCTCTTCACCTTGCGCTTCAGGCGCGAGGAGCTTGCGAGAATGCCGGCAAGACGCTTCAAGATCGCCGCGAACTGACCGGACTGCTCGCCTGCGACGGCCATGTTCACGTACATCTCGTCGAAGATCTTTGGATAGCGCGAAAGCCCCTTCGAAATCGGGTCGCCGCCCTCGATCGTGTCGAGAAGGTCCTTCAGCACCTTCTTGAACTCGGGGTTCTCGGCCTGCTCCTCCAGGGTCTGCATCGTCGTCAATATCGACATCCCGGCGCCGGTCATCGACGCGAGCTGCTTCGTGAACGGAACGAGATCGCGGTTCACGATCCGCTTGACACCATGCACTCTGACTTTCCTCTCTGCCATCTCTTTTCCCCGGAAATCAGTCTCCGCCCGTCACCGCGAACGCGGCCTCAAGCGACGTTAGTCCAGCCCGCACCTTTATCATGCCGGCCTCCTTCAAGGTCACCATCCCCTCTTCAAGCGCGACCTTCCGCAGAAGGTCGGCGTTGCCGCCCTTCTCGATTATGGAGCGTATCTTCGGCGAGACCGGCAGCACCTCCATCATCGCCCCGCGCCCCTTGTATCCCGTGTTGTGGCACTTTGCGCACCCCCTTGGCCCGAATATCTCGACTCCCTCGAACGGCGCGGGGTCGACCTTGTTGGCCGCAAGAAGCTCAAGGTCGGGCTTCACGCTCTGGCGGCAGTTCGGGCAGAGCCGCCTGAAAAGGCGCTGCGCCTGCGCGAGTATGAGGGAGCTGGCGAGGAGGAACGGCGGTATCTGCATGTCTATGAGGCGCGGGATGACGCCGCATGCGTCGTTCGTGTGCAGCGTGGAAAGGACGAGGTGGCCGGTAAGGGCGGCCTTTACCGCGATGTCCGCAGTCTCGTTGTCGCGGATCTCGCCGACGAGCACGATGTCCGGGTCCTGTCGGAGGACGGACCTCAGGATGCCCGCGAACGTAAGCCCCTGTGCCACGTTCACATGGCACTGGTTGATGCCCGGCAGTTCGTATTCAACTGGGTCTTCGGCCGTGACGATGTTGACGTCGCTCTTGTTGAGGTCCTGAAGGCACGAGTAGAGGGTAGTCGTCTTGCCCGAGCCGGTGGGGCCGGTAACGAGGATGATGCCGTGCGGCTGATCGATCGCGAACTTCATCGCCTTGTAGGCGTAGTCGTCGAGCCCGAGCGACGAAAGCCCGGGGGCGAGGTTCGCCTTGTCGAGGATTCGCATTACAACCTTCTCGCCGTGCACCGTGGGGAGGATGGAGACGCGAACGTCGACCTCCTTCTGGAGGGCGCGGATCTTGAAGCGCCCGTCCTGCGGGCGACGACGCTCGGCGATGTCGAGGTTCGACATGATCTTTATGCGCGAAACGACGGCGCTATGCAGGGCCTTTGGCGGCGCTGGGCGGTCGACGAGCGCGCCGTCGATGCGATAGCGGAGGCGCGAGGTCTTCTCGAGCGCCTCAAAATGGATGTCGGAGGCCTTCGTCTTCAACGCCTCCATCATCATGGAGTTCACCATGCGGATGACCGGAGCCTCGCCGGCCGCGTCCAAGGAGGCGTCTATCTCGTCCGCCTTGCCGGTGTCGACGCTTGCAAACTCAATGTCGGCCTCCTGGCCTTTCATGATGTTCTCCATCGCAAGCGCGGGGTTCGACGCGTCCTCCCTCGACTTCACGCGGTTTAGCGCCTCGACTACATCCATCTCGGGGGCCACCGCCCCCCACATCCCGGCTCCGCACGCACGCGAGACAGCCTCCCTCGCAGGAAGGTCGAACGGATCTGCAAAAAGGACGAGCATACGCCCTGCGATCCGCGCCATCGGCAGTGCCTTCGCCTTCACCCAGAAGTCGGCGCCCTTGCCGCAAAGGAGGGAAATGTCGGGAAGAAATCCGGGCGGGACGGCAAGCGGAGGCATGGAGAAGTGCTCAGCCGCCGCGAGCGTCTGCTTTTCAGGGTCGGCAATCGCCTTGATTTCCGCAGCGGAAAGCCAACTCTTCTTTTTCTTTATCCCGATTATTGCCATGATTCAACCCTGTTTAGCATTATGTAGCAAATAGTGTGCCAAAATGTGCCTGGGAGTCGAAATGCTACGGCGAGGCAATCGCTCAAAAAGTACAAATTTCTCAATTCTGCAAAAAATCTTTTGCAAAACGGAGAAAAAAACATTCGGGATCTGTCCCCAGATGTCTGGGGTCTGTCCCCAAGTCGTCTATTCGCCGTAGGCGTCGGCGCGAGTGCACCAAAGGCAGGCGAAAAGCACCGCACCGACGGCACCCGTGGCAACCATCACGACGACCGGCAGCCTCCAGCCGCCCGACGACTGGGCAAGATTGCCGCATACCTTGCCCGCGACGGAAACGCCGACATACGAGAAGAGCGAAATGAAGCCGATGGCCGTGCCGGCAAAACGCTTTGTCGCCATGTTCGTCGCCGTGACGCCTGTCAGCGCCTGAGGGCCGTAGAGGCAAAAACCGGAAAAGCACAGGGCAGCCGCTCCGGCAAACCCTGCGGGAAGAACCCAGAACCCGGCGAGGAGCGCAGCTGCCAGCGCCATCAAGAAGAGGCAAAGGCGAGGAGCGCGTCCACCGAACAGGCGGTCGGTGGCCCAGCCCGCAAAGAGCATTCCCGCAATGCCGGCAAACTCAAAGAGCATTATGACCGTGCCAGTCTCGCTAGAATCAAGCCCCTTCGCCTCCTGGAGCATCGTCGGGCCCCAGTCGGCTACAAGCGCGCGCACTGCGTTTATCGTGAAGTTGATGAAGCCAAGCATCCAGATCACGGGATTTAGGAAAACCATCTTGAGCGCGGAACTACCCCCTCCCGCCCCTTCACCGCTTTCCACCTTCGCTTCCGTTCCCGGCAGATCGGGAAGCCCCTCGTCCTTTGGGGTGCCTGGAAGCAGGGCAAGCATCAGCACAATGCCGAGAGCGCCGAGAATTGCCGTCGCCCAGAAGCACCAGCGCCACATCCCCACGCCCTGGTTCGCCGCGCCAATCGCGCCAAGGCCCATTATGACGCCGCATATCTTCGCGACGAGCCCGCCGCCGATGGAGTGCGACGTGTTCCAGACGCTCATCTTCGTCGCAAGCTCCTTCGGCGGAATCCAGAACGCTATCAGCTTCGCGCACGGCGGAAAGCCCGTCCCCTGGAAGAACTGGTTCACGACGAGGAGAATCCCGAACGTCCACGCCATCGCCTGCACGCCGCCGTCCGACTGCCAAAGGACCTGCGCGTCGCCTGCAAAGAGCGCGGCGATCTGCGGCACGAAGCCGAAGGCGACGTTCACGATCGTGCAGGCAAGAAGGCCGAAGCACAGCATCTTCTTCGGATTCACCCTGTCGCCGACAATGCCGTTAAGGAACTTTGAAAGACCGTAGACGATGCCGCCCCAGAAGAGGAAGTTGCCGAGCATCGACTTCGATATGCCGCAATCCTGCTGAAGCCCAGGCATCGCGAACGAGAAGTTCTTGCGCATGAAGTAGAAAAGCGTATAGCCGATCATGGTGGCGATAAGCATCCGCCACTGCATGCGGCCGAACCTGCGGTCGATCGAGGGGTCTTCGAAAATCTTCATTTGCGCCCTTTGAGACGATTCACGAACTCAATGTCGGGCGGGGAGCCGCCCGGCATTGTGCAGGCGGCCGAACCAGCAGCAACGGCCCGCTCGGCAGCCTCCGCCATCCCCCCGCATTCCGCCTGCCCGCCTCCCCAGACGCGCCAGCAGAATTCCGCAAGGAGCGTATCCCCGGCAGCCGTCGTGTCGACTACATCCACCTCTGGCGCGCCGACGAACGCGCCGTCGAACCACGCGCCTGAGGGCCCATCTGAAATGACGACATGCTCCGACTTCTCGCGCAAAAGCCGCGTCGCCCGGAGAAACTCCTCCGGCGACTTCGGCACGAACCCCACAAGGTCCTCGCACTCCTCGGCATTGGGCTTGACAAGATGAGGCCGCGCCTCAAGGGCAAGCTTCATCGCCTCGCCGCTTGCATCGACAACGACTTTCCAGCCAGATGACCTGAAGTGGCTCGCAGCCTTCGCATAGAAATCGCATGGAACCGCAGGCGGTAGCGAGCCGGAGAGGATTGCAACGCCCGGAGCAAGCCCCTCTACACGGGACAAGACCGCATCCCACGCCCCGTCCACAAGCCCGGGAAACGCCGGATGGTTGATCTTGACCGAGCCCCCCGGCCAAGTAATCATCTCGTTGCGCCGCGTCTCGCCTGGAACTCGCACGAAGAGATCTCCAATGCCGCAGGCGGCAAGTTCCCGCTCAAACGGCGCCGCATTGTCCTCGCCCAGCAGTCCGCCGACGGCAACCTCCTCGTCCCGCCGAGCAAGCCATCGCGCCACGTTGACTGCCTTCCCTCCTGGGAGAATATCCTCGCGAACGTCCTTGAAGATTTCGCCGTCGCCCTTCGGTGCACGCGGCAGATAGACCGTAGCGTCAATCGCCGGGCTCATGCAGAGGCAGAAAAACTCCATTGGCTTTCTCATCTGGCGTTCAGCGCGATTCTGCGTTCCACGATCTTCGCCGCAGGCTCGCCGATCGCGACCTTCGGCGCATTCGCAAGAAGGTAGTCTTCGGCCTCCTTGCACCATAGGCCGCGGCTGGCGGAGCATATCCTCGCAAGCTCCGCGTAAAACGGATCGTCCCTTCCCCTTTCGGCGAAGTCGTCAATCGCGACCATCGGCAGGTCGGCATGAGTGTACACAAGGCGCTTCCCGCCGGGCACAACCGGCAAGTCGAGCGTTGCCTTCGCGGCAGAAGGAAGGCCGCCTACGTGCGTGATCATCACCTCCGGGTGGAGGATGCCCCTGCCTATCCAGTCGACGGAATCGGCCATGTCCCTTACGTCCCCGCCCGAGTTCGCGACAATATGGTGGTTCATGTAGTGGATGTTGTAGAAATTGAACGGCGCAGATAGGCGTTGGTCGGTCGGGCCTGCGAAAAAGTTGAGGCACCCGCCGAAACCAAGAAGGTCAGAGCACTGCGTGATGAGCGCCGGCACGGCCGCAAAGAGGAATATGTCGTCGTAGCCGCCGCCCGTGGAAGTCGGGTTCGCCGCATCGGCGCCGTCCGCCTCGTTGTATGACTTAAGGAGCGCAACAGGGTCAGAAGCGCCCCTCGTGTTGACGAAGTGGAGTTCCACGCCGTTCACATTGCCGTCGGCGCGCCCGCCGGAATAGCCAAGGCCGAACATCCGCGCCGCGCGTGAAAGCCTGCCGTCGTCTATGTCAGTGACGACGAGGCGCCGCGGCCGCTTTTCCGGGCCGTTGCAGGCGATGTCGATGCACCCAAGGCCCATTGCGCCGCAGCCTGCAAGAAGAAGCATCGTGCCGCCGTCAACGATCCCCGGCTCGTGCCTGTGCGAGCCAAAGGCGTGGTGGTAGTTCGTGCGGAACGCCGAGACAATGCACGAAATCGGCTCGGCGAGGGAGCACTTGAAGAAAGCGTCGCCGTCATACGGCAGGAGGCACCCCATCTCGAGGATGATCGACGGCAGGTAGACGTGCGTCGTCTCGCCGCCCACGGAGTGCCACGCATAGCCCATCGTCTCCAGCTCGTGGCCCGGGATGTTGAATGCGGGCTGGATGCCGACGCGCTGCCCGGGCTTGAACTGAGCCGCCCACCTTGGGCCAACCTCGCGGACAACCCCTGAAACCTCGTGACCGAACATGATCGGGTTTGTCGCGATGTCACGCGGCACGCGCTTGTGGCCTGTCCCCAGCGAAACCGCCTTGCAGTCGCTAAGGCAGATCGTGTTCGTGACGATCTCAACAACGACGCCGTCTTCGCCGGCCCCTTCCAGTTCCACGTCCTCAAGGCGCATGTCCTTAGCGCCATACAGCCGCCATGCTTTCGCGTTCAACTCAGCCATCCCCTTTCGGCACCGCAATTTGAAATCAACCCCTCTCAAAGACAAGGCGCGGCAGAAATGCCGCGCCCCATCGCTTGCTCTATAGAACCATTATGGATTCTCGCCGCCACCGCCACCGCCGCCGGCCGACTTCTCGGAGCCGTCGTCGTTGTGCGTACCGCACGTGACGACAATTGCGCCGTTGTCGATGGTGATATCGTAGTCATCACCGCTCTTGGGGCACTTCGGCATCGTCTTCAGAAGGCCAGTGCCATCCGAGTTGACGAGATCCGACTCGACGGGAGCCGTTGTGCCCGGGTGCTTGGTGAGCCACGTCTCGGCAGCCGTCTTGATGGTGGCCATGTTGCCCACGCAGGCGTTGCCTTGCGATTCATTGCGGTATGCAATGAAGTTCGGGATCGCAATTGCGGCCAATATGGCGATGATTGCGACCACGATCATGATTTCAACAAGCGTGAAACCTTTATTGAACTTTCTCATGGTTGTGTTCCTTTCTTTTGTAGTCGCAATCGGCACCGTGCCGGTCGCTGCAAGCATTATAGCACAAGGCGTGCCAAAACCCCCCTATGCCCCTGAATCGCGGCTTTTGGGCGTCCTCACGCACCTCACTTTTGCAAATTTGCAAAAAGGCATTTGCAAAATCAAGAATCTACTCATCCGAAAGCTTCCTATAAAGAGTGGAAAGGTTTACCTTCAGCGTCTCGGCGGCTTTTTCCTTGTCGCCGCCGGTGGCATCGAGTATCTGGCCTATGTATTCCTTTTCCTTCCTGCGGAGGAAGCTCTTCAGGGAGGAGTTCCCGTCTGCTGCGGACACCGGGCCTTCGGCGTCCTTCGAGACCTTGAAGTCCTTTATCCGCGGCGGCAGGTCGTCCACGGCTATCTCGGGGCCGCGGCAGAACGTAAGCGCGTGCTTGACGGCGTTTTCGAGCTCGCGCACGTTCCCGGGCCAGTTGTAGGCCACAAGCGCTTTCGCCGCCGCGTCGGAAATCTCCGGAGGCTTCCTGCCGCCTTCGATCTCGTGCGCCACGAAGTGCCGCGCCAAGGGCAGTATGTCCTCAGGCCTGCTGCGCAGTGGCGGAATGTCTATCGTGATGACGGCGAAGCGGTAGAAGAGGTCGCTCCTGAACTTGCCCTTTACTACGGCCTCCTCGAGATTGGCGTTCGACGCGGCGATGACGCGCACGTCGACGGGGATGTCCTTCGTACCGCCGACGCGGCGAATCTCGCGCTCCTGCAGCGCCCTGAGGAGCTTGCCCTGCAGAAGAAGCGGCATCGACGAAATCTCGTCAAGGAACAATGTCCCCCCGTTCGCGGCCTCGAAAAGCCCCTCCTTGTCGCTTACCGCCCCTGTGAAGGAGCCCTTCACGTGCCCGAACATCTCGCTTTCAAGGAGGTTCTCCGGTATCGCCGCGCAGTTCACCGCCACCCACGGCCTAGAGGCGCGCGTCGAGTTCCTGTGGATCGCGCGCGCTACCACCTCCTTTCCCGTGCCCGACTCGCCGTAGATGAGAACCGTCGCGGCGGTGGGCGCCACGCGGGAAATCATCTCGCAGACGTCGGTCATCGCGGGAGAAGTCGCAATGAGGTTTTCAAAGCGGTACCTGAGCGGAGCCGGCGAGAAGGACGCCGCAACGGATGAGTCCTTCGCAATCTTCTCCTCGGCCCGCTTTAGGCACGATACGAGCTCGTCGACCTTGAAGGGCTTCGTGAGATAGTCGAAGACGCCGCTTTTCATGGCCTCGATCGCCGTCTCGACGCTCGCGTACGCAGTGACGAGTATGACGGGGATGGCCGGGTTGAACGACTTGATCTCGCGGAAGAGCTGCATGCCGTCCATCGGCTGCATCCTGAGGTCCGTCATCACGACGTCAATGCCGCCATTTTTGACAATTTCAAGCGCCGTCGGACCGTCCGGCGCCGTCTCGACGTCGTAACCATTCGACTTCATGAGCCCCCGCATCAGGAGAAGGATGCGCGGCTCGTCATCTACGATGAGAATCTTCATGTCCTCTCAGGTGCGTATTATATCAAATTTTGGCACGGTTTTTGCTAACAATTTTTTATAAATGGAAATCAAGCTTACAAAGGACAGGAAGTTGACGCTCGGCGGGAAGCGCCGCAAGCGGCGTGGGAAGCTCGACATTACGGGCGTGGATCTCGTGCCCGTGGAGGGCAAGGGCTGCCCGGCCGTGCGCATTGTAGAGAAGAAAGGCGTCCTCCGCCTGCTCGCCGCCGGCTACGTGCCCGCGCCCTCCGACCCAGTGCCGGACTCTTGGGAGGCCGCCGCAAAGAGCTGCACCTGGGCGTTCCCGACGCAGTTCCAAAGCCCTGCCGCGGCCCTCGCCGTGTCGTCGCCCGACGTCTTCGTGGCCCAGACAACCCTATCCGCCCTGAAGTCGGACATCTCGTCGGGCACTCACAACAAGCAGGAATCCGCCGCATCGGCAGGTTCCAGGAGAATCGGCCTCAGGCGCGAGCCTCGTCCTGCCGCGCAGCAGGCTACGCCGAGCGCGCCATCTGACATCGCCGAGCCAAAGCCAGGCGTCCCCGTCTCGAACGGCGGAATGCGCTTCGTGATGCGTCCGCTCGACGGCTCCGACGGCTTCATACTCGAGGCGGGCCTCCCCGAATACCAGGCGCTCTGGTATTCGCGGCTTCTCCCCGAGGGTCGCCGCCCCACGGCCGTCTCGATACAGCCAAGGCAGGCGGCGATTGCGTCCTGCCCCGTGCTACAGAAGGCGTTTTCCGAAGCGGGGGGGGACGTTCTCGCGCTCTTCGCCGACACTGGCCATTTCAGCATCGCTGGCTACAAGGGCGGCAGCATGGTCCTCCTGCGCGAATGCCGCGTAGGCGGCGGGATGAGCTCCATTGCGGAAAAACTGAAAAAGGGCCTCGGCCTCGACGACGAGATGCTTTCAAGCGCGCTTGACGACAACCTCATCGACCCGCGCCCGGTTCTCGACCCGCTCGTGGCGCCGATAATCGACGAGCTTTCCGCGTCGAAGGACTATCTGAGCGGCAAGCTCGGGTGCGAGCCGAAGGCCGTGATCGTGTCCGGGGTCGACGTGGGCTTTTCCCACTGGAGTTCGTTCTGCGAGGAGCGCATGCGGCTCAAGATGGCGCGTCTCGACGTGTTCGAGGGGTTGCTGGGCGTCCCCCCGCAATGCGCGGGCGACTTTCTCGTCGCGACTGGCGCTGCGCTTGCGGTAATAGGGGAGGAGGAGGCGTCATGATGACGAAGACTTGCCACCTCAACCTGCTCATGGATTCCGAACGGGTCAGCTCCTCGCCCGTAAGGCTTCGCATAATGCTGCCGACGGCCGCCATACTCGTCTCGGTGTCGATGGCGATCTGGTGGCTCATCCTCACCGGCCAGGACATACTCGCCAAGACCCAGATGTCGAACCTAAGGGACGACATGGAGCGGCACCAGGCCGAAAACGCCAAGGCAATAGCCGACGCGGAGATGGCGGACGAGCTCCAGTCGCAGCTCGAGCAGCTTGAAGGCTACGGCGAGAGCTGCAAGCGCAGGTGGAGCGAGACCCTCGCCTCGCTCGCGGAGGTGATGCCCCTCAAGGTGCAGCTCACGAAGTTCGAGATTCCAGCGCCGCCGCCGCAGGTTCTCTCCTTCGTTACCGTGCAGAAGGGGAAGAAGCGCACCGTGAAGCTGTGGGGCCCCACGAACAAGACGGAGTCGGTGTCGATGGTCATCGCCGGCCGCACCCCGAAGGAGACGCCCGTAATCTCGCTCATGGAATCCCTTGAAGGCGATGCATTCACGAATTCGATCGTGATAGCCAAGGATCCGCGAAACCCCAATCCGAGCCCGAAGGTGCGCTCGTTCAGGCAGGACATTCCCCAGCGCGGCGAGGGCTCGCGGATGCTCGCGTTCGAGATCGAGTACACGGCGAAGGAAAGGAGGTTCGCGAAATGAACCTCGGAGGAATGGCCCCCAACTCAAGACGCTCGGCGCTCGTCACCATGGCTTTCTCGCTGCTGGCGGCAGGGATATACTTCCTCGCCGTCTCGCCGACGAAAACTCGGCTTGAAAAGTCGTCGAAGGCGCTTTCCGATCACCGCGCAAGGCACGCAACGGTGATGAAGAACCTCGCCTCGTCAGGCACTGTCGCCAAGAGGATCGAGGAGACGGAATCAGCGCTTAAGCCGTTCCGCGACGCAATGCTCGAGCCCCTTCTCGAATCCCTCGCGATGAGGGCGAAGTCGCTCGTCGACGCAATGGCGCAGGAAGCGGGGCTTGCCGACCTCGAGTACGAGGCGCTCGGCCAGCGCGCCCTTCCCGTCCCCGGGCGGATGCCGCGCCAGCTCCACTCGAGGGAGCCCATCCGCATCACAGCAAGGGGCTCGTACCAGGCAGCGGCGTCCTTCCTCATGCGGCTCGAGCGCGACATGCCGCTCGTTGCACTCGAGGCCCTTTCGATAACGGCGGTACAGGCCACCCCGGAAACGCAGAGGGTCGAGATGATTCTTGAATGGCCTGTGAAAGGAGCGGTGACAAGGCAATGAACGCTGCAGCCCTTGTACTGGCGTCGACAGTAGCCCTGCGCAACCCGTTCTGGCCAGTCGGCTACAACGGCGAGCGCGAGGCAATATCGCCTGAGCCGAAGTACGCGGCGAAGGTGGAGACGGCCCCACAGGAGGAAGACGTCAAGACCGGCCTTGAGATAGCGAGCGCGGCGGAACGCGAGACCGCCGTCCAGGGAGGGTCGGAGAACAGGATGTGGGTCGCCGCGAGAAAGTCGCTCAAGTTCTCGGGCGGGTCCCTGAGGACGAGCGGCACCAAATCGCGCCAGGCCATCATGATCAACGGCCGCGTATACGGCGACGGCGACCTGGTGTCGGCGAATTTCGAGGGGATGCGCTTCACGTGGAAGGTGAAAAGTCTCTCCGAAAGCGGAACGCTGAAGCTTCAGCGCGTCCGGATGCGCAGCTTGAACGAAGACGAAGAAACGAAAGGACAGACAAAATGAAAATCCGCCTTGCAATGCTGACGATGGCCGCGGCCTTCGCGACGCACGCCGACGACACCGCAGCCGACCCGAAGGCAGTCGAGAACCCGTTCGAGATCGCCCCCGCGATTGTTGCAGCCCCAGGACAAAAGGAGGAGGCGGCCGCTCCTGCCAGGGAAAAGGCGCCTGTCGCCGAGCAGGAGCCCCCGCCGGCGCAGGAGGCCGCCGCGCCGACCGTCCAGCAGGAAGAGGCCCCGCCTGCCGCCCCCGCCGCGCAGGATCACGTGCCTGCCGCGCTCGAGAACGATTCCCCGGCTCTCCGCGAGGAAGGCACCGACGAAGTGGACCTTGAGGAAATCGACGACTCCGCGGAAGCAGCGAAGAAGCCGAGTATCAGGCCAGTGTCCACTGAAAACGTCGAGTATGTCGACATTTCGTGCGACGAGGCAACGCTCGCCGACATCCTGCGCCAGTTCCGCAAGACCACTAAGGCGAACATCATCCACGATGACTCCACCAACCTTCAGAAGCGGGTGAGCGTCGAATTGAAGCACGTTCCGTGGCTTAGCGCGATGCTCTCGATCCTCAACTCGCGCGGGTTCAACATCGAGGAGAGGGAGGGTATCTACTTCGTCGCGGAGGACAAGCGGGTCGAACCGGTCGTCACAAAGTGCTTCCAGCTGAACCATGCCTCCGCCGACGATCTCGCCGCCCTCTTCAACGCCAACTACGCGCCCAAGAACCCGAACGGCACAACGGCAAGGAAGATAGCGAACTCCTTTGCCGAGGCGAACACGGTGATCGTGACCGCCAACGAAAAGACGATCGCCGACTGCGCCGCCATCGTAAAGGCAGTCGACAAGGCAGTTGCGCAGATATACATCGAGGCGAGGTTCCTCGAGCTTTCGTCGGCGGCGATGCACTCGCTCGGCATAGACTGGAGCTCCCTGAAGAGCTGGGGCGTGCACGCGCGCGGCATTACCGCCGGGGCCACCATGAACAACGGCAAGTCCGCCTACTACGGAAGGCGCCTCTCCAACCTGACACACACGGGCGAGAGGACGACGACCACGGTCGACGAGGAAGGCAAGTCGAACAAGAACATCACCGGGTCCCAGGCGACGACCACCTACGAAGGCATTGCGCCAAGCGAAATCGGGGCCGCCGCGGGCGGCGCGATTTCCGCGGAGGACATGGCGTGGCGCAATGCGTACGGATTCTCCGGCCAGCTGACAGCCGACGAGTTCTCGATCGCCCTTAGCGCGTTCGAGTCGCTCGGCGAGGGCAAGATATTCTCGAACCCGAAGATTATCGTGGCAAACGGCAAGCAGGCAAGCGTTGACATGACAACGAAGGAGCCGAACGTCTCCGTCGACGCCAACTACACCGGCGCCAACTCGCAGAACATGTCGATTTCGACGAAGATAGAGACCATCCCCGGCAAGGACCCCCTCATGTTCGCAGGCGAGGCGTTCTTCTCCTACGGCATTACGCTTTCTGTGAAGCCGCGCATATCGCCCGACGGGCTCATAAACGTCGAGATCGTCCCTACGATAAGCCAGCTCGACACCACAAAGGGCGACAACGGCTACAAGGTCGTGCAGGGAGCCTCTGACCAGTCCGTCTACACCAAGTACCCGATCATAGAGGTAAAGCGCCTTACGACGAACTTCACGATGAAGGACGGCGCGACGGCCGTCATCGGCGGGCTTACGCTCACCACGGAGTCGGACCGCGACACCGGCATTCCCTACCTTCGCAAGATACCGTGGATCGGCCCGAGGCTCTTCGGCAACAAGGTACGCGTGAAGGAACAGAACGAGATAATCGTCTTCGTCACAGTCGGCATAGCAAACCCCGGGGAACTGCCGAAGGACGTAGGGCTCCCGAAGAACTCCATCCTCGGCCGCGAGTACGTAACCGGCGAGCGGCTTGAGCCGGGAGACCGCGTCGGCGCCGGGGCGAAAAGCTCCCTCGAGCTCGACATGACCCCTCTCCACCTGCGCGAAAACGGGGGCGGCGGCAAGGGAACGGTGTCGATCACCCCGGCAGGATAACCTAGCGCGCTCAGGCCTCGACCATGTAGCCGTCGTCCGGGTGCCACCAGACGAACACCTTGTCGTTCCACGTGACCGGCTCCTGGTCCAGGAGGAAGCGCGAATGCGGCTTAAGGGCCGAAATCCGCTGGCCCTGCGAGTCAAGCCAGTACTTCGTGTAGACACCCTGGTAGACAATGTCCTTTACGATGGACTGGAAGACGTTGATCGAGGCCCCCTTCTCCGGCGGCGGAGGCGAAAGCGTGACCCTGATCTTCTCCGGGCGCACGGAAAGCGAGACCTTCTGCCCAGGTTGCATGTTCTTGTCGTTGAACGCCTTGATCTGCGCAAACCCCTCTGGCTGTATGAAGCAGTAGTCGCCCTCTACGGAGACGACTTCGCCTGAAAGGAAGTTCGTGTCGCCGATGAACGAGGCGACGAAGCGCGAGGCCGGGGCCTCGTAGATCTTCGCAGGCCCGTCAAGCTGCTCCACCTTGCCCTTGTTCAGAACGGCTATCCTGTCGGAAAGGCTCATCGCCTCGCCCTGGTCGTGCGTGACGTAGAGGAAGGTAATGCCAACCTGGTCGTGTATCGTGTCAAGCTCGAGAAGCATGTGCTGGCGGAGCTTCAGGTCGAGCGCGGCAAGCGGCTCGTCGAGGAGCAGCACCTGCGGACGGTCGACAAGGGCGCGCGCAATGGCGACGCGCTGCTTCTGGCCGCCAGAAAGCTGGCTCGGGTACTTCCAGGCGTGGTCGGACATCTGGATCATGTCGAGTATGTCCTCGACCTTCTCCTCTATCTCCCTCTTGCTGAGATGGGCGAGCTTGAGGGAAAAGGCGATGTTGTCCCAGATGGTCATCGTCGGGAAGAGCGCGTAGTTCTGGAATACGGTATGGACTCGCCTGCGGTTCGGCGGGAGGTCGGTTATGTCCTTGCCTTCAAGGTAGATTCGCCCGGAATCGGGGCGCTCGAAGCCGCCGAGCATCCTCAAAAGCGTCGTCTTGCCGCAGCCCGACGGCCCGAGCAGCGAGAAGAACTCGCCCTTCCCGACGGAGAGCGAAACGTCGTTCACGGCCGTGAGCGCGCCAAAGCGCTTCGTCACATGGTCAAAAACGAGAAAGTCGTCTTTCATTCCTTCGTTCCCTTTCCGGCTGCCGCCTTGAACTTGAGGTTTTTTCCGTCCTTTGAAAGATGAGCCCTAAGCCGCCTGCCGAGCCTGCCCGAGAGGAGCGCCTCGGAAAGCGGATCCTCAACATGGCGCTGGATGACGCGCTTCAGGGGCCGCGCCCCGAGCGCGCCGTCCGAATAGCCCTCCTTCGCGAGGAACTCCCTCGCGCGCCTGTCGAAGGAAAGCGAGACGTGCATCGCCTTCAAGCGCTCGGCAAGCGCCGCAAGCTCGATGTCGAGGACCTTAGCCATGTCGGCAAGCTCAAGCCTCCTAAAGACGACCGTCTCGTCGAAGCGGTTCAGGAGCTCCGGGCGGAACGAGCGCTTCGCCTCCGAGAGCAGCTTCTCCCTAAGCGCGCCATAGTCGTCCTGCGCGGACGGCGCAAAGCCGAGGCTACGGCCGCCGCGGTCAAAATCGAAGCCGAGGTTCGCCGTGCAGATTATTATCGTGTTGCGGAAGTCTACGACGCGCCCCTGACCGTCGGTGAGGCGGCCGTCGTCTAGAATCTGGAGGAGCATGTTGTGCACCTGCGAATCAGCCTTCTCGAATTCGTCGAAGAGAACGACCGAATACGGGCGCCGCCTCACCTTCTCGGTGAGCTGCCCGCCCTCGTCGTACCCGACGTATCCAGGCGGCGCGCCAGTAAGGCGCGACGACGAGAATTTCTCCTGGAACTCGCTCATGTCGATCGTGATGAGCGCCTTTTCGTCGCCATAGACCTTGTCGGCGAGCATCTTTGCAAGATGCGTCTTGCCGACGCCCGTAGGCCCGAGAAAGAGGAAACCGCCAATCGGCCGCCTTGGGTCGCCAAGCATTGCGCGGCTCCTGCGCAGCGCGCGCGATATGGCACCAATCGCCTCGTCCTGACCGACGATGCACGAGGCAAGCGACTTCTCGAGGCCGAGAAGCTTCTCCGCCGTAGAGGTGTTCATCTTCTCCACGGGAACGCCGCTCATCGAGCTTACGGTCTCCGCCACGTCCTCGTCGGTCGCGGTGATCATCTCCTCCGCGTGCGTCGCCTTCCACGCGTCGAGCGCCTTGGAGAACGCCTCGGCGGTCTCGCCGATCGCCTGCCGGTACTCGCTCGCCGTGTCGAAGTCGCCCTTCTCTATGGCTGCGTCCTTCTTGGCGCGAAGGTCGTCCATCTTCTCCTGGAGCCTCGTTATCGACTTCGGACGGGCGCTTTCCGCCGCCCTTAGCCTCGCGCCAGTCTCGTCCATCGCGTCGATGGCCTTGTCCGGGAGCTGCCGCGAGGGGAGGTAGCGGGCCGTCAGCTCGACGGCGGCGCGCAGAACTGAATCCGGGAACGAAACGGAATGGTACTCCTCGTACTTCGGGGCGATGCCGCGGAGTATCTCCACCGTGTCTGCTACCGACGGCTCGTCGATCTGCACACTCTGGAAGCGCCTCTCGAGCGCGGCGTCCTTCTCGATCGACTTGTGGTATTCCTTGAGAGTCGTCGCGCCGACGCACTGGAGCTCTCCGCGCGCGAGCGCGGGCTTGAGGATGTTGGCCGCGTCCATCGCGCCTTCCGCCCCGCCCGCGCCGACCATCGTGTGGATCTCGTCGAGGAAGAGAATGACGTTCCCGGCGCGCTTCGTCTCGTCGATGAGCTTCTTGAGGCGCTCCTCGAACTGTCCGCGGTACTGCGTTCCGGCGACCATTCGCGCCATGTCAATCGCGACGACACGCTTCAACTGCATCTTCTCCGGAACCTCCCCGCGGTGGATCGCCTGCGCGAGCCCCTCGACGACAGCGGTCTTGCCGACGCCCGCCTCACCAATGAGGACGGCGTTGTTCTTCGTGCGGCGTGAGAGAATCTGGACAATGCGCTTAAGCTCCTTGTCGCGTCCGATGACGGGATCGAGCTTCCCCTGGCGCGCGAGGTCGGTGAGGTCGCGTCCGAACGTGTTGATCGTCGGCGTCTTCTGCTGCTTGCCGTTTGCGCCGGGCTTGTCGGTCGGAGCGGACTCTGGCTCACCTTCGTCGGACTGGCCTTCGGCCTTCTCCTCGGCGCTTCCGCCGCCCTGAGTTCCGGCGGCGAGGAACTTGTCTACCGTCACGCCTGCGTTGAACAGGAGCTGCGCGGCGGCGTTCTCGCCCTCGCGCATCATGGCGGTGACGAGGTTGACGGTGTTGATCGGCTTGCCGGGTCCGCCAGCCTCGACGCACGCGATGTCGAGCACCTTCTTCGTGCGGGCGCTCAGCGGAAGCTGCCCGCGCTGCATCAGCGCGTCCGATCCGCCCATGATCATATTGCGCATCGACTCGGCGAGATCTTCGATGGAA
>JAEEHL010000040.1 GCA_016280825.1 Verrucomicrobiota bacterium
CTTGCCGGTGAGCTTGGCGAGCATCGCGCGCACCTTGTCGGCGTCTTCGCCCTTGCGGCCGATGATCGTGCCGGGGCGGGCGGAGAACAGCGACACGCGCACGCGGTTGGCGTAGCGCTCGATGAGGATCTTGGAGACCCCGGCCTCGGCAAGCCTCTTCTTGCAGACCTCGCGGATCTTCTGGTCCTCGACCAGCAGCGCCCCGAACGTCTTCTTGGGCGCGAACCAGCGGCTGCCCCAGGCGTGGTTGACGCCGACGCGGAACCCGACCGGATTGACTTTCTGTCCCATTACTTAGACTCCTTCCCCTTCTTCGCGTCCACGAGAACCACCCGGCAGTGGCACAGGCGCCGCGCGATCGGATGGGCCGAGCCGCGGGCCGTGGGCCAGTAGCGGCGCATCCTCACCGACTCCTCGAGCACGCAGAGGCGCACCTTCAGCGCACCCGCGTCGGCCACGCCGTCGTTGTTCGACGCGTTCGCCATCGCGCTCAGGATGGTCTTCTTGATGATCTGCGCCGCCTTCTTGGGCGAGAACTCCACTATCTTCAGCGCCTCCGAGGCCTTCAGCCCTTGGCACGCCGCCGCCAGCGGGCGACCCTTGAACGCCGACATCCGCGAGTTGCGGGTGGTGGCCACGTACGCCTGCTCGAGGCCGAGGACCTTGACCTTCGACCCCTGCGGGAACTTCGCCTCGAGCTTCGCGCCCGCCTCCTGCTCGGAGCCGGCCGAGATGCACCCCTCGGCCGCGGCACCGTTCTTGCTTATTCTATAAAGGAACGTCATAGCTCACTTCCCTTACTTTTCGGCCTTGGCCGCCGAGTTGCCGTGCGACTTGAACGTGCGCGTGGGGGCGAACTCGCCGAGCCGGTGCCCGACCATGTTTTCCGTGATGAAGACCGGCATGTGCTGGCGGCCGTTGTGGATGGCGAACGTAAGCCCCACGAAGTCGGGAAGCACCATAGAGCGGCGGCTCCACGTCTTGATGGGCTGCTTCTTGCCGCTAGCCTGCATCTTCTCGACCTTGCGGAGGAGGCTCTCCTCCACATAGGGTCCTTTCTTGAGAGAACGTGCCATGTGTTATTTCCTCCTCTTGACGATGATCTTGTCAGACGCCTTCCTCTTGGCGCGGGTCTTGCCTCCCTTTGCGAGCTTGCCCCACGGGGAACGCGGGTGGCTGCCGCCGGAAGTGCGGCCCTCGCCGCCGCCCATCGGGTGGTCGACAGGGTTCATTGCGACGCCGCGCACCGTCGGGCGGATGCCGAGATAGCGCTTGCGACCGGCCTTGCCGAGCTTGATTGAGCCCCAGTCCTTGTTGCCGACGGAGCCGATGCAGGCAAGGCAGCGGGCGTTGAAGATGCGCACTTCGCCGGAAGGCATCTTGAGCGTCACCTTCTGGCCGTCGCGCGCCATCACCTGGCAGGCGTTGCCGGCGCTGCGGGCGACCTTGGCGCCCTCTCCGGGGACGAGCTCGACGGCGTGCACCATTAGCCCGAGCGGTATCTGCCCGAGCGGCAGGCAGTTGCCGAGCGATGCGTCCGCCTTGGGGCCGTTCAGCACCTTCATGCCGACCTTGAGGCCGTCGGGCGCGAGGATGTACGTCTTCACGCCGTCTGCGTACTCGAGGAGCGCGAGGTACGCGCTGCGGGTCGGGTCGTAGGCGATCTCCTTCACAGTCGCCTCGACGTCGAACTTGTTGCGCCTGAAGTCGACGATGCGGAGGCGCTGCTTGGCGCCGCCGCCGCGATGGCGCACCGTGATGCGCCCCTGGTTGTTGCGGCCGGCCTTCTTCCTAAGGGCCTTCGTGAGGCTCTTGACCGGGCGCTTCTCCGTAATCTCCTCGAACGTGGCGGACTCGCGGAAGCGCATTCCGCACGAACGTGGTTTGTATTTCTTGAGTGCCATATTAAGTTGCTCCTTAGGCCAGTTCTATGCGCTCGCCGGCCTTCACGGTCACGATCGCCTTTTTCCAGGTCTGCACGGTCCTCGTCCTGCGGGTGCCGCGGATGTAGCGCTCGCCGCCCTTGATGTTGATCGTCCTCACGGCGAGCACGTGCACTCCGAACGCCTTCTCGGCGGCGGCCGCGATCTGCGGCTTGCGCGCGTCGGGGGCGACCTCGAGGAGATAGCGGTTCTCGGCGGAGAGCCTCGCGCCCTTCTCCGTGATGAGCACGTCGAGAATCGTCCCTTCAGTCTTTTCCTTCAGTTCCTTCTTCGTCATGAATGCCTCCTTACACGGCCAGACGGGCCATAAGCGCCTCGAAGCCGGCCGCGTCGCAGACGAGCTTCCTGTTGACCATAACGGTGTAGACATCGAGAGCCTGCGCGGTGGAGTAGTCGATGCGAGGCAGGTTTGAGGTGACGAGCACCACGGTGTCGTCGACGTCCTTCTGCACGATGCAGGCGGTGCGGTCGATGCCAAGCTCCTTGAGGAACGCCGCCATGAGCTTCGTCTTGGGGGCCTCGAACTTGAACTCGTCGACGACGATTACGTCGCCGGCCTTGAGCTTGTCGCTGAACGCGCGCGCGAAGGCGAGCTTCCAGACCTTCTTGTTGAGCTTCGTCTCGAAGGAGCGGGGCTTCGGGCCGTGGGCCACGCCGCCGCCGCGCCATACGGGCGACTGCCTGAAGCCGGCGCGGGCATTGCCCGTACCCTTCTGCTTCCAGGGCTTCTTGTTGGAACCGGCGACCTCGCCCTTGCCCTTCGTGCTGGCCGAGCCGGCGCGCATGGCGTTGCGAATCGCGGTGACCGCGTCCTTGACGGCCTGCGCCCCTCTGTCGAGCACGAGCTTAGACTCGTCGAATGATGCTTCGATCCTTCTCATGGCTTACTTCGCCCCCTTCTTCGCCTTGAACGCGAGCACGTTGTTCTTGAGGGACTTCCTGACGAAGACGATGCCGTTTCTCGCGCCGGGAATCGAACCCTTGACGAGGATAGCGTTGTCTTCGGGCCTGACGGCGACGACTTCGAGGTTGACCGCCTTGCGGTTCACCGCGCCCATGTGGCCGGGCATCTTCTTGCCCTTCTCGATCCAGCCGGGGAGGTCGCGCGCGGCAAGGCCGCCCGTGCGGCGCTTGGAGTGGCCGCCGTGCGTCATATTGCCGCCAGCAAAGCCGTAGCGCTTGATGACGCCCGCAAAGCCCTTGCCCTTGGTGACGCCCGTGACGTCGACGTACTTGACGCCCTCGAAGTTCGCCACGGTGACGACGTCGCCGACCTTGAGAGAGGCGTCTGCCTCGTCAAGCGCGAACTCCTTCAGCACCTTCTTCGCGGACACGCCCGCCTTCTCGAAGTGCTTCTGCTGCGCCTTCGCGAGGCGCTTCGGCTTCTGGTCTCCGAAACCGAGCTGCGCGGCGCTGTAGCCGTCGTTCTCGGGTGTCTTGAGCTGCACGACGGGGCAGGGACCTGCCTCTATCACGGTGACCGCGGTTCGCCTGCCTTCGGCGTCGAACACCTGGGTCATGCCGACTTTCTTGCCTATCAAACCTTCCATCTCGCCCTCCTCAGACCTTGATGGTGATGTCCACGCCGGCGGGGAGATTGAGCTTCTTGAGCTCGTCGATCGGCTGCGCGGTCGGGTTGACGAGGTCGAGAAGGCGCTTGTGCGTGCGCATCTCGAACTGGTCCATCGACTTCTTGTCGACGTTCGGCGAGCGGTTCACGGTGAACCGCTCGATTCTCGTCGGGAGCGGAATCGGCCCCACGATCTGCGCGCCCGTGCTCCTGGCCGTGTCGATGATGCCGCCGACGGCC
>JAEEHL010000041.1 GCA_016280825.1 Verrucomicrobiota bacterium
ACGCCGCAGCGGTCGCAGACCATGCCCTTGTTCTTGATGCGCTTGTACTTGCCGCAGGCGCACTCCCAGTCCTTCGTCGGCCCGAAGATCTTCTCGCAGAAGAGGCCGTCCTTCTCGGGCCTGTACGTGCGGTAGTTGATGGTCTCGGGGTTCTTGACCTCGCCGTGCGACCAGCTGCGGATCGTGTCGGGCGAGGCGAGCTGCACCTTCACCGCGTCGTAGTGCATGGACGCGTTGTAGGAGCCGCCGAAGATGTCAGATGCATTGTAGGAATTCATGTCCTGTACTCCAGAAGATTTTTCGTTTCGTCGCCCTTGGCCTCACCCGAGCTTCATCGTGCCGGAAAGGAGGTCGTCGCCGCCGTCGTCAACCGGCTGCGGCCCGGATTTCGCGGCGGCCTTGCGCCGCGCGTCCTGGTCGCCGCCGAGAAGCTGCGTGTCGAGGCAGAGGCCGTGGAGCTCGTGGATGAGCACCGAGAACGACTCCGGCATGCCGGAGTCGAGCATGTTGTTGCCCTTCACGATCGACTCGTAGATGCGCGTCCTGCCCTGCACGTCGTCGGACTTCACCGTCAGGAGCTCCTGCAGCGCGTACGCGACGCCGTATGCCTCGAGCGCCCACACCTCCATTTCGCCCATGCGCTGGCCGCCGAGCTGCGCCTTGCCGCCCAGGGGCTGCTGCGTGACGAGCGAATAGGGGCCTACCGCGCGGGCGTGGATCTTGTCGGTGACGAGGTGGTGGAGCTTGAGCATGTAGATGACGCCCACCACGACCTTCTGCTGGAACGGCTCGCCCGTGAGCCCGTCGTAGAGGACGGTCTTGCCCTCGGGGCATATCCAGCTCTGCTTGCCCTCCGAGCGCTCCTGGACCTTGCGGGCCTCGCGGAGCATCTCGTCGATCTCGCTTTCCTGCACGCCGTCAAAGACAGGCGTCGCCGCGTGGAAGCCGAGATAGCGGCAGGCAAGCCCGAGGTACGTCTCGAAGAGCTGCCCGAGGTTCATGCGCGAAGGCACGCCGAGCGGGTTGAGGACTATGTCGACCGGGCGGCCGTCCGGCAGGAACGGCATGTCGCAGCTCGGCAGGATGCGCGAGACGACGCCCTTGTTTCCGTGGCGGCCGGCCATCTTGTCGCCGACCGAGAGGTTCTTCTTGTCGACGAGGTACACCGTGACCTGGCGGTCGACCTCGCCCTCGCCGGTCATGTCGCCGAAGAGGTCTCCCTCGGCACCGCCCGCCGCGTCGTCAAACGACGCGAACTCCTCGAGGAAGAGGTCCATCGCGGCCTTGATCTTCTCGCAGTCGGGGCCCTCGTCCATCGACCAGTGCGTGCGCGCCTTGACGAGCGTTGAGAGCTGCGCCTTGCGCACCGTCTTGCCGGCGGGGATGATGATATCGCCCGTCTCGCTGTCGGTGACGTCGGAAGAGAGCTTCTCGCCCATGAGGTCCTCGGCGAGCTTCTTCAGGAGCTCCTTCTCGAGCTTCTGGAGCTGCACCTTGCGCTTCCTCTGCGACGACTTGCGGTTCTTGGCGGCGTAACCGGGCATCTGCTTGTTGGTGACGACCTGCACGTCCATGACGACGCCAGTGGTCCCGGGCGGGACGATTAGCGACGTGTCGCGCACGTCTGCGGCCTTTTCGCCGAAGATCGCCCTGAGGAGGCGCTCCTCGGGCGAAAGCTCGGTCTCGCCCTTAGGCGTCACCTTGCCCACGAGTATGTCGCCGGGCTTCACCTCCGCGCCGACGCGGATGATGCCGGAGGCGTCGAGGTTCTTGAGCGCGTCCTCGCTCACGTTCGGGATGTCGCGGGTTATCTCCTCGGGCCCGAGCTTGGTGTCGCGTGCCGTGCACTCGAACTTGACGATGTGGAGCGACGTGAGCGCGTCCTCCCTCACGAGCCTTTCGTTGACGAGGATCGCGTCCTCGAAGTTGTAGCCGCGCCAGCTCATGAACGCCACGAGGAGGTTCTTGCCGAGCGCGAGCTCGCCCTGGTCCGTGGCGGGGCCGTCGGCAAGGCACTCGCCCGCCTTGACCTTCTGGCCCTTCTTCACGATGGGCTTCTGGTTGAAGCATGTCCCCGCGTTGCAGCGGCGGAACTTCTGGAGGCGGTAGCGCTTCACGCCCTTCGCGGCCTCCTTCGCGTAGTCGTAGGAAGACGGATCCTCGGGCGTGGGCTCTACCCACGAGGGGAGCCTGCCGTCGGCGGTCACGATTATCGTGTCGGCGGAGACGTAGGCCACCGTGCCCGACGTCTCGGCGCAGACGATGACGCGGCTGTCCTTCGCGCTCACCTCCTCAAGGCCGGTGCCCACGTACGGGCGCTCCGTCGTCATGAGCGGCACGCCCTGGCGCATCATGTTCGCGCCCATGAGGGCGCGGTTCGCGTCGTCGTGCTCGAGGAACGGGATGAGGCCGGCGGCGATGGAGATGACCTGCATCGGCGCGACGTCCATGTACTGCACTTCCTTCGCCGGCCTGTCGCAGAACTCCGTCATGTAGCGGCAGGTCACGGTCGGCTCCGCAAAGGCCTTGGAGGCCGTAAGCGGCGCGTTGGCCTGGGCGATCACGTACCCTTCCTCCTCGTCGGCGGGCAGGTACTCGATCTCGTCGGTGACCTTGCCCTTCACGACCTTGCGGTACGGCGTCTCGATGAAGCCGAACTTGTTGATCTTCGCGTAGATGCCAAGGCTGGAGATAAGGCCGATGTTCGGGCCTTCTGGAGTCTCGATCGGGCAGATGCGCCCGTAGTGGGAGGGATGCACGTCGCGCACCTCGAAGCCCGCGCGCTCGCGGCTGAGGCCGCCTGGACCGAGGGCCGAGAGCGGGTTCGTCTGGTCCATGAACTGCGAGAGCTGGCTGCGGGCGAAGAACTCGTTTATCACGGAGCTGAACGTCTTTGAATTGACGAGCTTCTGCGGCGTGAGCGCGCCCTGGTTCTGGTCATGCGTGGTCATGCGCTCGCGGACAAGCCTCTCGGTGCGCGCAAGGCCGATACGGCACTGGTTCTCGAGAAGCTCGCCCGCCGTGCGGATGCGGCGGTTGCCGAGGTGGTCTATGTCGTCCACAGTCTCCTTGCCGCTGTGGATCTTGAGGAGGAGGCGGATCGCCTCGATGACGTCGATGCCGCCCTCGAGAAGCGTGCGCAGGCCCTCGTCGACGGTGCCGACAAGGCCGAGCTTCTTGTTGATCTTGTGGCGGCCGACGTAGCCGAGGTCGTAGTGGGCCTGCTCGAAGAACATGCGGTGGATCATCGTTTTGGCGTTGGCGACGCTGGGCGGGTCGCCCGGGCGCATGCGGCGGTAGATCTCCTTCAAGGCCTCGTCCTCGTTGCGGATGCCGCTCTTGGCGTCCTCGCGGAGGGTCTTGATGAGCGTGCCGTTGTCCACGGAGACGTCGACAACCTCCACTTCGGGGATGCCGGCCGCGGCGACCTGCTCCATCATGGCGGGCGTCACCGGGTCGAACCTGCGGGCGACGACGACCTGCGAGGCCGCGTCGACGAGGTCGTTCTTCATAACGAGGAGCCGAAGGTCCTTCTCGTCGTACTTCTTCGCCGAGGGAAGCTTCTTGAACTCGTAGAAAAGCCCCATGATCGCCTCGTCGGAACCGTGGCCGAACGCCCTCAGGAGAGTCGTCGCGTAGAACTTGCGGCGGCGCTTGCGCTGGTCCATGAAGCACCACATGACGTCGTTCGTGTCGAACATCACCTCGATCCAGTTGCCGCGGTCGGGGATGATGCGCACGGAAAGAAGCGGCTGGCCGTTCGCGTGGACCTGGCGCTCGGTCGAGATGCCGGGGCTGCGGTGGAGCTGCGAGACGATGACGCGCTCGGCGCCGTTGATGACGAAGGCGCCGTCGCCGGTCATAACGGGCATGTTGCCGAGGAAGACGTCCTCCTCGCGCACGACCCCGCCCTCGGTGAGGCGGAACGTCGCGTGAAGCGGGCGAACGTACGACTCCCCTGCCATAAGCGCCTGAAGGTGGGTCTTCTCGGCGGGCCCAAGCGTATAGCCGACGAAGTCGAGGGAATACCTGCCGTCAGGGGTCTTCACGGGGAAGATCTCGTGGAAGATGGCCTGGAGGCCCTTGTTCTTGCGCTTCTGCGGCTCGACGTCGGGCTGCAGGAAGTCCTGATACGACTTTGTCTGTATGTCTATGAGGTCTGGCATGGGTGAGGCCATGCCGCGGAGGCGTCCGAAGACCTTGCGTTCTGCGCTCATTGTTGTAGGCTTACCTTGTTGTTTTTCTTTCAAATGCGTCCGTTTTCTCTCATGCGAGGCGGTTTTAGGGGCGCCTGAAGTGTGGTAAGCGACCACTTTGTTAACGGTGCGCCCCATGCCTCCCATGAAAGAAGTCCGCGTATTATATCAAAAAATCCCCCTTGCGCGCAAGCGGAATTTTTGATAAACTTCACGTCTGTTTCAAGGACCCGTAGCTCAGTCGGTCAGAGCAGGTGACTCATAATCTCCGGGTCGTGGGTTCAAGTCCCGCCGGGTCCACCACTTTTTTAGCCTGAAAATCGCAGTTGGCAGCTGCGGTTCTAGGTTTAATCAGGTAGTTGGGCAGTGCGGCAGTCTTTCGCCCACAAGGATCTGGGGATGGGCTTCGGCAATCACGACGTTTACGAGACTGCCGGGACGCACGTCGGCGGCCCCCTCGTCCCAGACGACGATGCGGTTGCCGCCGTCGCGCCCGGAGAGCCGCGCCTTGTTGCGCTTGGACGGCCCCTCCACCATCACCTCGCGCTTCGTCCCCACGAGCCTGTCGTTGCGCTCCTGCCCGCGCCTCTCCTGGTCTTCAAGAAGCACCTGGTCGCGCCTCTCCTTCTCCTCCACCGGCACGTCGTCCGCGAGCGCCGCCGCACGCGTCCCCGGGCGCGGCGAATACTTGAAGACGAACGCATTGTCGAAGCCGGCCTCGTCCATAAGCGAGCGCGTCGCCTCGAAGTCGGCCTCCGTCTCGCCCGGATAGCCTACGATAACGTCAGTCGTCACGGCAAACTCCGGGTCAAAGTCGCGAAGCTTCCCCACGGCGGCAAGATACTCCTCCCGCGTGTAGCGGCGCCCCATCTCGGCGAGGATGCGGTCGGAGCCGGACTGGACCGGAAGATGCAAATGGCGGCAGATCTGCGGAAATTCGCGATATGCGCGGACAAGCTCGTCGGTGCAGCCCTTCGGATGTGCGCTCGTGAAGCGGATGCGCTCGATGCCGGGAATCGACGCGATCGCCTCAAGGAGACGTGGGAACGCCTCGGTGTAGCCGCCGGGGCTTGGGGCGTCCCGCTCGTCCCATGCCGTGTTGCGAACGCCGTAGCGAAGGACGCTCTGCCCTAGAAGGCAGACTTCCCTGACGCCGCGCCTCGCGAGCGCGGCGACCTCGGCTACGACCTCCCGGGCAGGGCGCGAATATTCATGGCCACGGACATCGGGGACGATGCAGTAGCTGCAGCGGCTGTCGCAGCCGAGAAGCACGGTGACGAACGCCTGCCAGCCGCCCTCGACATGCGCGGCAAGGCAGTCGGGCACAAGGTCATCGCCAAGCTCGAGCCTCGGGAAGCGCCCCTCCTCGACAATGCGCGGGATGAGGCCGAACGCGCGCGGGCCCACGGCGAAGTCGAGCTTCGGGAGACGCTTGAAGACGTCTGCCCCCATGCGCTTCACCGCACAGCCCATTAGCCCGGTGAGCTTCTTCGCGGCAATGAGGTTGCCCGCCTTGCCTATCGCCTTCTCCTCGGCCTTCTGGCGGACGGTGCAGCTATTGACTATCACAAGCTCCGCTTCGCCCTCGTGCGCCGCCTTCTCGTGACCGGCTGCGACAAGCAACGCCTCGACTGCCTCGGAGTCGCGCACGTTCATCTGGCAGCCGTAAGTGTGTATATGGAACTTCATCCGCGAGGCGAAGGCCTTGGTTAGTCCGCGTGTGGCGGGGCGTCAGCTTTCCATCACCGACTGGACGGCCATGGCGAGCTCGGCCGACTCGCCCGGCTTCAGCTCGGTGAGCGGCCGCCTCCACGCGGTGCATGGCTCGACGCAGAGGAACGACTTCCAGTCTGACGCGGTGTGGTCGCTCATCACGCTCGCCTTGTTCGGGTTCCAGACCGTGAAGACGCCGTTCCCGCTGCTCGCGACGGCAATCGCCCGCTTGAGGCCGGAATCGATGATCGCCGCCTCGTGCTTGGGCGCGGGCGCAAGCTCGAAGATGTGGTCGCAGCCGCCCGCGGCGGAAAAGTCGCCCGACTGGCGCGCGCGAAACATTGCCCTGCCGTCGGTGTACTCGCAGCCGTCAAGCCCCTTCACCGCGACCTTCTCGACGTCGCGCACGAGGAAGTACGGGTGGAACGCGGCGGTAAAGCCGAACGGCGCGTCGCCCGTGTTCGTCGTCTTGAGGAACAGGTTGAGCTTCATCGAGAGCACGACCTTAAGCTCGAGGTCGAATTCGTGCGGCCACGCCGAGCGCGTATCGTCGCTGCTCGAAAGCCCGAGCGTAAGCTCGGTGCTCTCCTCGCCGTACCTGCTGCCGCGCACCTCGAAGGTCATGAACTGCGCAAAGCCGTGCGGGCACATGCCCTCGATCGCGCCCTTGGAGAACTGCGGCCAGCAGATCGGTATGCCGCCGTGGATCTTGTCCCCGAGCGCGTAGTCGCGCCTCTCCGGGCGGAATATCACGGGGTGGCTGCCCGTGGGCCTGTACGAAAGCACTACGCCCCCCGCGAGCGCGACCTCCGCGCTGCCGTACTTGTTCGCAAGCGCCGCCTCGGGCCGCCCGCAGTGGCCGGTCTTGAAGACGATGCGCCCGGGAGCGCCGTACTTCCTGTTAAGTTCGTCAATATTCATCTTAGCACCTCCTTCACCATACAAGGTCGCTCGCCGCGAACACCGGCCCTTCGATGCAGCAGCGCGAATTGCCGCGGACAGTCTTCTGTATGCAGGCGTAGCACGCGCCCACTCCGCATACCATGTGGCGGTCCATCGAGATCCAGCCGTTCGACTTCGACCCCGTCGCCCTGAGTGCGACCGCCTTGAGCATCGGGTCGGGCCCGCAGGCGAAAAGCTCGAACGAGCCGCCCTTCTCCTTTATGGAGATCATCGCGTCGTCCAAGGGGTCGGTGACGAGCCCCTTAACTCCGGCCGAGCCGTCGTTCGTCGCCGCGTGCACCGGGACGCCGAGCGCGGCGAACCTGTCGAGCGCGAGGAGGTCCGCCGAAGTGCGCCCGCCCACGAAAAGCTCGATGGACGGCGCCTTGAGGCGGCGCGCGAGGAAGTAGAGCGGGGCGACGCCGAAGCCGCCGCCTACGAGAAGCGCCGCCACCTTGCATTCAAGCGGGAAGCCGTGGCCGAGCGGGCCGATGACGCTCACTTCGTCGCCGGCCGCAAGAGAGTTCATCGCGAGAGTGCCGCGCCCGACGGTCTTGTAGAGAAGCTCGAGCACGTCGCCTTCGGCGTTGAAGATCGAGAACGGCCGCCTCAAGGCGCTCTCCTCGAGCGCCGGCACGCGAACGTGCACGAACTGCCCGGGCACAGCCGCCGCGGCGATCGCCGGCGCGCGCATGGAAAGAAACCTGTATCCCGCCCCGAGCTCCCTGTGCTCGAGTACGACGCACTTCTCCTCCGACCTGCCCATGTCAAGCTCCCTATGCCTGCCTCAGTTCGCGCGAGCGGTCAGCCGCGGCCGCTATCGTGGCGTCCACCGTCCTGCCGAACGAGGCGACGTCGAGCTTCTTCATGCCGGCTGCGGTTGTGCCGCCCTTTGTGCAGACGCCGGCGATGAACTCGCCGAGGTCCATGCCGCTCTCCCTGAGGAACTTGGCCGTGCCGAACATCGTCTGGAGCGCGAGCGCGCCCGCCGTCTTCGCGGGGAGCCCCGCCTTCGCGCCCGCGGCCGACATCGCGCGCAGCATGTACGCGAAATACGCGGGCCCCGAGCCGGAGAGCGCCGTCACCGCGTCAAAGTACTTCTCCGCGAGAACGCACGTCTCGCCAGCCCCGCCGAGTATGCCCTCGACCGTCTTGTCGTGCGCGGTGAGGACGCACATCCCCGCGTTCACCCTGAGGGCGAGATTCGGCATGACGCGGATTATGCGCGCCTTCGCGCCGAACGCCGACTTGAGGCTCGCGAGCGTCTTGCCTGCGACGATGGAGACGAGCGTCTGGCCCTTTGCAAGGACGGGGCGGACGGCTTTCGCGACTTCGTCCACGTCCTGCGGGCGGACGGCGAGAAAGACGTACTTCGCGCCCTTCGCCGCAGACGCCGCGCAAGGGACTACCTTCACGCCGTATTTGCCGCGCATGTAGGCGGCGCGCTCCTCCGACTTCTCCGCCATCACGACGGACGACCTCTCCCTGACTGCGCCAAGTATGCCCTCGGCCATCTTGCCGGCGCCGAGAAACGCGATTGTGTTCTTCATTTGCCTTCCTCCTTGGAACTTTCCGCCTTCGACGCTTCCGCCGCGGCGGCCTTGAAACTCTTCCATGTAAGCGCCTTCATCTTCTGCACTGCGGGAGACGCCGCGAACCGCACCATCTGCTCCGGCGAATACGTGACGATGGCGCGCCTTCCGCCGGGCGACGTAACGAGCTCCCCCATGCCGGCCTTTAGCCCGGGGGCGAACGCCCTGAGCGCCGACGAGCCGAGAAACACGTAGACCCTGGCAGGCGGGAGCGGCGGCGCGCAGACAAGCGGGGTGAGGCCCTCCGATACGCCAAGCCCCCCGCGCGCCTTCGCCATGAATTCCTGTGCGGCGGCGGAAAGCGGCTTCTCGTGCACGAAGACGATGCTCGCCTTGCGCGGCGCAGGCTCGCCCGCCTTTCTCGGCCTTTCGGGCGCGACGACTGGCGGCGGCTCGGGCCTGGGCGCGGGAGCGGGGGCAGGTGCGGGGGCAGCAAGAAGGGACCTGTCGACTTCAAGCTCGAAGACGCCAAGCTCGCGCTCGAGCTCGAGGTTTTCGACAATCGCGTCTATGATCCCGTCCCTGTCCACCGCTACTTCTTGTCGGGCGCCTTGGAATATCCGTACGGGTTCTTCCTCTGCCAGCGCCATGCGTCAGCGCACATTTCCTCGATGCCCATCTCGGCCTTCCAGCCAAGCTCCGCCAGGGCGAGCGAGGGGTCGGCCCAGCACTCGGCGATGTCGCCTTCGCGGCGCGGGCGTATCTCGTAGGGGACCTTGCGCTTCGACGCCTTCTCGAACGCCTTCACTATCTGGAGCACGGAATACCCGTGGCCCGTGCCGAGGTTGTAGGTCTTGAGGCCGAGGTGCGGATTGTCGCGCAGCTTCTCGATGGCCTTCAGGTGGCCCTTCGCGAGGTCTACGACGTGGATGTAGTCCCTGACGCCGGTTCCGTCGGGCGTCGGGTAGTCGTTCCCGAAGACGTTGAGGTGCGGGAGCCGGCCGACCGCGACCTGCGCGACGTACGGCAGGAGGTTGTTGGGTATGCCCGCCGGATCCTCGCCGATGAGGCCGGACTTGTGCGCGCCGATTGGGTTAAAGTACCTCAGGAGCACGACGTTCCACTCGGGATCGGACTTCTGGACGTCCTTGAAGACCTGCTCCATCATGAGCTTCGTCCAGCCGTATGGGTTTGTGCAGCCGGGCGTCGGGAAGTCCTCGCGGATCGGCACCGAGCGCGGCTGGCCGTACACCGTCGCGGACGACGAGAAGACGATGTTCTTGCATCCGTGGCGCGCGAGCGAGTCGAGGAGCGTGAAAGTGCCGCCGAGGTTGTTGCCGTAGTACTTGAGCGGCAGCTTCACCGACTCGCCCACTGCCTTCAGCGCGGCAAAGTGTATCGCCGCGTCGAAGGGGCCGTCCGCGTCGAGCGCCGCGTCGAGCTTCTTCACGTCCCTTATGTCGAGCTTGCGGAACACGGGCGCGCGGCCAGTTATCCTGCGCACGCGCGAAAGCGACTTCTTCGAGCTGTTGCACAGGTTGTCGACGACAACGACGTCGTGGCCCGCGTTCAGGAGCTCCACGACCGTATGGCTGCCGATGTAGCCGGCGCCGCCGGTGACAAGTATCTTCATGCGTACCTCCTATCCATATTTACGAAAACCACCTAAGAAAAAACGCCGCAAGCGCGTTTACGCGCCTCACCTTCACGCGATGCCCTGAAGTCGGCTCGAGGCGAAGCCACGTGACGCCGCATCTGTTGAACCTAAGCGGCACGGGGTGCTCCGGCAGCCACCTGCCGCCGAACTTCTCGCCTACGGCGGGAGTGCGGTCGCCAACGCGGAACACGGGCCGCCCTTCGGCGTCGAAGTCGACCTCCACGTCCCTGGTGCGCGAGTTGCGCGTCACGGCCTTCAGTCTCATCGGCCTCGGATGCGCGTCAACCGACTTGAACACCTGCCAAAAATACCCTCTCAGCTCTTCACTCGACGGATCGTCGTCGTCTATCTTCAGAATCGCCTTTCTCACCTGTTTCAACACCTCTTCAATTCCATTCAACGAAACACCTGAAACGCCTGCGAACCGCCTCCCCCTCCCGCGAATCGCAATGGCGGGTATTATATCAAAAAATCATCCGCCTTGCGAACTCTAGCAATCGGCAACTATGTATGGCGAGGCGCAAAATGAGCATATCGCGCCGTCATGGACCGGGGCGCCGCAGTTCGTGCAGCGCCTTTCAAGGACCTCGCCGCAGAAGGCGCAGAACTTTCCGCCTGCTGGATCTGCCCGCAACCTGTCGGGAAGGTAAAGGACGTGCCCCTCGACTTCATACGCCTTGTTCGTAGGGCAGGCGCTGTTCGGGCAGAATCCCCGCGACGGCATTGGCGCCTGCCGCGCCGGCAGGGCGGGCTTTTCGCTCCTGTAGTTTTCGATTTTCAGGGAAAACCTTTCAGCAAGTCTCTCAACCGCATCGTCGCTAAGCTTTGTAGGGTCGCCCTTCTCGAACATTGAAATCGCCGATTGCTTGCATCCGATTGCCGATGCAAGTTCACTTTGAGATATGCCGTTGTCGCGGCGCAACTGACGCACTCGGGCGCAAAATTCGCTATTTATTCCTTTCATAACCGCCTCATATCAACTTTATAAACAATTTTATAAACAAATCTATCTACTTTGTTTATATTTTTGTTGATACTTTCTCCTCTCCCTAGTTCTGCCCCGTGAAAATGTTTATCAGTAGTTCCTTTTCAGAATCTCTTCCGCCGAAAGGAATTCGTCGGCGTCTTTATAGGAAATGTTGAGGTCTTTCAGCTTTTCCATCATGACGCCGTTGACAACATTCATGTTTTCGGCAAAAAGTCTCTTGAGGGAATTCCTTGCCTCTGCAAGCGACCCGTTCGGCTCGTTGGCGACAAGTACGCCTTCCAGAACCTGGGCGCGGCGGATTCTCCCGTCTTCCTCCGCCTTGTCGCGCGCTTCCTTGACCACTTCGAGGACATGGTCGCGCGTCTCGCCAGGGAACCTGTCGGGAAGGTCAACGTCCCTGTCGAGCAGCGCAAGCGCATTCGGGTTCCTCGCCTGCGTGTCGCATTCAAGGAGCGCTTCTTCCTTGAGATGAATTTCCTGTTTGAGCCTTTCCGCCTCCGCGGCGCTTGCGCTCAGGGCGGCCTTCAGGCTTTCGGCCTCTCCCCTGGCCCGCGCCTCGCCTTCTCTAAGCGCCTCCTTTTCGGCCTCTGCCCTGCTGAGCGCGTCGCGTACCGCGGCAAGTTCGGCCGCAAGGGCGCTTGCCTTGGACTCGAGTTCGACCTTCTCTGCGGCAAGTTCCTCCACGACTGCCTTCTGGACGTCGACTTCCTCCGGCGCCTTTTCCTCGCCGCCGGAAATGAATTCGTCTATGCTGAACGATTCGCTGTTCATTTCAAATGCTGCCCCTTTATTTCACATCCACCGAAAAGAAAAAGCCGGCAATCTATTGGACCGTTGAAGAACGGTATCTTTTCCTGGTAGTACAGGTTCACCTCGCGCGAAAGTTCGGGGCTGCCCGTAATCAAGGCCCCCATCCAGCCGGCGCACTTGGCGTTCAGGAACTCTCCTATCCTCCTGTACACGGGCGTAAGCTCCTCGATCGTCCCGAGGCGTATCCCGTATTCGGGATTGAAGAAGACGCAGCCTCTGTATTCGCCAGGTTCCGCTTCCGGCACGTCCGGCACCGGCGTTTCGGCGAAATCGCACGCCTTGAACTCGATGTACTGGGAAACTCCGGCAGCAAGCGCGTTCGTGTAGGCGTTTTCAATCGCCTCGGGCGATATGTCGGTCGCGATGATGCGCGGCGCGGCGTCTGGTTTTTCCTGCGCCGCCGCTTCGAGCACGATCTCCTTCCATATCTGCTCGGGGCTCGCCCCCGTTATCTGGCGAGGCGCTACGCGGGGCGCCTTCTCCCCGGGGATTATGGACCTGTACCCTTTTATGGACTGGAAGGCGAAATGGCCCTTGAGACTTCCCGGGGCCTTGTTGATCGCCATCATCGCCGCCTCGATCGCCGGAGTCCCGCTGCCGCACATGGGCGAGAGAAACGGCTTGTCGCCCTTCCATCCCATCGCCATTATGCACGCGGCGGCAAGCGTCTCCTGCATCGGAGCGGAACCCGGTATCTTACGGTAACCCCTTTTCGAAAGCGGCTCGCCCGAAGTGTCGAGATAGATCGTGACCTCGTCGCGCTCCCAGTAGACAAAGACGGAGGCTCCTATGTTCTCGCCGCCGGAATCCGGCCGGCGCTGGCATTTCTCCCTCATCCTGTCGGCTATCGCGTCCTTGGTGTAGAGCGACGGCAGCCTCGTGTCGCGAATCGTGTAGTTGTGGACTATGGACGATACGGAAAAGTAGCCGTCGGCCTCGAGAAGGTTCTCCCAGTCTATCGAAAGGACTGCGTTGTAGAGGTCGCGTATGTTGCGGCAGCAGGTGCGGAGAAGGGGTACAAGCACTCGATGAGCGGTGCGAAGCATGAGGTTCAGCTTCATGACGTCTCTCATCGCCCCGCGCACCACAACGGTGTTTTCGGTGATCTCGATCGGCTGATAGCCCATTCTCTTCACCTCTACGCCCGTCCAGTGCGAAAGCTCCTTCGCGCAGGAGATGATAATGGGATAGTTCTGGTCGGTCCAGATCTTCATTTCGCGGCAGCTCTGTCGTTTTTTTTTTCCTCAGTTCGTCCTCAAGGGCATGAGAACGTAGAGAAAAGGTATCGAGCAGCGGATGATCGCCGGCTTCTGGCTGTCCTTTATCTCCATCGTGACTTCGTTGTCGTCAATGGCCTTGAGGCAGTCCATTATGTAGGTCGGGTTGAAGAGGATCTCTATCTTCTCGCCGGCGTATTTGATCACTACCTCGTCCTTTGCCTCTCCCTTGTCCGTTGCCGCGCTGCAGACGGTGAGCTTGCCGTTGGAGAAAATCAGCTTTGTCGAATGCGCCTCGTCAAGGGTCATGATGCTTGCGCGGTCGAGGGCGTCCAGAAGGCCCTGCCTGTCGATCGCTATCTTCTCCTTCATGTCGGCGGGGATTACCTGCTTGTAGTCGGGGTACTTGTCATCAATGAGCTTCGTGTAGATGTTCGTGTGCTCGAAGGAGAAGCACATCTTCGAATTGTCTGCCTTGACCTTTACCTCCCCCTCTGCCGGAAGCGAGCGAATAAGCTCCTGAACGGCCTTGGATGGAACCACTACGTCCATTTCGCTTTCCTTGGGGAACTCAAGTTCGCTTTCAACGGTCGCAAGGCGGCGCCCGTCGGTTGCCACCATCGTTATCCTGCCGTCCTTGAAGCTTATGAACACGCCTTTCAGAGTGCGGCGGGTGTCGTCCTGGGAGGCTGCGTACGCGGTCTTCCTGAACATTTCCTTGAGAACCGCGGCGGAAATCGTGAACTGCGCGTTGTCGTCTGCCTTCGCAAACTTCGGGAAGCCGCTTTCGGGAAGGCCGGGTATCTTGTAGCTGACGCTTCCTGCGCGTATGGTAGCCTTCTCCTTGGCGTCTATCTCGACGACGACGTCTCCCTCCGGAACCTTCGCTATCATGTTGAAAAGGAGCTTCACGGGAAGGGTGCTCGCTCCGCTTTCGGCGGTTTCGCACTCAACCTTGCTGCTTATGGAAATGTCGAGGTCGGTGGTCGTAAGGCATAGCTCCCTCCCCTGCGCCGCAAGCATGACGTTCTGCATGATAGGCAGCGATCCCTTGCCTGCCACTATGTTCTGCACTGCCTTGAGGCCATCGATGAACCTGTTCTTTGCTATCTTGAATTTCATTTGCTTACGCGCCTTTCCTTTCGACTTCCGTTTATTCTATCAAATATGACTGATATTATAAAGTAAAATCTTACTATTATTATTAGGAATGTTCACAGTGTTGACATTCCGCTTTTTCCAATGCAGAGCTGCGCTTTCCGCCCTCTTCCGCTGTTGACATCGCTTTCATATTTTTTTCACCGATGTTTGCAAGTTCGGTTTCAGCCCCTTTTTTGTTGATGGTTGTTCGCAATTTTAAGACAAATGTCCATATCGTGTCAATCGCTTATGTCGGACATCTTGTAGCCGAAGAGAGTTACTATTTCCTCGAGGTTTCTCTTCAGCTCTATTTCGTTCTGCAGCCTCGCCTCGATGGTCTTCACCCCGTGGATGATCGTTGCATGGGTCTTTCCGAAGGCCTTCGCGATTTCCTGCAGGCTCTTTGTCGTGAGCTTTCTTGCTATGTACATCGAAAGCTGTCGTGGCGTTATAAGAGACTGCGGCCTGTCAGGGGAGAGGATCTGGCTTATCGTAACGCCGAATTTCTTGGCTACCGTCGTCTGTATTTCCTCCACTGAAAGCATTCTTATCGACTGCTCCTTCTTTATGAGGTCTTTCAGCAGGTCAAAGAGTTTTTCCTCGTCGAGTTTTTCCTCCGGGTTATTCATCAGAAAGACGCTCACCTTTCCAAGCGCGCCTTCCATGGCCCTTACATGGCTTTTTATGTTTTCCGCAATGAACTCAAGTACGTGAGGCGGAACCTTGATGTCGTAGCCCTCCGCCTTCTTCTTGAGGATGGCAAGCCGGGTTTCGTACTTGGGAGACTCGATTTCCTGCACCATCCCGCCTTCGAAGCGCGATATAAGCCTGTCTTCAAGGGAAGGAAGGTTTTTTGGGGCAACGTCGCTTGTCATGACAATCTGGCGGCCTGCCTGCTGGAGGGCCTGGAAGGTGTTGAAGAACTCCTCCTGCACCTGCTTGCCGCGCTGCAGAAACTGCACGTCGTCTATCAGGATGACATCGACTGACCTGTACTTGTTCCTGAAGTCCCTGAGGGTGTTGCTTTTTATCTCGCTGTTCTTGACGCTGTCGATGTACTCGTTGAGGAAAGTCTCTGCCGTCAGATAGCATATCGCCATCTGGGGGTGGCGCTTTTTGAGTTCGTTTCCGATAGCGTGCATCAAGTGGGTTTTCCCAAGCCCCGTGCCGCCATAGATGAAAAGTGGATTGTACGCCGCCTTGCCCGGGTTGTTGACGACGCCCTGGGCAGCTGCGAGCGCAAAAGAGTTCGACGGGCCCCTCACGAATTCCTCGAACGTGAAATTCTCGATGAGAGGCATTGTCGAGACGAAAGTCGAATATTCGGGCTGCTGCGTTCCAGCCGGTCCAGGAGCCTTTGTTTCCTCGGCTTCCTTTGGCACTACTATTTCAACCTTGTTTTGCGGATCGTACTTGAAGGAGAGGCTTGTTATTTCCCCCGCGTCCGCGAGGTTGAGGCAGCTTCGCAACTTGTCGCCGTAGTCGGTTGCAAGTTTTTCCGCCGCCAGTTCCACCGACGTATAAACTACAAGCTCGTTGTTAGTCCCCGAGACGTTCGTCACCATTGAAAGATATCGCGCCGCCTGGTTCTTTGCATCCTGATCCTGCACGGTCGCAAAATAAATTTCAGTCGCCCTCTTCCACAACTCTTCCCACTGTTTTTCTTCTTCCATTTTCTCTCCAAGTTTTAACCTTCTATCCCATCAACAATTGCTGTGTATAATACCAAAAAATCAAAGTACAAAACAGAAGAAGATATCTTCTTATGTACACAGGTTATAAACACGGCGTGTTTATAACCATGTAGAACGTCAATATTCTCGCTTTGCATTCTCTGCGTTCTTTGCGGCTAAACCTCTTAATTAATTGTAGCTCTCTGCATTTCTGCGTGAGATAAAACCGAGCGGGGCGCAGGCAGAATGCAATGGGCTTCCAACTGCGATTTTTAGGTTTATCAAAAATTAATCGTGGCGGCGTCGCGAACGGAAAAGAGGCGTCGGGCGTCTGCTCCCTGGACGCCGTTGAACTTGCAGTTGTGGAACGAAACGGCGTCCGCTCTCTCTATGCGGAAGACTTCGCCCTTCGCCGCCGCCGGCCCCGCAACGTTGAACGAGCAGTCGGTGAACGTGACGCCCTTCACGCGAACGGCGCGGGTGCCGCATACGAGCGACGGCGAGCCCCCTTCCGCGGCGACCTCGCGAAACCGTATGTTCTCGAGCCTGGCGGCTCCCGGGGCGCCCACGCCCACGTTTACCGCCTCGACGACGTCGCGGATGGAGATGCGCTCGAACGAGACGTCAGAGATGTCTACGCCCTTCGGGTGGGAATTGCCGAAAAAGCACTGCACGTGAATGCCGCGCCCGCCGCGCTCTACCTTCATGTCTGACACGCGTACGTTGCGGATCGTCCCGCTGCCGACGCCCACGCGCATTCCGTCGGCCGAGACGCGGCAGACGATGTTCGAGACGCGCACGTTCTCGCAGGCCATGGCGGGGTTCTTAAGCCGCGCCGACGCCCCGCGCACCGTAATCGCGTCGTCGCCAGTGACGATGTCGCAGTCTCCTATCTCGACGTTGCGGCAGGAATCGACGTCGATGCCGTCCGTATTGAGGTAGGTGATGTCGTTGCGCACGGTGACTCCGCCCACGGTGACGTTCTCGCAGCCGTGGAAGAAGCAGCTCCAGCACGACATGTCGCGAAGCGTCACGTCGCGCACTGCTACGTCGCGGCACTCGATGAAGACTATCTCCTGCCCCGGGCGCCCGCCGGCAACCCGCGCGTTCGCGCCGCCGTCGCGCCAGCAGACCTTGCCCACGAGCTGCGGCTTGTCGTCGAAAAACGCACGCGCGTTGCCGTCGATGACGCCGCGCCCCGTGATCGAGACGCCATGCTTCTCCAGCGCCAGCACAAGGTGCTTGGCGCTCCAGCCCTCCTTGGCGCTGCACCAGTTCTGCGGATATGCGTCGGGGGCGTTGTAGTCAGCAAGGTCGGGGCTCCCTAGAAGCGTTGCGCCTTCCTTGAGGTGGAGCTCGGTGCGGTCGCCCAGATATACGGAGCCTACGAGATACGTGCCGGGCGGCACTGTCACTCGCCCGCCGCCTGCCTGCGCACAGGCGTCAAGCGCGCGCTGCACGGCGGCGGTGTCTTTCGTTGCGCCGTCGCCCTTCGCGCCAAACGCGCGCACGTCGAATTCCGCGCTTCCGCGCGCGGCGCAGATGCACACGGCGAAGAAAGCCAGTGCGCACAACGCGCGCCCGCCGACGGACAAACTGCCCATTAATGCAGAGGCGGAAGTCAGCGGTCGATGCCCTTCAGGACCATGAACTCCCAGATCCTGTCGAGCCACGTGTAGCTGCCCGTGCCGGGCACGGCCTTGTTCTGGAAGCAGTGCGGCCTCAGGGCGAGCGTGTGGAGGTCGCCCTGGATGCCCATGCGCCTCAGCTGCTCCCAGCACTTCACGGAGTTCATCGCGGCCCAGCCGTCGGCATCGCCGTGGACGAAGAGCATGGGGCACGTGTCAACGTCGAAGGAGAACTCGGGCGCGAGGCGCGCGTCATCCTCGTTGCCGCCGCCTGTGTTGCCCTTCTCGAGCCCGTCGGTGAGGGCGTAGGCGGGATATATCGCAACCGCCCACTGCACCTTGCAGGGAAGCGCGTCGACCTTGTCGCCGTTCACCGGGAAGTAGGCGCGGTGGCGCGAGCTCGTCGCGCCAAGTATCGTGAGGTGGCCGCCGGCGGACGAGCCCATAATGCCGATGCGGTTCGGGTCGAGGCCGTATGAAGCCGCCTTGGAGCGGACGAGGCGTATGGCCCTCTGGAGGTCCTGCCAGGCCGTGACGTGCTTCTTGAGCGGCGCGGCCGGGCGCGGCGTGCGATACTTAAGCGTCACGACCGCCATGCCCTTCGAGTTCAGGTAGCGCCGCGCAGGCGCGACCTCGAAGCCGTCGGGGGAGTTGCCCATGTACGAACCGCCCGAGTAGATTATCTGTATTGCCTTCGTGGTCAAGTTGGAGGGGATGTGCCACTCGATGTATGGCTTGCACTGCGACTTCTGGAAGTCAGGGATGCGGCGGTCCGGCCAGACGTCTTCCTTCGCGTAGATCGCCCTGTCGGCGTCGGAGGGGAAGCGGTCCATCAGCTTCTCCTCGGGCGCGAGAGGCCCGAGATAGCCCATCTGCGTCATGAACTCCTCGATGCGCCCATACCAGTTCGCCGCGCCGCTCCCCGCCTTGGCGCCGGAGAAGAACCCGTGGTTGCGCTCGCCGAAGAGGTGCAGCTCGGCAGGTATCTTCATGCGCCTGAGCTGGCGGTATATCTGCGTCGAGGCGTTGGGCGAATAGATGTCTATGCCGCCGTGGAACATGCACATGGGGCAGGTCTTCTCGTCGAACTTGAACGAAGGGTTGAGCTTCACGTCGGGCGAGTCGCCGTCGCGGGAATTGGGGCCCGTGAGCCCGTCGGTAAGCCCGTAGGCGGTGTAGATCGGCACGGCCCAGTTGACGTGGCACGGGATGTCGTCGACGGCGTCAACCTTCGCATACGCGGGCGTGAGGGCGCTCGTCGCGAGCATGACGGTGAGGTGAGAGCCCGCCGAAAAGCCCATCGCGCCGATCTTCTCGGGGTCGTAGCCCCTCTTCGACGCCTGCGAACGCACGAGGCGCACGGCGCGCTGGCCGTCCTCCCAGCCGCTCTGGTAGATAGGCAGGTCCTTCGGGCGCGGGGTGCGGTACACGAGCGAGACGCAGGTGACGCCGCGCTTCACGAGGCGCCGCGCGAGCCAGTCCACCCAGTAGCCGTCGCAGCAGTTCTGGTACGCGCCGCCTGAGATGATGATCATGCAGGCGTCGGTCTTGCCCTCGGCCTTCGGGGCCTGATACCATTCGAGGTGCGGCATCGCCTTGTCGAAGCCCGCGGGAGCTGCCTTCTCCTCGGTGCGCAGGGCGATCTGCTGGGGCTGGAAGTCGGGCATCGCCTCCTTCGACGGCCAGATGTCCTCGCGCTCGACTATCGGGCATGGCGGTATGGACGAATCCGCAAACGCGGCGAATGCCGCCAGTGCAAGGGCGGCCAGCATGGTTCTTTTCATTTTTTACCTCCTGAGAGTGATTTTCTCACAAGCGTTTCAGTGTCTGAGATCTTCGGGTCCGCCTCGAGCGCGGCAGATACCATCTTCTCCACCGCCTCGTCGGAAAAGCCAAGCGCGGAAAGCGCGAGCGCCGCCTCCTTCACGAACTGCCGCGCGCCGGGGCGCCCAAGCCGCGACGCGAACGCGGCAAGCGCGCTCACCTTGTCCTTGAGCTCGATGCATATCTTCTCGGCGGTCTTCTTGCCGACGCCCTTGACTGCGGCGATGCGCTTTGAGTCGCACGAGGCGATTGCCGCGGCAAGCTCAGGCGGCGTCATCCCGGAAAGGACGGCTATCGCGAGCTTAGGCCCGACGCCGGAGACGCAGGTCAGCTTCTCGAACATCTCCCGCTCCTCCTCGGCGGCGAAGGCGTAGAGCCACTGGCCGTCCTCGCGGACGACGTGCGAGGTAAAGAGCTTCGTCTCCCTCCCGACGGGAGGCAGGCTGTCGTACGTGGAAAGCGGGATGAAAAGCTCGTAGCCGACGCCGCATGCCTCGACTATGGCCCGCGTCGGCTCCTTGTGCGCCAATACGCCCCTCACGTACGCTATCATGTCCCCTGCCCCTACTTGAAGAGACGGGCGAGCTTCTCGAGCTGCGCCACCTTCTCCTTGTTCTCGGCGAGCTTGCGCCTCGCCTCCGCGACGACCGCCTCGGGCGCGTGCGCGACGAAGTTCTCGTTTGCGAGCTTCGCCTCGGCCGACTTGATGAAGCCCGCCACCTTCGCAAGCTCCGCCGCGATGCGCTTCGATTCCGCCGCCTTGTCTACAAGCCCCTCGAGCGAGAGGTAGACCGTGCCGAACGCGGTTATCTTTGACGGCATCGGCAGGTCGGAGCCGGCGGCGACGAAATCGACGCTCTCGGCCCTCATCGCCTTCCTGAGCGAATCCGCCTCGCCCGCCGCGCGCGCGTCGTCCGTCGCGAGCGTCACCTTGACGAACGTCGCGGGCGGCACCTTGTACTCTGCCCTGAGCGCCCTCAGGGCGGTGATCGCCTCGCGCTTGGCGTTGACGAACTCGAAGTTCTCCGCCGTGACGCCCCACTCCGCCTTCTCGGCGTCGGAATAGCCCTCCGGGAACTTCTGCAGCATGATCGTCTCCCCGTCCTTCAGGTAGCCGAGCTGGTGGGCGACTTCCTCCGTGACGAACGGCATGTACGGGTGGAGGAGGCGAAGCGCCTTCCAGAAGACGTCGCGCAGGATCGCGAGCGACGCCGCCTTGTTGGGAGAGTCCTTCACGTACTCGACGTACCAGTCGCAGATCTGCGTCCAGAAGAAGTCGTACGCGGCAAGGGCGCCGTCCTGTATGCGGTAGGCCTCGAGGATCTCGTTCACCTTGCGGCACGCGGCGTCGCAGGCCCAGAGCATGTGGCGGTCGTCGGACGAGAGCGGCTGGCCGAACGCGGTTTGCCCGTCAATGCCGAGCGCCTGTTCCTGCATTTCGAGGAACTTCGCCGCGTTCCATATCTTCGTGCAGAAGTTGCGCCCGATCTCGAACTTCTCCTTGTTGACGCGCGAATCGCATTCGAGCGAGGTGATGAGCGCAAGCGAGAACCTGAGCGCGTCGGCGGAATACGCGTCGATGAGCTCAAGCGGGTCGAGGGAGTTGCCGAGCGACTTCGACATCTTCCTGCCCTGCGCGTCGCGCACGATGCCGTGGATGACGATGTTCCTGAAGGGCGGCTTGCCCATGAAGTGGATGCCCGCCATCATCATCCTCGCAACCCAGAAGAAGATTATGTCCTGCGCTGTCACGAGGTCGGAAGTCGGGTAGTAGTATTCGAGGTCCTTCGTCTTCTCGGGCCAGCCCATCGTCGAGAACGGCCAGAGCCACGAGCTGAACCACGTGTCGAGGACGTCAGGGTCCTGCTCGAGGTCGGCGAGCGCAAGCGCGGAATTGCCCGTCGCCTTCTTCGCCTTCTCGAGCGCCGCCTCCGCCGTCTCGGCGACAAAAACCAACTCTTCACTCTTAACTTTTAACTCTTCACTGATTCCAGCGTTCACGCGCAGCGTGTACGCTGGAATCCTGTGCCCCCACCAGAGCTGGCGCGAGATGCACCAGTCCTGTATGTTCTCCATCCAGTTGTAGTAGATCTTCGACCAGCGCTCGGGCACGAACTTCACCTCGCCCGACCTGACCGCGGCAATCGCGGGCTCGGCAAGCGGCTTCATCTTCACGAACCACTGCTTGGAGAGGCGCGACTCCACGGTCTCGTGGCAGCGGTAGCAGTGGCCGACCTGGTTGTCGATGTCCTCGATGTGGTCGAGGTAGCCCTCGGCCTCGAGGTCGGCGACGGGCGCCTTGCGGCACTCCCAGCGGTCCATGCCCTCGTCCTTTGCGCCCGCGAGCGCGTTCATGTGCGCGTCCT
>JAEEHL010000042.1 GCA_016280825.1 Verrucomicrobiota bacterium
CCGACGTCTTCGGCTGCGACTGGAAGGACACCGTGTTCCGCACCGGCAAGGACAGCGACACGTTCGCGACGCGCCACGGCAGCCAGTCCGCTTTCAAGGTCGTGCCCGGCCTCGACAGCCCCGTGCACATCGACGACTCGATCCACAGGGCGGCGAAGCCCGAGAAGTCGATTGTCGTCGCCAAGGTCGCGGCTGACGCGGGCGAGCTCCTGCCCGGGCTGAAGAAGGGCGCGGAGATCGAGATCGACGGCGCGCTCGGCTTCGACATCGTGAAGCCCACGACCGCGAAGGTGCTTGCGGAGATGAAGGGCAACCCCGCGATCCTCGCGAACGACTTCGGCAAGGGCCGCTCGTACTTCGTCGCGGCGAACTACTTTGCGCATGCGCACCTCGCCTCGCGCTGGGAGATGCTGCCCGGGAAGTTCGACTTCTGGGGCAACGTCCTCGAGTCGATTGGCGCGATGGCGAAGTCGGGCTACGCGGCGGTCGGCGCGACTCTCCCCGTCGAGGTTTCAGGCGTCTCGAAGGAGGTCGAGGTCTCCGTCGCCGACTTTGGCGGCAAGTACGTAGTCCACATGCTCGACTACGACGTCTTCTCCGAGGGCGTCGCTGGCGCCAAGCTTTCAATCCCCGGCGAGAGGAAGATAAAGAAGGTCTACTACCCGGGCGAGAAGTCGCCCTTGAAGCTCGACGGCCGCACGGCGCAATTGAGGGACTTCAAGGTCTACGACATGTTCGTCGTCGAGTTCGAGGACTGAGCAATGAACGGCACCGACCGCAGGGAGTTCCTCAAGGGCACCGTTTGGATGGGGCTTGCGGCCGTTGCGGCCGGTTGCACCCACGAGCGGACGTTCGGCTTTTCGGGCGCCCCGATGCAGGGCTTTGCCATGAAGCCCATCAAGAAGGTGCGCGTCGCCTGCATCGGCGTGGGCAAGCGCGGCATGTCGGCCCTGCGCAGGATTTCGCTCGTCCCCGGCACGGAGGTGGTGGCGATTGCGGACCTTTTCCAGGACCGCGTCGACAGGGAGCGGAAGTGGCTCAAGGACCACGGGAAGAAAGTCCCGACGCTCACGTTCGCCGATCCTGAGGGCTACAAGAGGATTTGCGAATCGGACGAAGTGGACGTCGTCTACAACGTCACTCCGTGGTACATGCACGCCCCCGTGTGCAAGTACGCGATGGAGCACGGCAAGGTGGCCCTTACAGACGTCCCCGGCTGCCTTACCCTCGACGAATGCTGGCAGCTCGTGGAGACGAGCGAGCGCACGCAGATCCCGTGCATGATGCTCGAGAACTGCTGCTACGGCGACGAGGAGATGATGATGCTCAACATGGTGAAGTCGGGGATATTGGGCGAGATCGTCCACGGCGAGGCCGCCTACATCCACGACCAGCGCAATCTCCAGTACTCGAGCGACCGCTACCATTCGCTCCAGGGCGACAAGGACGCCTTCGCCGCGGGGCGCGTCGGCTGGACGCTCGCATACTACTCGAAGTATTCCGGCAACCAGTACCCGACCCACGGCCTCGGGCCCGTCGCGAAGTACATGGACATAAACAGGGGCGACAACTTCGACTTCCTCGTCTCGCTTGAGTCGAAGCAGGCCGGCTACCGCCACTACGCGCGCGAGCTCTTCACCGACTTCCGCAGGGACCTCGAGGTCAGGCAGGGCGACATGAACCTTTCCCTCATAAGGACGAAGCTCGGGCGGTCGATACTTCTCGAGCTTGCGACGTCGCTGCCGCGCCCGTATTCGCGGCTTAACCTCGTCTCGGGCACGAAGGGCACGGCGATGGGCTTCCCCGACTTCAGGGTGGCGCTAGAGAGGAAGACGGGCGACGGCAAGGCGCACGAGTTCCTCGACGAGGCGGAGATGAAGGAGCTCAAGGGCAAGTACCGCCATCCGATATGGAAGGTCGCCGGAGACGTCGCGGCGAAAGTCGGCGGGCACGGCGGAATGGACTTCATCATGGACCTCCGGTGGAGCTATTGCCTGCAGAACGGCCTTCCGCTGGACAACGACGTCTACGACCTTGCGGCGTGGAGCTCGATGGTGGAGCTTACGAGGGCGTCTGTCGAGAACCGCTCGCGGCCTGTCGACTGCCCCGACTTCACGCGCGGCGCGTGGAAGACCGCGAATGGCTTTACAATCGACGGGATTGACCTCAGGAAGCTGCCTGGCGACTTCAGCGGCGCGAAACGCGACGAGGAAGTCGACAAGACCGCCCGCAGCGAGGGCCTTAAGAGCTAAAAGGGGCGGCGCGGCTTGAAGCCTCTGGTCATCACCGGATTTTCTGCGATGGAAATTGGGTGTGATTTTATGATATACTTACCAAAACTAAACGGAGCAGAAGATGGATTTGTCCGAGTTACAGAATGCGAAGAAGGTTTCGCTCGGTGAAATCGCCGCTGCAGTCGACGCGGCGGCGGTCGAGGCGTTGCGCGTGCGCTACGTCGGCAGGAACGGCTCGATACCCGCGCTGATCAAGGCGATGAAGGACGTTCCCAAGGAGGAGCGCCCTGCGTTCGGCAAGGCCGTACAGGAGTGGAAGGCCGAATTCGAGGCCGCGCTCCAGGCGAAGGCGGCCGCAGTTTCCTCGGTCGAGGGCAAGGCCGACTTCGACCTCACCCAGCCCGGGCGGTGGCGCTCGATAGGGCTCAAGCATCCGCTTACCCGCGTCATAGAGGAGACCGCCGCGATCTTCGGGAAGCTCGGCTTCACCGTCGCCGACGGCCCTGAGCTCGAGACCAAGTTCAATAACTTTACCGCCCTCAACACGCCCGCGCACCATCCTTCGATGGACAGGAGCGACACGTTCTGGTTCTCGGACGACTGCCTCCTTAGGACGCAGACGTCGCCCGTGCAGATAAGGACGATGCTCTCGTCGAAGCCGCCCATCCGCGTAATCTGCCCGGGGCGCACGTACAGGCGCGACACGACGGACGCGACGCACTCCGCGAACTTCCACCAGATCGAGGGGCTTTACGTCGACGAATATCCGCAGAAGAGCGTCTCGCTCGCCGACCTGAAGAGCGTACTTGCGTATTTCGCGCGCGAGATGATGGGCGAGGGCGTGAAGGTGAGGTTCAGGCCGCACTTCTTCCCGTTCACCGAGCCCTCGGTCGAAGTCGACTTCTCCTGCCACGTATGCAAGGGCAAGGGCTGCCGCGTGTGCAAGCAGTCTGGCTGGATCGAGGTGGCCGGCGCCGGCATGGTTGACCCGAGGGTGTTCAGGCACGTCGGCTACGACCCCGAGAAGGTTTCGGGCTATGCGTTCGGCTTCGGCGTCGAGCGCATCGCGATGATCAAGTACGGCATACCCGACATACGGTGGCTGTACGAGAACGACACGAGGTTTCTCGCCCAGCTTGGCTGACGGCGAACTGTGCGCATATAGGGGGACCTGGCGATGATGACCATCTACAAATGGGAGAACGGCGGCCTCAGGGAGACTGCCGACTTCGCCGATTCCTGCTGGATCAACCTCGTCGAGCCCTCCACCGCGGAACTCGAGCGCGTCGCCGCCTTCAGCTCCGTTCCGCGCGACTTCCTCACCGACCCGCTCGACGCCGGCGAGAGGCCGCGCTTCGACCACGAGGACGGAGTGGTGCTGCTCATCGTGCACGTCCCCGCGAACGTGACTGACGACGAGGTGGTGCCCTACAGGACGGTGCCTCTCGGCATAGTCCTCTTCGGCGACTCGGTGATAACGGCCTGCAGCGCCTCGACGCCCGTCACCTCCGCGTTCCTCGACCAGATACGCCGCGTCTGCCCGCCTTCCGACAGGTACCGCTTCGCGTTCCGCCTCCTCTGGCACGGCGGGGTCCTGTTCCTGAGGTACATAAACGACATCCACCAGCGCACGATCGCGCTCGAGGACGAGCTGCACAGGTCGATCTCGAACGAGGTGCTCCTTAAGCTCCTGCAGATAGAGAAGTCGTTCGTATACTTCACGACGTCGCTCAAGGCCGACACTATCGCCTTCGCGCGCATCACGACCTCGCGGCAGCTCTCGCTTTCGGAGGACGACTGCGACCTCCTTGAGGACGCGGTCGTCGAGTACCGCCAGGCGCTCGAGACGGCGACGATACACGCGAACATCCTGAACGGCACGCTTGACACCTTCGCCTCGCTCATCAACAACAACCTGAACAACGTCATGAAGTACCTCACGGCGGCGACCATCATGCTCGCGGCGCCTACGCTCATCGCCTCTCTTTACGGCATGAACATCGGGCTCCCGTTCCAGTCGCACGCGCACGCGTTTGCGATAGTGATGGGCATTTCGGGGCTTCTCGCCGCGGGCATCGGGGCGGTGTTCTTCGTTCTCTCCCGCAAGAGGATATTCTAGGGGGAGGCGCCAAGGGAGATGCCTGCGAAGAGGATAGTGGTCGTTGGAGCCACGGGCTCGATAGGCACGAGCGCGGCGGAGGTGATGAGGGAGCACCCCGGGAGCTTCTCTCCTGTGGCCTTCGCGGCGCTTTCGTCGAAGGAGAGGTGCGAGGCGCTTGCCGCGGAGTTCGGCGCGAAGGCGTACGTCGGCGAGGGCGCGGCGGTGCGCGCGGTAGAGGAGAGCGACGCGGAAATCTGCCTTGTGGCGACCGTGGGCGAGAGCGGCATAGAGCCGACGCTCGCGGCGATAGAGAAGGGCATGGACGTAGCCCTCGCCACGAAGGAGGTTCTCGTCATGGCCGGCGAGCAGGTCGTCGCGGCGTCGCGGCGCCGCGGGGTGAGGATCCTTCCCGTGGACAGCGAGCACAGCGCCATCTTCCAGTGCGTACAGGCCGGCGGCGGCAAGGTCTCGCGCCTTGTCCTCACCGCGTCGGGCGGCCCGTTCCTCGACGGCCCGGAGGACCTTTCGTCGATAACGCCCGAGATCGCGCTTTCGCACCCGCGCTGGAAGATGGGCCCGAAGGTCACGGTGGACTCCTCGACGATGATGAACAAGGGCTTCGAGATAATCGAGGCGCACTGGCTCTTCGGCATACCGCCAGAGCGCATCGACGTCGTGGTGCATCCGCAGGCGATCGTCCATTCCCTCGTCGAGTTCGAGGACGGCGCGACGCTCGCGCAGCTTTCGCCGCCCGACATGCGCGTTGCGATACAGTACGCGCTTTCCTGGCCGGGCCGCCTGCCTGCGCGGCGCGAGAGGCTTGACCTCGCCGCCGTCGGCTCGCTCGAGTTCCGCCGGCCGGACGAGCGCAGGTTCCCGGCGATCGCGCTTGCGAGGAAGGCCCTTGAGATGGGCGGCGACGCCCCTCGGCGCCTTGCCGCCGCGGACGAGCGTGCCGTCGCGGAGTTTCTCGCCGGGAAAATCGGCTATACGGACATAATGAAGATCTGCGAGGAGGCCCTATGCTCGAATGGCTTGTAACCGCCGGGTACATAGCGGTATGCCTCGTGCTCTTCTCGCTTGCGATAGCGATTCACGAATTCGGCCATTTCATCGTGGCCCTGAAGCTGGGGCTCAAGGTCGAGCGCTTCTCGATCGGCTTCGGCCCCGCCCTCTGGAAGCGCACCTTCCGAGGGGTCGAATACAGGATATCCGCGATACCGCTCGGCGGGTACGTCTCCATCCCCGACGTGGACCCGGATGGCACTAAGGCCGTGCAGGGCGAGGGCGGCGGGCGGCGCGCCGAGATTCCGCCGTGGAAGGAGATTGCCGTCGCCTTCGCGGGGCCTGCGATGAACATCGTCCTGGCCGTCGTGCTCGCGTTTGCCCTCGCAGCCGTGCCCTCGGCGAATTTCGGCGTCCTCGGCACGGAGATAGGCTCGGTCATCCCTGGCGGCCCCGCCGACCGCGCCGGCATGAAGCCGGGCGACAAGGTCCTTTCCGTGAACGGCAACGAGGTGAAAACGTGGTCCGACATGCTCGTCGAGGTGCAGATCGGGGGCGAGAGGGAGTCTGTCTTCGAGGTCGCAAGATGCAGCGGCGAGACGTGCTCGATGCTCGAGCTGCGCATGACGCCGGAGCGCAGCGAGGTGACGGGGGCGTACTACATAAAGGTCGCAAGCGTAACGAATTCTGCCGCGAGCGCCTGCATGTGGATGCAGGAGAGAGATCCCCTTCGCCAGCTTTCGAACGACGCCTCCGCCATCTTCAGGGTGCTGAAGGGGCTTGTGACCCCGAAGGAGATGTGCGCCACGGGCAGGGCGCTCGGCGGGCCGGTCATGATAGCAGAGGGCATCTACAACAGCGTCAGGCGCGATTTCTGGGACGGAATCGGCTTCCTGCGGTTCCTCAACTCCAACCTTGCGGTGCTGAACCTCCTTCCGATACCGGTGCTGGACGGAGGACTCATACTCTTCTCCCTCTTCGCCCTCGTATTCCGCCGCCGCCTGCCGCAGCGGTTCGTTGATGCCGTCACGAAGGCGTTCATGGTGCTTCTTCTCGCCCTAATGGGCCTTCTGGTGCTGCGCGATTCGATGCGCAGCTACCGCATACACACCTTCAAGCCGCCGGTCCAGGCGGAGAAAGGCGCCGAATAATGGCCTTCTACAACAACATAGCCGTATTCGAGGTTGCGCTCGCCCTTTGCGCATATTCGTGGATATTCGGCGGGACGATGGGCCCGATGCTCGTGCCGGTGATGCCGTGGCTTGCGCTCCTCATGCTCGAGGCGCTTTTGTGCTTTCCGCAGAAGCATTCCGCCGAGACGACGTTCGAGGCGCGCACTAGGGTGTGGTCCCGCCTCAAGAAGGATCCGCTGACGTGGACGATACTCGCCTTCTTCCTGTACCTTGCGCTGCCGTTTCTCAACAAGGGGCTCTGCGAGGTGTGCGACTATCCGCTCATCGCGGCCGGCGCCGACCCCCGCCCTCCCATCCCGTTCCTTCCGTTCTGCGTCAACCGCATGGACCAGCTCGGGACAGTGCTCTGGTTCGTGCCGACGCTTGTCGCCGTCCTTACCGTGAAGCACGCGCTTCTGAAGAGCGGCAAGAGGCTTCTCCTGCACATCGTCGTCTGGAACGGCTTCCTCCTCGCGATCATCGGCGCGGTGCAGTCCGCGACGGGCGCGAAAGGGCCCCTCTGGACGGATCTCGGGGCGGACGCGTCGTATTTCTTCTCGACGTTCGGCTATCCGAACATGGCTGGCGACTTCTTCACCACGATCTTCGCGCTCGGCTTCGGCCTGTGGCGGAGGCAGCTGGAAGACATCGAGAGCCAGCTCAAGGAGGAGGGCCGCGACAAGCTCAAGCAGAGCCACACGTTCTTCTGGAAGAAGCACTACCTTCTCATCCCGACGGCAGTGGCGTATTTTGCCGCGATCAACACGCTCTCCCGCGCCTCGATAATGCTCGTCACCCTGATTGGGCTCGTCATGTTCGTGCATACCGCGACATGCATGCTCATGAAGATGTCGCGGCCGCGGCGCTTCAAGGCCGGCGTCGTCGGCTCGTTTGCCCTCGCCGTCATAGTGACGCTCAGCCTCTGCGCCATGCCCGAGGACGTCCAGCGCGAGGTTGACACCATCAACACCGGCGAAGTGCTGAACAGGATGACAGGCAAGGGCCAGTACCATGTGCGCGTCGCGACCTCCATCTGGCGCAAGCACCCGCTCTTCGGCGTAGGCGGCTGGGGCTACCGCCACTTCTGCATGCCGGAGATGACCGACAAGGAGCTGCAGTGCCTGCAGACGTTCGGCGGGATAAACGTCCACAACGACCATCTCCAGTTCCTCGTCGAGCACGGCATCGTGGGGATGGGCTTTCTGGCGGCGATCCTGGTCATGATCCTCCTGCCCGTCACGAGGCAGTGGGGCGACCTCCTGAAGGCGGCGAGGTTCCTGCAGCCGAAGCAGCGGCCGCCGCTGCCGCTCCAGATATTCGTCCTGCCCGCTCCCGTCTTTGCGATACTGCTCGCGGCAGTCGCCACGCTCATACACGCCTTTGGAGACTGCCCGATGAGGTCGCCGGCGATACTGAGCATGTTTTTCGTCTCTCTCGCCGCCATGCGCGGCTTCATGCCAAGCACAAGGCACTCATAGACCAATGCTCCACGTAAACGAAAACTACTCGAAGATCAGCCCGACCTACCTCTTCGCCGAGATCGCCCACAGGGTGGCGGCGCACGAGGCCGCCAATCCCGGCACGAGGACGATACGCCTCGGGATAGGCGACGTCACGGAGCCCCTCTGCCCCGCCGTCATAGAGGCGATGCACCGCGCCGTTGACGACGAGTCGCGCCGAGAGACGTTCCGCGGCTACGGGCCGGAGCAGGGCTACGCGTTTCTCCGCGAGCGCATTGCCGAGGCCGATTTCGCCGAAAGGGGCATCGCGGTCTCGGCGGACGAGATATTCGTCTCCGACGGCGCGAAGTGCGATTCCGGCAACATACAGGAGCTTTTCTCGCAGGATGCCCGCGTCGCAGTGGGCGACCCGGTGTATCCCGTCTATGTCGACACGAACGTCATGGCCGGGCGCGGCGGAATCGCGCTCATGCCATGCACGAAGGAAAACGGCTTCGTCCCCTCGCCCGGCGATTTCGCCGCGCAGGGGCTGGACCTCGTCTACCTCTGCTACCCGAACAACCCGACTGGTGCCGTCGCCACGAAGGGGCAGCTGCAGGCATGGGTGGACTGGGCCAACGAGTCGGGTGCGCTCGTCGTTTTCGACGCGGCCTACGAGGCCTTCATCCGCACGCCCGGCATTCCGCATTCGATCTACGAGTGCGAAGGCGCGAGAAAGTGCGCCGTCGAGCTGCGCAGCTTCTCCAAGACGGCCGGCTTTACCGGCGCGAGGTGCGGCTACACCGTCGTTCCGGACGAAGTCTTCGCCCGCGATTCGTCTGGCGCGAAGGTCCCCCTGAAGCCCATGTGGGCGCGCCGCCAGACGACGAAGTTCAACGGCGCGAGCTACATTGCGCAGCGCGGCGCCGAGGCGGTGTATTCCCCCGAGGGCCGGGAGCAGACAAAGGCGACGGTCGACTTCTATCTCGAGAACGCGAGGCTTGTGCGCGAGGCATTTGCGGCTATGGGCTACGAGTGCTTCGGCGGCGTCGACTCCCCGTACGTGTGGGTTGACGTAAAGCGCCCGTCATGGGACTTCTTCGACCTGCTCCTCTCTCGCGCGGGCGTGGTCACCACTCCCGGCGCGGGCTTTGGCGCGGCGGGCGAGGGCTTTGCGAGGATAAGCGCGTTCAACTCTCGCGAGAACGTCCTTGAGGCGGTCGAGCGCATAAAGAAGGCGCTATGAGCCTTCTTGCGGTCATTCTCGCGGCCGCGGCGGTGAAGGGCGGCTCGATCACGATGTACGGGGCTTCCGCCCCGAAGAGCGCCAACGCCTACATCGACAATTCGCACTACACGTCGGTCGCGTTCTCGCTTGCGTACATGACGCTTGTCGAGACCGACGACGAGAGCGGCGAGCTCGCGCCCGGGCTTGCAAGGGAGTGGAAGGCGTCGGAGGACGGCCGCGAGTTCACTTTTGCGCTCGACCCGAGGGCGAAGTGGAGCGACGGGAGGAAGGTGACCGCGCACGACGTGAAGTGGACGTTCGATGCGATAATGGACCCGAAGAACGACACGGGGCCGTGGAAGGCCGTGCTCGCCAGCTTTGAAAGCCCGGAGGTTCTCGACGGCGGGCGTGTCAGGTTCGCAAAGAAGGGCGATTCGCCGAAGGACTGGCGCGACCTCATCAACTGCGCGACGTTCTGGGTGCTGCCCGCGCACAGGTTCGAGGGCAGGGACTTCAACGGCATCGACATGATAGGCGAGGTCTCGGGCGGGCCGTACCGCTTCGAAAGCGCGATCGACGAGACGGAGACGGTGATGAGGCGCGACGAGGGCTGGTGGCGGGCGAAGGACCCGGACGTCGCCGAGAAGTTCAACTTCGACAGGATAAGGTTCAAGTACTTTGCAAACGCCGAGAACGGGTTCACCGCCTTCAGGCGCGGCAAGCTCGACTTCTACCCAGTGTATTCCGCGCGCATAATGGCCCTCCAGACGCTTTCGGACGAGTTCACCCGCAACTGGATACTGAAGCGCCGCGTGACGAACGGCGCGCCCGTCGGCTTTCAGGGCTACGCGATGAACATGCGCCGCCCGCCGTTCGACGACGTGAGGGTGAGGAAGGCGATGGCGCATCTCGTCGACCGCGAGCGCATGAACAGGACCCTCATGCACGGCGAGTACTTCCTCCTGCGCTCCTACTGGCACGATCTCTACGACGCGGAGCACCCGTGCGAAAACGAGTTCTTCGACTTTAGCCCCGAGAAGGCGGCGCGGCTTCTCGACGAGGCAGGCTGGGTTCTCGACGAAAAGACCGGCCGTCGCATGAAGGGCGGGCGGCCGCTCGAGTTCACCTACCTCTCCCGCTCGCCGGACGAAGACCGCTTCCTCTCGCTCTTTTCCGCCGCGCTCAAGGAGGTCGGCATTGCGATGAAGATCGACCGCAAGGACTTCGCGAGTTGGATGCGCGACATGGACGACTTCAACTTCGACATGACGGTTGCCGCGTGGGGGGCGGGGCTCGTGAAGTACCCGGCGATACAGTGGTCGTCTTCCGAGGCGGCGCGCAAGGGGTCGAACAACCTGACCGGCTTTGCCGACCCGGAGGTGGACGCGCTCATCGAGGCGGAGCGTTCGATGGAGACCGTGGCCGAGCGCAACGAGGCGTACAGGAAGATGGACGCGAAGATCACGGCCTCCGTGCCATATGTCCTTCTCTGGGGCACGACGACGTGCAGGCTTCTCTACTGGAACAAGTTCGGCATGCCGGCGACGGTGCTGCCGCGCTTCAGCCGCGAGGAAGGGGCGCTTTCGTGCTGGTGGGCCGACCCTGACCGCGAGGATGAGCTTTCGCGGCAGAAGTCGAAGGGGGGCTTTCTCCCTTCGGTAGGGGAATGCGTTTCGTATTTCGAGGTGGTGAAATGAACGACGGCTACGAGCTTCTTGATTCCGGCGGCGGGCGCAAGCTTGAGCGCTTCGGCAGGTTTGTCCTTGCGCGCCCGTGCTCGCAGGCGATGTGGAAGCCGTCGCTTCCCGAGAGCGAGTGGAATCGCGCCGACGCCTCGTTCGACCGCGAGGACGGCAATCGCTGGCACGGCAGGGGGAATCTCCCGAAGGAGTGGACGATGGAGACCGCCGGGATAAAGTTCAGTCTCGGCGGAACGGACTTCGGCCATCTCGGCATTTTCCCGGAGCAGCGCGCGCAGTGGAAGTGGATAATGGAGGCGCTTCGCGCCTCTCCCGGGGCGAAGGTCCTGAATCTCTTCGCGTATTCGGGCGGCAGCACGCTCGCCGCCGCGCTTGCCGGCGCGGAAGTCTGCCATCTCGACGCCTCGAAGGGAATGGTGGAGTGGGCTCGCAGGAACGCCGCGCTCAACGGCCTTGATTCGATACGATGGATAGTCGACGACGCGCACAAGTTCATGCGCCGCGAGATCCGACGCGGAAGGCGCTATGACGCGATTGTGCTCGACCCGCCGACGTTTGGGCGCGGAGCGTCGGGAGAGATGTACAAGATAGAGCGCTCACTTCAGGAGACGCTTGACCTTGCCTCCTCGCTCCTTTCTGAGAGGCCCGTCTTCGTCCTTTTCTCGTCGCATACGCCCGGGCTCACGTGCAAGGTGGCGGAGAACATCCTCAGGCAGCGTTTCCCCGCCGCGCGGCTTGAATCGGGCGAGATGCTTCTCGAGGGGCGCGGAACGCCCTGCCCAAGCGGAATCTTCTGCCGCGTGGTGTTCTAGGCGAGCGGACTTCTGCTCCCGCCCGCAGGTGCTGCTTGGGGCTATTCCCCAAGCAGCAGTTTGAAGTCCGCTTCCGTCGGCGCGCGGCCGTATTCGCTCACCTCGTATGCCTCGATGTAGTTCGGCACCGGGCGGCCAGGATACTGCTCGCGCCAGGCGTCGGCGAAGCGCTCGGCATCGCGGCGCTTGCGGCCTGCGGTGTACTTGCGCAGGAATTCGTTGCGCTTGGATATGTCAGACCTGTCGCCGAGCGCCACGACCTCGTCCTCCCTGCCCCTGTCCCACGGCAGCCATTCGTAGAACTGCGAAACCTGCGCGTCAAGCCCCTCGCACCACTTGTCGAAGTACGGCTCGGCGTCGATCATCACGTCGGGGCGCAGGCTGCGCGGATAGGTAAAGCGGTCTGACATGTAGAGGATGACGGGCCGAAGGCGCTGCGCCTTCACCTCGTCGCACCAGTGCGGCACGCCGAGAAGGTAGCCGGCGTCCATCACGAGCTGGCCGGTGGCGCGGTGGTCGGCGTGGTAGTCGCATGTGCGGTGGGTGAAGACGAAGTCGGGCTCGTATTCGCGTATCTTCCTCGCGACGAGGCGCCGCGCCTCGTCGGTCGGGTAGAGGCCGCAGTCGGGATAGCCGTAGATGTCGTAGCCGTCTAGGCCGAAGCGCCGCGCCGCCTCGAGAGTCTCGGCCCTGCGCGTGCGCGCAGTCTCGTCCGGGGTGAGCTTGTGGTGGCCCATGCGGCCGTCGGTGATCGAGACGAACCTCACGCTGAAGCCGCGCTCGATGAGCTTCACCGCCGTGCAGCCGCACACGATGTCGGCGTCGTCCGGGTGGGCGCCTATCACCATCACTCGCGTAGGTCCGGGGCGGCGGCCGCCGTATTCGCGCGAGCTTGGCGGGCATGCGCCGACGAATGTGCGCTTGCGCCTTGGCTGCTGCGGCTCCGCCGCGATTGTGGTCATCGCGCCAGCCGTTGCAGTGGCGGCGACGAGGCCTTTGCCGAGACCGAGAAACCCTCTTCTGTTCATTTCCATGGCATATTCTCCTTGTAATGGCGCTATTATAGCACATCGCCCTTGTTCTTGCAAGGAATGAAATCGCACACCCCCAGTGATTTTATGATACAATATGCGGCAGATGAAACAGGCTTTCATTGTTCAGGCGGGCCTGACCTTGTTGTCTCGGTTCAAGGGCGCAGCCTTCCCCCACACTCCTCCCCCCTCACTCCTCACTCCTCACTCCTCACTCATTACTCATTACTGCCCCGCCAAACTAATAACTAATAATTTGACACAGCCAGTTGGATATTGTATAATATCAGCAAACAATAGGAAAGGGTTTGCCATGAATCGATACATTCGCCCGAAACATCTTGCATTTCTGACTGCAATTGCTTTTGCATTGCCGCTGTTTTCGGCCGACAAGTACTGGACGGGCGCGGCAGGCGCGAATGCATCTCTCGCAGGCAGCTGGTGCGACGACGCGGAGCTGACCGTAGTCTCGACCGCCGCGCCTCAAGACGGCGACGACATCCACCTCAAGAGCGGTACTGCCGCGATGACGTGGAACCTCAACATCTACGTCAATTCGTGGGAACAGGACGGCTACACCGGCACAGTCACGTTTTATACCGGCAAGAAAAACGGAACGTCAACGACGCTCTACGGCTATACGGAGGACAACGGCGAGACGCGCAGCCTTAAGGTGACTGGCAACGTCGCAGTCAAGTCCGGCAAGTGGCAGATCGCCCAGCAGCTCAACTACAATACGACGGCGCTTAAGGCAACCGCGTCTTACACTGCCGGCCTTGGCGTATACCGACTAATCGTCGATGCGGGCGGCAGCGTCACGATTGGTGCGGACGCGACACTAAATGCCAAGGGGCTTGGCTTCCGCGCTTCGCAGGGGCCTGGCGCCGGTTCGGGCAACACAAACAGCGCGACGCACGGCGGAATGGGCAGCTGGAACTCTGGCTCGTCGAGCAGGAACTGCTACGGCGTAGTCTCCGCTCCTATTACGCTGGGCTCGGGCGCGAGCAACGCGGCCGGCGGCGGAGCCGTGACCATACTTTCGGCGGGAGCGGTGACGGTCAATGGTACAATAAACGTTTCGGGGCAGGATGCCTCGACTTACCACGTCGGCGCTGGCGGAAGCATCTACATAAACGCCGCGTCGTTGTCGGGCACCGGCACTTTGAACGCCAACGGGTCTTCCACAACTGGTTCTCATGACCGCGGCGGCGGCGGCGGGCGCATAGGCATAAAGCTGACCGGCGACGGCGCGGACTTCGAGAGTTTTACGGGCGTCATCAAGGCGAAGCTCGGCAGAGGCTCGGCAAGCAGCAAGCCGGAAGGCGGCGGCGGAACGATCTACCTTGAGACGAAGGCTGACGGCGCGGGCTGCGGCACGCTTATAATCGACGGCTGCGAGGGCGGATACACGTCTGGCTCCAGCGACAGGTCGTGCGGAGCGATTCTCGACGCCAACAACTACGACGTCACGCCGAAGAAGATCGTGCTGAGGCCGGAAGCGCGGCTCATATTCGATTTCGAAGGCGCGTTCAGGCCGCCTGAGGTTGTGCAGGAGACGGATGCGAGCCTAACGACGCGAGGCTTGCTCAAAGGCACGTCCCGGTGCATCCTCGTATTTGACCAGATGCCAGATGCGCCTCTCTCCTTGGACGATGCGGGAAGCCAGCTCACTATACCTGGGGGGCTTCTTGAGATCGGGAGCGGGCAGATTCTATATGTGAACAACACTTCCACAATCAACGCGTCGGTGCGCGTTCTTTCCGGCGGCAAGATTACGCACTATTCCGGCTCGTCGACGAAGATGAACCTCACGATCAACGGCAACCTCACCGTGGAGAGCGGCGGAAGCGTGACGGCAAACGGGCTTGGCAACAGCACCGCCGGAACGCCGGCGGACGGCGGCGGCTCATATGGCGGACGCGCGGCAGGCACGACAAAGCTTTGCTGCTATGGCTCCGTCCGCCATCCAGTTCACTATGGTTCCAAAGGCAAGGGAGCTACGGGCGTCGGAAACGGCGGCGGCGCGATACGCATTACCGCCACTGGTAGCATGACTGTTGACGGGACGATTACGTCCAACGGAAGCAACGTCGACTACCGCTGCGGTTCTGGCGGCAGCATTTGGCTTACGGGAGCTTCGATATCGGGCGCCGGCACGATAACCGCGAATGGCGGCACGCGCACCGGGAACGGCAGCAACTACAACCCGGGCGGCGGCGGGCGCATCGCCATACACCTGACTGGCGCGGGGCAGGGCTTTGGCAACTATACGGGCACAATTACCGCGTATGGCGGCAAGTACAAGTCTGGAACGTACGTAGGTGGCGCGGGAACTATCTACCTGAAGACGGGCGACCAGGCAGACGACGAGGGAACGGTCATCGTCAAAAACGGCGCCGCCTCCGCCGAGTACACCGATTTCATGAACGGGGCGCAGTACCAGACGACGGCCATGACAGACCTTGAATTCGGGGAAGTCGTTGTCCGCAACGCGAAGCTCTGCGTCTCGAACGTGACAGTTCAGGTGAAGCGCGGCTGGAACACGGCTTCTGGCTCTACGCTTTCGGGGCTTCAGGACGGCGTCGTCTCGGTGGTCGGGACGGACAACGCGTATTTCTACGGGCTTAACACGTTCTTCGGCTTCCGGTGCGAGGTGCCCGACAAGACGCTCTACTTTGGAACCGGCGACACGAACAAGCTTGCGGTGACCGAGGGCGGCGTGTTTGCCCTTGCGGGCGCACCGGGGACGAACGTCGTGGTGCGCTCCGCTGTGCAGGGAGAGGACTGGAAGCTCCAGGTGCCGGTCACGTCGCTTTCGGAGTTCAACGTGGAGAACGTGACGGCGGATGGTTCAGACGCTTCGTCGGGCGAGGAGATTGTCGCCCTTAACTCGCACGAGATCACGAACGGCAGCTGCACGAACTGGCGGTTTGTCAATGCAAACGCAGGTCAGGAGAACACATGGCTTGGCGCCACGAGCTCGGCATGGCTCGAGCCCTCGAACTGGAGCCTTGGCCGCGCCCCGATTTCCAGCGATCTGATAACGATCTCCGCGTCTCCCAACGACCCCGAGCTTCCGGCCGCGGCGGAATTCGTCTCCCTTGAAGTCGCGAGCGGCGCGAAGCTCAAGCTCTGCGGCAATTCTGCAACTGTCGCAGATTCGCTCGTCGTCCACGGCGCAATCGAGGCGAGTGACGTCGAGAGAATCGAAACCACTGCGACGAACATCGTCCTCGACGCGAACTCCCTTGTTCCTGTGCGCGGCACTTTCGTGATCAAGGGCGACGGCAACCAGACGGTGGCGCTCAGCGCGAGGTTCTGGAACCTTGTGGTGGAGAAGTCGGGTGGAACGGTAACTTGGAGCGGGAACTGCAGCGTCGAGCGCGTCCTTTCGATTTCGGCGAGCGCCGCGACGTCCGTTTCCTTTGCGTCTGGCGCCTCGCTCGCCGCAAACGAATTCCGCGCCAATGGAACGGTGGGCGGAAATGCCGCGCTCACGCTTTCCGGCTCGTGGTCGCTTGACGCCGAGAGAATGGCGACTGCGACGGGCGTAAGGCTCGGCGGGTGCGACGCCACATCAGGCAAGACGCTGTACGTCTATGCGCCATGCGAGAACCTTCTTGGGAACGACAACTGCGACTTCATCACGGATTCCGATTCCAAGCTCTTTGTCTGGACGGGCGCGGCGGATTCCGTCTTCTCCAACCCCGCGAACTGGCAGGGGCGCGAGAACGAGGCGCCTGGCGCGGGCGACGTCGCGATGATCTCGTCCGCCGCGTCGATAACGGTTTCATCCGACGTGGAGCTGGGCGGGCTTTGGCTTGACGGCAGCGCGGGGGCGGTCGCGCTGACGATGCGCGGAGAGCTCGACGTCGCGGACGCGATATACGTCGGCACGAACGCGACGCTTTGCATAGACGCGCCCGTAAGGGCGGGCTATGTGCAGGTGGACAGCCGCGGCACGATTACGCACACGGCGCGCAACAGCGCGGGGACGTACAAGGTAGACCTCACCGTCTCCGGCGACATGCTCGTGCGCGAGGGCGGCTCCGTGAACGGCAACGGCAAGGGATATGCCTGGGGCGAGGGGCCTGGCTGCGGAATCTTCGGAGCGGCGGCTTCGCACGGCGGCTGCGGCGCGTACTACAATGCCCCTGAAAAGCACATCATGGGCTACGGGTCGTTCGTGAATCCTCTTACCTACGGCTCTGGCGGATATTCGGGGGCTGGCAGCGGCGGCGGCATAGTCGTCCTCGACGTCGCGGGAACGCTTCTCGACGACGGCACAATCGCCGCAAACGGCGGGTATGGCGGCGAGATATACTCTGCAAGCGGCGGAAGCGTGAACATCAAGTGCGGAGTTTTCGCGGGCAGGGGCGGCGTCACGGCCCACGGCAGCTACTACGGCAACGCAAAATACGACTACCTCTTCGGCGCGGGAGGGCGCATTTCGATAACGCAGAGGACGGGAAGCGACTTCTCGCAGTTTACGGGCCTTGCGGCGGCGTATGGCGGCAGGGTGTACCCGACGCTCCTTACCTATTACCAGCCTAAGGGCAATTCCGGGCATGTCACCTGGATTCTCCCCGGTTCGAAGCCGCATATCGTGGTGGAGAACAACGGATACGTGCTTGACAACTGCTTCGGCGTCACGCTGCCGGCCGTGAACGGCGACAGCGCGAGGGTGGTGAGGACATATGACTTCGAGCTCAAGAACGGCGGGCGCATCTACCTTGTGGGCGACGCCACGATATACGACCTCTCGCTTGCGACGGCCAATACGGTGATCTACCTGAACGGCCACACGCTCAGGATACTCTCCCACGCGCACAAGGACCGCGCCGGATGGAAGGGAACAGTGAACACCGACACCGGCGGCGAGATCGTCTGGGTTCCCGCCGGGCTCAAGGTGATGGTGCGGTAGCTAGTTGGGTGGTTGGGTGGTTGGGTGGTTTTCGCTCGCCCACCCTCTCCCTCCCCCTCACTCATTGCCCATTGCTGCCCCGGACTAAATAATTGGACACTGCCAGTTGGATATGGTATAATACCGCCAAATCTGCGTCGCGGGCATGGTGTTCGCGGGCATTGAACAACTAAACATTCTACGAAAATGACAAAGAAGATCTTTGCAGTTGCCGCTACGGCACTCGTCGCAGCGCTTGCCTCCGACTGCCGCGCCGCCGGAGGGCGAATCGGCATAATCGGCCTCGACACGAGCCACTCCACCAAGTTCGCCGACATCGTGAACGTCCAGAAGCCGGACGCCGCGAAGGGCTTCGAGGTGACTGCCGCGTACAAGTGGGGCTCGAAGGACATCTTCTCCTCCACGAACAGGTACCCGAAGTACATCGAGCACATGAACAAGCTCGGCATCAAGATATACGACGACCTCGACGAGATGCTGAAGAACGTCGACTTCATCCTCCTCGAGACGAACGACGGGCGCGAGCACCTCTGGCAGGCTGAGAAGGTCTTCAAGGCCGGGAAGCCCTGCTTCATCGACAAGCCTGTCGCGGCATCCTGCTCCGACGCCGCGAAGATCGTCGCCCTCGGCAAGAAGTACAATGCGAAGTGGTTCTCGACCTCCGGCCTCAGGTACGGCGAGACGATGCAGAAGGCGCGCAGGGGCGAGTACGGCAAGGTCATCGGCGCTTCCATGTGCTCGCCTTCCCACTTCGAGGAGGGCGGCACCCACTCCGACTACTACTGGTACGGAATCCACGGCTTCGAGCCGCTTCTCACTATCATGGGCACGGGCGTCGAGAGGGTGCGCACCGTGCGCGAGAATGGCGTCGACATCGTGACGGGCGTCTGGAAGGACGGGCGCATCGGCACCATGCGCGCGCTTACTGCGGGCGGCCTCTACATCTACGGCGGCTACGTCATCGTCGAGAAGCCGGTGAGCGGCAGCAACTTCGTCCCGATCTCCTCCAACCCCGGCTACGGGCCGCTCGTCGACGAGATACTTAAGTTCTTCACGACTGGCGCCGTGCCGGTCGACAACGACGAGACGCTTGAGCTCTTCAAGTTCATGGAGGCGGCCGCCATCTCCGCGCGCGAGGGCGGGCGCGAGGTCAAGCTTTCGGAGGTGAAGTAATGTCGCAGGGCTGGATAGACCTTCAGATCAACGGCTACGGCGGCGTAAACTTCAACGACGAGGGTCTTACCGTAGAGGCCGTGAAGGAAGTGACCGAGCGCCTTGAGCGCGACGGCACCTCCGGCTACATGCCGACTTTCGTGACGCTCGACCCGGAGATGCAGATAAGGTCCGTGCGAGTCGTCACGGAGGCGAGGAAGAAGTACGCGATCTGCGAAAAGAACATCCTCGGCTACTTCTTCGAGGGGCCGTTCATCTCCAAGGAGCCCGGCGCCGTCGGCGCACACGCGCCGGAGTGGGTGCAGCCGCCTTCGAAGGAGCTCTTCGACAGGTTCCAGGACGCGGCGGAGGGCCTAATAAAGATGGTGAACGTCGCCGCCGAGATCCCCGGCATGGCGGACTTCGTGAAGTACCTTGCCTCTTCCGGCGTGACCGTCTCGCTCGGCCACCAGATGGCGAAGAGCCCAGAGGACATCGAGGCGTGCATGGCAGCGGGCGCGAAGGCGTTTACGCACCTTGGCAATGGCCTTCCGAACCTCATCGGGCGCCATGTCAACATCATCAACACGGCGCTTGTGGACGACCGCGCGACGATCATGTTCATCCCGGACGGCCACCACCTGCCCGACATTCTCCTCAAGCTCTACCACAGGGCTGTGCCGATCGAGCGGCTTGTCGCCGTCTCGGACGCGCAGTTCGTGGCGGGCCTCCCCCCTGGGACGTACAGGGTGGGCGGGCTTGACGCGGTTCTCGAGCCGGACGGGCTTCTCTGGTATCCGCCGCGCAACTGCCTTGTCGGCGCGACGACGCCGATGGCGAAGATGATGACGCTTCTTAAGGAGCGCATCGGCTACACCGACGCGGAACTCGACGCCGTCGGCCGCAGGAACCCGCTGCGCCTCATCGGGCTTGAATAGAGATGGCCGAGGAGAAGAAGCTTCTTGAAGTCGAGGACGTCCGCCAGCGCATAGCCGGAATATCGGCGCGCGTCGGCGAGATGGCCGACTACATCAAGGTCGACGAGCGCCGCGCGAAGCTCGCCGAGCTTGAGGCGATGCAGGCCGCGCCGGACTTCTGGAACAGCCAGTCGAAGGCGCGCGAGGTCATCGCGAAGACGAACGCCGAGAGGGCGTACGTCGTCCCCTTCGACGCGCTAAAGAAGACAGTCGAGGACGCTGGCGTCATGCTCGAGCTTGCCGAGATGGAGGAGGGGCCCGCGCAGCAGGCCGCCCTCGCCGACACGCTTGCGGAATGCGCCAAGGCGGACGAGTTCTTCGCGAAGCTCCGCCTGCAGTCGCTTCTCGGCGGCAAGTTCGACCAGTGCAACGTCTTTGTGAAGCTGCACGCAGGGCAGGGCGGCACGGAGGCCTGCGACTGGGTGCAGATGCTCTACCGCATGTACAAGCGCTATGCGGAGTCGCAGGGCTGGAAGATCGAGGAATACGACAGTCAGCCCGGAGAGGAGGCGGGCCTCAAGGACGTGTACTTCCGCGTCGAGGGGCCTTATGCGTTCGGGATGCTGAAGGCCGAGAGGGGCATACACCGCCTCGTGAGGATTTCGCCGTTCGACGCCAACAAGCGCCGCCAGACGTCGTTTGCGTCGATGGAGACCGTCGCCGAGATCGACGAGGACATCGACGTCGAGATCAAGGACGAAGACCTGAGGATTGACACCTACCGGAGCGGCGGCGCGGGCGGCCAGCACGTCAACAAGACCGACAGCGCCGTGCGCCTCACCCACCTCCCGACGGGCATAGTCGTCGCCTGCCAGAAGGAGCGCTCGCAGCACATGAACAGGGAAAAGGCCATGAACATGCTGCGCGCCCAGCTCTACGAATACTACGAAGACCAGAAGAAGGCCGAGATGGACCGCTTCTACGGCGCGAAGTCGGAGAACGGCTGGGGCTCGCAGATAAGGTCATATGTCTTCTGCCCGTATACGATGGTCAAGGACCTTCGCACCGAGTACGAGACGAGCGACGTTAACGCGGTCATGGACGGCGACATCCAGCCCTTCATCGAGGCATGGCTCCAGATGAAGGCTACGGGGAATGGTTAGTCGTTAGTCGTTAGTAGTCAGTAGTCAGTGGACGACAGAAATCTATATGGGCGGGCGATAGACCCGGGAAAGCGCGGTCGCCATGCAACCATCTCGTCCGCCCTTGACGCGTCGCTCAAGGACATCCTCGTCGAGAGGAACGGCTTTTTCGACAGCCTTGCTGACGGGTGGAATCGGCTCTTCCCCGGGCTTCCCATAAGGCCGGGGCGCTACGAGGCAGGCGCCATCTACCTTTACGTTAGAAGCGCGCCGGCGAGATTCGCGATGGAGCCGCGCATGCCGGCCGTACGCCGCAAGATAGCCGCACTCCCCGGCGCTCCGCGCAAGCTGAAGGTCCTTCTGGAGATACATCCGGAATGATTACCGGGATTCTCCTCGCTGCGTCGTTCATCCGCCCGATGGAGCGCATCGCCTCCGTCGATCCGCTTGTCGCGGTCTCGTCGTCCGAGTGCTACGCCCTTCGCCTCGTCTACGAGACGCCGCTTGAGATAGACCCCAAGGCACGTCCCTACAGGCTCGTCCCCGGGGCATGCGAAATGCCGGAGGTATCCGCCGACGGAACGAGGTACGTTTTCAGGATGAGGAAGGGCGAGCTGAAGGCGGGCGACGCGGTGCGCTCGATGCGGCGGCTCATGGACGTGAAGAACGCCTCTCCGAACGCCTGGATGGTGAAGGACGTCGAGTCCGTCGAGGAGGCGGGCGAGGGCGCGTTCGAGGTGAAGCTCAGGGGCAGGTGCCATTTCTTCCCGTGGCTTATGGCGATGCCGCAGATGGCGATTCTCAAGGAGGATGGCTCCGGCACGGGGACATTCAGGCTCGAAAGCTGGCGCAAGAACCACGAAATGGTGTTCAGGCGGCGAGGGCTCGATGAGCTGCCGCGGGACCCCGCCCGAATCGACGAGGTGCGCTACCTTGTCATCGACGACACGATGACGCAGTGGCTCATGTTCCTCAAGGGAGAGCTCGATTTCATCGAAGACGTTTCAAGGGACAGCTTCGACGCCATCATCTCCGACCCAGGGGCCCTCGAACGCGCCGACGCGGTGAGCTACAGCGTGCCGCTTCTGCAGTTCAACTACCTCGGCATCAACATGACGGACCCGGTGCTCGGGAAGAACGTGAAGCTCCGCCAGGCGCTGAACGCCGCATTCGACTCCCGCACGTGGGAGAGGTTCTTCAACGACATGGTGGTCAAGGCGGACGGCCCCCTTCCGCCGTGCGTCGCCTGCAGGCTCGACACGCCATTCGAGTTTTCATACGACCTAGGCAGGGCGCGCGCGCTTCTTGCCGAGGCGGGCTATCCGGGCGGAATCGACCCGACGACGGGCCGCCGGCTCGAACTCGTCCTCACAATCGGCCGCGCCACGCAGGACACGCGCGAGAAGGGCGAGCTCGTCGCGTCTTTCTTCGAGAAGATCGGCGTGAAGCTAAGGCTCGACTTCATGACGTGGGACGCGTTCCTCGTCGCGATCAACAAGGGGCGCGTGCAGATGTTCGACATCGCGTGGCTTGGCGACTATCCCGACGCGCAGACCTTCATGCAGCTATTCTATTCGCCGAACGTGCGCCCCGGTCCCAACCGCTCGGCATACACGAACAGGGAGTACGACGCCGAATACGAGGCCGCGCTCGCCGCGCCCGACGAGGCGGAACGGGACGTCCACTGGCGCAGGTGCCAGGAGATTTTCAGGGCCGACTGCCCCGTCGTGATGGAGCACTACAAGAAATCGTTCGTCATCGCGAAGAAGTGGATCAAGGGCTATGTGCCGGGGGATTTCATCTTCGGCGGGGAGAGATACTACCGGAACACCAGAGAAGGGGGTCAGGGCAAATGACGGGAATTGCGCTATCGGTTCTCGCTGCGGCGTTCGTCGCCTCAGAGGGAGGGGAGGAGCTCAGGCTTTTCCAGACGACGGAGGAGAAGGGGTTTCGCGAAATCGTGACGCCCGGCTTTACCATCCACCCATACCCGACCATCGAGCCGCTTGACGTGGACGCGGCTGTCGCAAAGCATGAGTTCCTTGCGCTTGGCGCATCGCTCACCGACGCCTCTGCGTGGGTCCTTGCGAACATGCCGGAGGAGAAGAGGGCGAAGCTCATGAGGGAGCTCTTCACGCCCGAGGGCTGCAATCTCGGGGCGATCCGCCTGAACATCGGCGCGAGCGACTACTCCACCGCCATCTACAGCTACGACGACGTTCCGGGCGATGTCGATATGAAGCACTTCTCGCTCGCCCGCGACGACGAATACCTCGTGCCGATGGCGAAGGCCGTGAAGGCGCTAAGGCCGGACCTCTTTGTGTTCGCCGCGCCGTGGAGCCCGCCAGGGTGGATGAAGACGTCTGGCATGATGATGGCGGGCAACCTTAAGAAGGAGTGCATGCCGGCGCTTGCGAACTACTTTGTAAAGTACGTGCAGGGGTATGGCGAACGCGGCGTAGCCATCGACGCCGTCTCGCCGCAGAACGAGACGATGTGCGACACGGGCGGAATGTATCCATGCTGCACGTATTCCGCCGCGATGGAAGGCGCGTTCGTCCGCGACCATCTTGCGCCGGCGCTGCGCAATGCGGGGCTTAAGACGAAGATATGGGTGCACGACCACGACCCGACGGCGAAGGGCGCTCTCAGGGTGGCGGAGCTTCTCTCCATGCCCGGCGTGGAAGGCGCGGTGGGCGGCGTCGCATGGCACTGCTACTGCGACGGCGCTCTCTCGACGAACCTCGCCCCGCTCAAGGCGGCGCACCCGGCGCTTCCGTTCTACCACACCGAGAACGGCCCGCACATCCTCATCAAGGAGCGCACCGAATGGTGGTGGGCGGCGAAGGTCTTCGGGATGCTGCAGAACGGCTGCTCGATGTTCACGTCGTGGTGCCTCTGCCTCGACGAGCTTGGAACTCCAATGACGGGCGGGCACCTCTGCGGCGGGTTCACCGTGGTAGATTCCGAGACGCACGAGGTCTCGTATTCGCCGCAGTACAGGCTCTTTAGGCACATTGGCCCCTTCGTGAAGCGCGGCGCACGCGTGATGGAGGTGCAGGGCTCGCGCGACGGAACGAGGCTGATCCTCTTCCGCAACCCCGACGGCGAATACGTACTCGTGGTGGCATGCGATGGCTCGCCTGTGCGAAAGATACAGCGCCACCGCCTCGTCATCAAGTACAAGGGCCGCTACAAGACACTGCCCCTGCCTGGCTGCCAGTGGTCGGTTTCGACGCTCCTTTTCAAGTAGACCGCCATGCCCTTTACAATTTTTGTTTTGAAATTATGCTTGACTATTTCGCGGAAAAACAATAAAATACCTGTTTGTTGAGTGGAACAAGAAAGAAAACGCGCATCATGCTAAAGCTAAGCAACATACTTTCGGCCGACATCGGCATAGACCTTGGTACGGCAAATACCATTGTGTATGTCAGGAACGAAGGCATCAAGCTTCGCGAGCCGTCCGTGGTGGCCATTCAGACCGGCACGAAGCGAGTGCTTGCCGTCGGCGTCGAGGCCAGGAACATGATTGGGCGCACTCCGCCGAACATCATTTCCATGCGGCCCATGAAGTCGGGCGTCATTGCCGACTTCGACATAACCGAGGCGATGCTCCAGTATTTCATCCGCAAGGTGTGTCCCCGCAGGTTCTATTCGAAGTACGTGCGCCCGCGGCTCGTGATAGCGGTTCCCTCTGGGATTACCGACGTCGAGAAGCGCGCCGTGGAGGATGCCGCCCACGCGGCCGGCGCGGGAACGGTGATCCTCATCGAAGAGCCGATGGCCGCCGCGATCGGCGTGGGGCTCCCCGTCTCCGAGCCGCAGGGCTCGATGATCGTGGATATCGGCGGCGGAACGTGCGAGGTGGCGATAATCTCCCTTGGCGGCATAGTGCACAGCTATTCCGCGCGTCAGGCGGGGGGCGACGCCATGGACGAATGCATCGCCAGCTACATAAAGCGGGTCTACAACCTGCTTGTCGGCGAGCGGATGTCCGAGATGATAAAGATTGAGATAGGGAGCGCCTATCCGATGGCTGAGGAGAAGACGCTCGAGGTGAAGGGTAGAGACATAGTGGCAGGGTTGCCGAAGACTTTGACTATAACTTCGGAGGAAGTGCGCGAGGCGCTGAAGGACCCGGTAGGTCAGATAGTCGATGCGGTCAGGACGACGCTCGACAAGTGCGAACCGGAGCTTGCGGCGGATCTTGTAGACAGGGGGCTTGTGCTTTCGGGCGGCAGTTCCCAGCTAAGGGGGCTCGACAAGCTCCTCTCCGACCAGACCGGCCTTCCGGTCACCGTTGCGGACGATCCGCTTTCGGCGGTGGCGGAAGGCACGGGCGCGGTACTGAAGGAGATCGACTCCCTCGAAAAGTACAGGCGCAGCGCGTCATAGCCAAGGTCTTCGGCGTCCCGCATGGTTGCGGAACGCCAAATGAAAAGAAACGGAAAAAGCAGATTGCCGGTTTTCGCGGTCGCGGTTGCGCTCGCGGCGGCGTACTTTGCCTTTCGCTCGGCGACGGCGGAGTCGGTCTATCCCATAGAAAAGGCCGTGCGCTTCTTCAGGCGCGGCGTAGTCGCCCGCGTGGCTGGTGCGTTCAGGGGGGCGGAGGCGCGCGCGGAGAATGCAAGGCTTAAACGGCAGGTCATGGCGCTTGCCGTGCTCGTTGATGACGTGGAGAGGCTCGAGAAGGAGAACGTCCGCCTCCGGAAGCTTCTCGACTGCCGCGCGCGGCTCCCCGGGCGGTGGATCGCGGCGGGCGTCCTCTCGCGAGGCGGCGGGGCGGTGGACACGGGCGGAATGCTGCGCATCGACAAGGGCTCCCTCTCCGGCGTGCGCAAGGACGCGGTGGTCGTGGTGCCGGAAGGCCTCGTCGGCAAGGTCTCCTCCGTCACGGCGCACACGGCGGAGGTGATACTCGTCATCGACCCGAGGCTCAACGTCTCCTGCGTTTTCGAAAAGCCGGGTGCGAAGGCGTACGGAATCCTTTCCGGCGGCACGGAGGACCGCATTGCGGTAAAGTACATGACGCCAGGCGCAGAGACCGCGGGCGCCGGGTCGCGCGTTCTCACCTCTGGCCTTGGCGGGGTGTTTCCGCCGGGGTTCGTGGTAGGCGACTACACCGGCGACGGCGCGGTGGCATCGCGGGTCGACTTCTCGTCACTTGAAGACGTTCTCGTTCTCGAATGAAAAGGGACATAGCGACGTTCGCCTTCTCCGTGCTCTTTCTCGTGGGGTGCGCGGCCGCGGAAGACCTTTCGCCGAAGATCCTCGGCCTCGGGCTTCCGTTCGTGATGGCCTCGGCGCTCGTCTTTTCCGACAGGCGGCTTTCCTCGTGGACACACACGATGGTGTTTGCCGCGGCCGCCGGCGCGATAGAGGATTCCCTCTGCGGGTTCCCCCCCGCCGCGAGCGCGTCGTTCTTCGCGGCGGCGGCCTTCGCTGTCAGGAAGTTCTCCCTTTCGATGCCGGTTTCGTCGCTTGCCTTTCCGCTGTATCTTGCCTGGCTTTGGACGTGGGGGCTCGTCTCCGGAGGCGGCAACTACCTGAGGTTCGTCCTGTTCGCCCCGTTCGGCCTGGTCGCCACCGCGGTCGTCGCCTTCCTTGCGGGGGCGTGCGCGAGAAAGGCGGGCCTTAGGTGATACGCACCGAGAGGATCGTAAGCGACGTCACGGTGGTCTCCGCCGGGATCGCGTTTGCCGCTGGGCTCGTCCTCCTGGGGGTGAAGCTCAAGTCGGTGCAGGTCGATTCCGCGGCGGCGTACAATCTCGAGAAGTCTCGCCAGTCGACGCGCCTCGTGCAGACTGCCGCGCCGCGCGGAAGGATACTTGACCGCGCAGGCCGCGTGCTTGCCGAGAACAGGCGCGCCTTCTCGATAGTGCTCTTTCCCGAGACGTTCCAGAGAAAGACTCTCGAGGGCACCGTCTCCGCCATTACCGGGGCGCTTTCCGCCGTTTCGCGCACGATCGGCGCGGACATCCCCGCCTCTGTCTCCGACGTGGAGAGGATACGCCGGCATCTCGTCCGCTCCCAGGCGCTTCCGTACAGGGTGTTGCGCGATGTCGACGAAAGCGCGGTCGCGAGGCTATTTGAGCACGGCGACGAACTGCCTGGCTTCGGCTGTGTGGAGGAATACGAGCGCAGGTATCCGGGCGGGTCGCTCGCGGCACATGTCATTGGCTACGTCGGGCGCGAGGAGGCCGACGGCGTCACCGGCGACGAGAAGATAAACTTCAGGGAGAAGGAGCTTGCGGGCCGTTCCGGCATGGAGGCCTGCTGCGACGCATACCTGAGGGGCGTCTCGGGGGAGCGGCGGCTCACGGTGGACGCGCGCGGCTTTATGGTGCGGGAGGAGGAGCTTCGCCCCGCGATACAGGGGCCAGACATCGTCCTCACGCTCGACGCCGCGCTCCAGCGCGCAGTCGAGCGGCAGCTCGCGGGACGGCGCGGCGCGTGCGTCGTCATGGATGCGAAGGACGGCGCCGTCCTCGCCCTCGCGAGCGCGCCTGCGTACGACCTCAACTCCTTTGTGCCGTACCTGACGCACGACAGGTACTTCGCCCTGACCAACAGTGCCGACCGTCCCCTCGTGAACCGGGCCACGGCGAGCGCCTACGCCCCGGGCTCGACCTTCAAGCCCATCACTGCGCTTGCCGCCCTCGCCGCAGGTGCCGACCCGGAGGAGAAGTACCTTTGCTGCGGGTTCTTCGAATACGGCACGATGACGCTTTCCTGCTCGCGCAGATGGGGCCACGGGGAGCTCGACATGGTCGAGGCGCTGAGGGACAGCTGCAACCCCTACTTCGCAGAACTCGGCATGATGGCCGGGACGAACCTGCTCTTCGAGACCGCGCGGAAGTTCGGGCTTGGCTCGCGCACGGGGATTGACTTCCAGATTGATGCGGCGGGGCTTGTCCCCGACGGGCAGGCGTCGGCCGGGCGGCAGTGGTGGCCGGGCGAGCTCGCCCACATGGCAATCGGCCAGGACAGGCTCCTTGCAACGCCGTTGCAGATGGCGGTCGTCGCAGGTGCACTCGGCACGGGGCGCCTCGCGACGCCGCGGATCAATTCCGCGACGAAGCCCCGCCTCAGGCCGCTGCAGGTCCCTGTGGAGCATCTCGAGATCGTCCGCGAGGGGATGCGCAGGGTCGTGGGGAGGAACGGCACCGGCTCCGCAGGCGCGGAAGGGGTGAAGGCGTTCGTCATCGGCAAGACCGGCACGGCTGAAGTTGGTTCCCATGCGAACCGCCGCAAGAACACCTGGTTCATCGCGTACGCCAGGGCGAACGAAGAGTCCGGAGCGCGGGCGCGCGCGTCGAAGGCGGAGGTAGCCGTGGCGATGGTGGTGGAGAACGGGGAGTCCGGCGGGCATACTACGGCCCCGAGGGTGGCCGCCGTGCTGAGGGAGGTGTTCAATTGACGATGCTCTCAAAGCTCTCCAGGTTCAGCTGGACGATGTTCGCGGCGACGCTCCTCCTCATCGCCTGCGGGACGATTGCCATAAAGAGCGCCGGAGCGGCCCGCGCAGACGCCGTGTTCCACACGATGTGGAAAAGCAACCTCTGGACGGCCGCCGTCGGGCTTGCGCTGTATTTTGCGCTTGCGTTCGCCGACTACAGGAAGATCGTGAAATGGTGCGCTATGCCGGCATACGTCGTCGCAGTGGCCATGCTAGCGGCGGTTCTCGCGTTCGGCACGTCGCGATTTGGCGGCAGAAGGTGGCTCTGGTTCTTCCAGCCGAGCGAGGTGGCAAAGCTTTGCGTGATAGCCCTCGTCGCACGCCTTGCCTCCTCGTCGAGGCTTCCCCTCGGGCTCGTGAAGGAGCGTTTCTCCGGGTTTGCGCTTCTCTCGCTCGTCGTGGCGCTGCCGATTGCGCTCATCCTGCTGGAGCCGGACCTCGGCACGGCGCTAGTGCTCGTCCCGGCGGTGGTGATGGTCTTCTTCACGGGCGGTGTCTGGCGGACGGGGCTTGTGGCGCTTCTTTCTGCGGGGGCGGTGTCCGTGGCGCTAGTGCTTGGGGCGGTTCACGAGGCGGAGAAGCCGGGGGTGGCGCCCGAGAGGCGCGAGGCGATATTGAGGTTCGTTCCGCTCAGGGAGCACCAGGTGCGCCGCGTGAAGGTCTTTCTATTCCCCGACGAGGACATCCACGACTCGGGCTACACCCTGAGGCAGGCGAAGATCTCCATCGGCTCGGGCGGGCTTTCCGGCAAGGGCATCGGGAAGGGCGAGTCGAACCACCTGAAGTACCTCCCGCAGGCGATATCGATGAACGATTTCATCTTCTGCGTCTGGGCGGAGGAGACGGGCTTCATCGGCTCCGCCGCGCTCATAGCCCTCTTCGCGCTCGTCATCCTGCCAGGCGTGTTCGTGGCGTACCGTGCGGAAGACGGCACGGGCAGGCTTCTCGCGCTTGGGCTGACCACGCTTTTCTTCGCGCACGTCTTCATCAACATCGCAATGTCGCTTGGGCTGGTTCCGATAACGGGGCTTCCGCTCCCGTTCATCTCGTCCGGGCGCACGTTCCTCGTGACGATGATGGCGTCGCTCGGCATGGTTCAGAGCGTTTCGATTTACGGCGGGAGTTCCGCCGTGCAGGAATATCCGCAAAACAACGAAAGGACATGAAATGAACTTGTTTGGATGGTTGAAGCGCAGCAAGATGCGGCGCGAGATAATAGTGAATGTCGAGAGGCTCGAGACTCGCGTCGCCGTCGTCGAGAACGGGCGGCTCGAGGAGTTCATGGTGGAGCACCCGGAGGAGGAGCGGCTCGTCGGGAGCATCTTCAAGGGCCGCGTCCAGAACCTGGAGAACGACCTTCAGGCCGCGTTCGTCAACATCGGCCTTGCCAAGAACGCGTTCCTCCACTACTGGGACATGACCCCCGACGCCGACGCCGCCCTCGACGAGGACGACTCCAAGCCGGCGCGCCAGCGCGGCGGAAGGAAGGCGAACCGCCTGCCGGACGCGGAGATCGCGAAGCGCTTTCCCCCGGGTTCCGAGATAATAGTGCAGGTCACGAAGGGGCCGATTTCGACGAAGGGCCCCCGCGTCACTGCGAACCTCACGATACCCGGCCGCTACCTCGTGCTTATGCCCGGCGCGAAGGACTCGCACGGCGCCCCGCAGCGCGGCGTCTCGAAGAAGATCGGCGACGCGAACGAGCGCAAGCGCCTGAAGGCGATACTCGACCGCCTTCCGCTCCCGGAGAACGTGGGGGTCGTCGTGAGGACCGTGGGCGCAGGCGCGACGGCGCGTGCGTTTGCGCGCGACCTCAGGAACCTGCTGTCGGCCTGGAACGAGATGCAGATGAACATAAAGCGCCTGCGCACGCCATGCTGCATCTTCCAGGAGCCCGACCTCTGCGAGCGCGTCGTGCGCGACTGGCTCACCGAGGACATAGACGCGATAGTGATCGACGACGAGCAGAGCTACGAGAAGATGCGCGAGTTCGCGGGGTCGATCTCCCGCCGCGCCAAGGGCAAGATACGCCGCTACGACGGCGAAACCGGCATTTTCGAGCACTACGGCGTGGAACGTCAGCTACATGACGCGTTTCTCCGCCAGGTGCCGCTCAAAAGCGGCGGGTATCTCGTCATCGACGAGACGGAGGCCCTTGTCGCCGTCGACGTCAATACGGGCCACTACAAGGGCAACGGCTCGCAGGAGGACGCGATCCTCGAAGTGAACCTCGAGGCCGTCGAGGAGGTTGCGCGCCAGCTGCGCCTGAGGAACATCGGCGGGCTCGTGGTGCTGGACCTCATCGACATGAAGAGCCGCAAGCACCAGCGCGAGGTCTGCCGCGCGCTGAAGGACGCCCTGAAGCGCGACCGCGCGCGCACGAACGTCCTGGACATAAGCGAGCTCGGGCTTCTCGAGATGTCACGCCAGCGCCAGGATTCGTCGCTTCTCTCGCAGCTCACCTCGCGCTGCCCTTATTGCTCCGGCCACGGGCTCGTGAAGTCGCCAATGGCGATATCCATCGAGATACAGCGCAAGCTTGTCACGCTTCTGAAGAAGGCGCAGGCCGAGAAGAACCCGTTCGAGCCGAAGATCGTGATTGCGCCGCAGGTAATGCAGCGCCTTTGCACGGAGGACGCCGAGATACTCGCCGCCCTGCAGAAGCAGTTTGACACGCGCCTTACGTTCGTCTCAGAGCTACACCGCCACCCGGAGTCGTTCTCGATACTGAACGCCGAGACGTCGGAGACGCTCTATGCGCAAAAGGGCTGAGCCGGTCAGCCCTGCAGGGGCGCGCCTTGCCGCCGCCGCGCTTGCCGCCTGCGTTGCTCTCCCGTTGGGCGCGGCGGAACAGGGGCCGGTTGACGTGCGCGTCCGCCAGACACCTGCCGGCCCCGCCGTCTTCGTCAACGGCGCGGCAGTTTCGCCGCGCTTCTTCTACGGCTCGCCTCCGTGCCTCTGCCCGATATCGGACGTAAGGCCCAGGGAATACACGATACCCTTCAAGGCCGAGGAAGACACCGAGTCGTGCACGGTCAGAATTGATGGCTTCGACGACGACGCGCCATTGTGGTTCTCGCTCGCGCGCCTCGTTGACGTGACGACGGGCGAGGAGGTGGCGCTCCATAAAGACGGCGAAGAGGAGCGTACGCGGCATTTCGCAAGGGCCGGCCTAAAGCTCCTGAAGGGCCACGGCTACAGGTTCTCCGTCACCCACCGCGCCGCGCACTTCAGGACGTATTTCACGCATGAAGTCTCGTTCACGGATCCGGGCGGCGTGAAGAAGGTTCTGCCTCTTCCCTACGGCGACACGCTCTGCGACACGGTGCGCCTCGCGGCGAAGGAAGGCGTAAGGTTCATTACGTTCTCTACCGACACTTCCTGGGGCTGCGAAGGCTGGTGGGCGCCGCCCGGGAAGCCGCCTGCGTACGGCCGCATAGACGAGATGTGCGAGCGGATCGTCGCGGCGAACAAGGCCGCGCTTCTCGTTCCTAGGGTGAAGGTAGATGCGCCCGGCTGGATGCTCGAGCAGGACCCCTCAATTAAGATGAAGTTTGACGCGGGCTACACGATAGGCATGTCGTCGATTTCCGCAAGGCCCTACAGAAAGGCGGCCTGCGCAGAGGTGGAGCGGCTCGTTCGCCATCTGCGCGAGAAGTTCCCCGGGAACTTCGCAGGCATCCATCTCTCCGGCCAGAACTCCGCCGAATGGTTCTACATGATGTCGCAGAGCGGGGAGCTTTCCGGCTACGACGTCCATACAAGGGACGCCTTCAGGGAATATCTTGCGGCACATGGCGAAGAGGGCGCGGCAACTGCCGAAGTGCCTGCCGCGCAGGAGAGAAGGGCGCAGCGCCCGGACGGAAGGCTCGATCCCGTGCGCGACAGGCGGCTCGCGCTCTTCGGCGAATTCCGCCAGGAGGAAATGGCCTCGTTCCTCTGCGAGCTTGGCGCTTCCGTGCGCAAGGGCTCGGGCGGCGGCGTCCTGTCGCTCTTCTTCTACGGCTATACATGGGAGCTTGGCGCGGTAAAAGCGGGCGCGGCGGAAACGGGGCACTTTCACATGGGCCGCCTAATGCAGCGCGCCCGTCCGTTCATCGACGGGTTTTCCGCCCCGATAAGCTATACCGACCGTGGCTGGCCCGGCTCCATGCCGGTGATGGCCGCGGCGGAAAGCGTCATGCGCAACGGCTATCTATGGATAGACGAGGACGACACGCGCACGCACCTCGAGGACCTGTGGTCGTTCCCGGTGAGCATCGGCGGATACACAAACGATTCGCCCGCCGTCACGCGCAACATGCTCATGCGCAACGCGGCGTTTGCGATTCTGCGCGGCTACGGCGACTGGTGGATGGATCTCTGCGGCCACGGCTGGTTCCGCGACGACGACATATGGAAGATACGAAAAGACCTCCGTCCGCTCGAAAGGGCGATGAAGAACCGCCGCGGAATGTACTCGCCCGAGATTGCCGTAGTAGTGGACGAGGAAAGCCTGATGATGAACGGCTGGGGCTCGGCAAGGCACGTCGCGCCGTTCCTGCGCAGGGACGGCTTTTCGGTTTGCGGCGCGCCGTGCGGCCAGTATCTACTGGGCGACGTTTTGAAAAATCCTCCTGCCGCGAAGCTCGTCTTTGTCGCGTACGCGAGAGACTTGTCGCAGGAGCAAAGGAAGGGCCTTGACGCAATCGCGCGGGCTGGCGCGCTTGTCTTCGAGGCAAAGGCGCCGAACGACCTTAAGGCCGGGAGAATTGCCGAGATTGCGAGAAAGGCGGGAGTGCATCTCTATTCGGCGCCGGGCGATGCGGTCGTATGCGCGGCGGAAGGATTCGTCGCAGTGCAGGCGAGAAGGGCAGGACCGTTAAAACTCGATTTCGGCGCTTGTCTCCGCGCAGTCGATATCGTGAGTGGAGAGGAATTTCGCGAATGCGGCCCCGCCACCGTCAACTTCGCCCTCGGCGAAACCCGCCTTTTTGTTCTGTTAGACAGTTAAGGACGATGACAAGCAAAACCTACTGTGGCAATCTACTGCGGCGCATGAACCTGTTGGCCTTCGGAAAACAAGTGATGACAGCGGTGCTAATGTGCCTGGCTATCGCATGTGCTTTTCCGCTGTTTGCGGAATCGGGGGCAGCATGGCAGCAGGCCGACTTCGCCGCGGAGCTCTACCGACATACGACGAAGAATCCAGGCGAGAACGTCGTGATATCTCCCTGGAGCGTGGCGAACCTCTTTGCGCTCCTGCAGACTGGCGCGAGGGGCGACACGGCGAAAGGAATCTCCTCCGCGCTGCGGCTCGGCGCCCTCGGCGACGGAAGCTTCAGCGCGGCAAAGACCTTCCGCGAAGCCCGCGCAGACCTCGCATGCGCGACAAACAAGGATGTAGTGCTGGAACTCTCCGATTCGCTCTGGCTTGCCACGGGCTTCAGGATCAACCCGGAATTCGCCGCCCTCGCCGGCGACGCGTTCGACGCCGAGATACGCTCGACGGAAATGGGCGCGAAAGGCCGCACGACCATCAACGCCTTTGTAAAGGACAAGACCCACGGCCGCATCGGAAACCTCATCGAGCCTCCTGCCCTCAACAGCCGGGACACATGCCTCGTCGCAGTCGACACCGTATACCTAAAGGCACAATGGCAGGTCCCCTTCATGAAGAGCGCCACCCGCGAGCGTGACTTCCACGCGGCGGACGGCGACTCGAAAGCCCCATTCCTCCACTCAACGCGCCATGTGGAAATCCTCGACGCCCCCGAATGCGCCGCGCTGCGCCTCCCTTACCGGTCCAGCAGTTTGGAAATGCTCGTCGTCCTGCCATCCGGGTCCAACACGCTCGCGGAAGTCGAGGCGAAGCTCTCCGCCAAGTGGCTTGACCGCCTCGCCGCCGCGCCTTGGCGCGGCAGGGCGGATATTGCACTTCCAAAATTCGACCTCGGCAGCGAACACGACCTCAAGCCCATCCTCGCGCCAATGGGCATGGACGCGGCGTTCGACCCGACAAGGGCTGACTTCGGCAATATCGCGCCCGGCCGCCTTTACATCAGCACGGCCATGCAGAAGGCCAATGTCACGGTTGACGAAGATGGCACCGAAGCGTCGGCGGCGGCATACGCAGTCATGCAAAGAGGCGGCGTCCGGCGACTGCGCTCATTTATTGCCGACAGGCCGTTCCTCTTCCTGATCCGAGAGACCAGAACCGGCATAGTCCTCTTTCTCGGTCGCGTGGCAAAACCATAATGACCGCCAGAAAACTTGGGGACAGACCCCGCGACTACGCAAGCAATCTGCATAATATTCGCCTGTTATCCAAGAATAATACGACATTTCAAAATGGATACTTGGAGACCCTCGCATTTCTGCTTGCGGCGTTGTCGCGAATTGCCTTGCTCTTTGCGGACTTCGCGCGAGATAAAAACCGCCGCGCCTTAAGGTTGGTTGCTTTCGCTTCTGGAAGTTCTGGAGTCTATGAGTCTCCAAGACTCCTAGAGGCGCATCGTCAACTAACCGAACAGGAAGGCCCCAACTAACCGAACGAAATGCCATCAACTAACCGAACAGTTGCGGAGTGATTGGGATTATGCTATAATATTGCCATGAATACCTATAAAAAGCGAATATTGGATTCAGTCATAACACGGCGTTTAAAGACCTCTGGTGCCATACTGCTTGAAGGCATAAAATGGTGCGGCAAGACGACCACTTGCGAGCAGTTGTCTCATAGCGTGATTTACATGGACGAGCCGGAAAAGCGTGATCATAACATGCTGATGGCGCGGATTCGTCCGTCTGAGATACTGGACGGTGAAGCTCCAAGGCTTATTGACGAATGGCAGATTGCACCAGTTCTTTGGGATGCGATTCGATACAGGGTTGACCATGGCGACGGCCGAGGGCTTTTTCTGCTGACAGGTTCTGCCGTTCCAGTTGACGAAGACGAGATCAAGCACAGCGGGACGGGGCGCTTCGCCTGGGTGAGAATGCGGACGATGTCGCTTTTCGAGTCGGGGGAGTCGTCCGGCGAAGTGTCCCTGGGGGCGCTATTCGAGGGAAAAGACTGTACGGGCGCGCATCCCGCTATTTCGCAGCTTCCAGACGTTGCGACGGCGGTTTGTCGCGGCGGATGGCCTGCCGCCTGCGAACTGAAAGGCGAAGAGGCGTTTGACCCGGCTTTCGACTATCTGGATGCGGTGGTCAAGAAGGACATTTCAAGGGTGGACGGAGTTGCCCGCAACGAAGACCGCGCGCGGCGGATCATGCGCTCGTACGCGCGCCTTCAGGGAACCCAATCCTCGGCGTCGGTCATAAACGCCGACCTTGCGGCGAACGAGGCCGGTTCATTTGACGACGACACGGTGTATTCGTATCTGAACGCGCTCAAGGGCATATTCGCAGTCGAGGACATGCCGGCGTGGTGCCCGAACCTTCGCTGCAAGACGCCTGTCCGGACTTCCGACACTCGGTATTTCTCCGACCCTTCCATTGCGACTTCTGCATTGCGAATAGGGCCGAAGGGGCTGATGGAAGACCTCAACACCTTTGGGTTCCTGTTCGAGACGATGGCAATGCGCGACCTGCGCGTTTATGCCGATGCGCATTTGGGTGATGTCCGCCGCTACCACGACGCGAGCGGACTGGAGTGCGATGCTGTGGTGTCCCTGCGCGACGGCCGGTATGGCCTTGTAGAAGTGAAGCTGGGAGGTGCGCCGCTTATCGAGCGCGGGGCGGAGGCACTTCGGAAACTCGCGTCGCGCCTCGATACGACGACGATGGCGAAACCGTCGTTCCTGATGGTGCTGACTGCCGTCGGCGACTGTGCATACACAAGACCTGATGACGGAGTCGTCGTCTGCCCGATAGGTTGCCTGAGGGATTGAAGACGCCTTTTTACGCGGCAGCGGCGGTTTGATAAACAAGGAGGGGAAATGAGAAAGACGCTGATGATTGCCTGCCTTCTGTCCTTTGCGGCGATGTGCGGATGCAGGACGGCTCCCACGCCAGAAGAGAGGTCTGATGAATAACGGCAAGATGGAGTAATGATCATGAGATTGATGACTTTAGGCATTGTAGCCGCGGTAGTTGCGGTGTTGTCGTTGCTAGTCTGTCGCAAAGTTGCTAATGCGAATCGGCCATACAGTTGTGCGGTAGAGTGCACGCTGAGAGGAGATGAATATACTGAGGCTTTTAAGGGCATGGTCTATCGCGGTTCGGTCGAAGATGCACGAAGGTTGGCGCACCATTATGATCTTGTGGATTCTCCTCCAGGACGGGGCAGTCTATGCAGCCTAATAATCGGATGCATCGGGAACGACGTCGACGTCCGCAATTGGACTGTTGAGCGAATGTATGGCAGCAAGGACTTTGCGACGGGAGCTTGGATCAAGAAAATCGAGAAGGTTGTGCCCGACGGCGAATCTTGGTTTTATGTCGCATACGCCCATCTGGCTGACGAGGTGGCCGCTGGAACGAACAATACCGCCATCCTTAAGATGCAGACTTCACTGCGAGAGAGGGGCGTTGCGGAAAGCATCTGCGATGTCGAGAGAATGGCTGCAGTGCTTAAGTCTGATGATCCAGTCAAGTGATTCTCTTTATTTCCAACCCGTTAGATATAATACGCGGCATGAGACGTTGCAGAGCAGATTTTCCTAACCGCTGCTGTCACCTGACAAGCCGCGTCGCCCACCGCGCGTTTGAAGGAGTGCAGGCGGCGAATCGGAGAAATTTGGGGCCTGTCCCCAGCCGTTGGTTAGGTGGTTCGGTAGTTAGGTGGTTAGGTAGTTGCGCAAACCCGCAGCCCGAGACCCTCGCCCCGAGGCCCGAAAACGAGGGTCTTGTCCCCAAAGCGCCCATTCCGAAATGTCG
>JAEEHL010000043.1 GCA_016280825.1 Verrucomicrobiota bacterium
AAGATATTCGTCCACGGCTTTCTCACCGTGAACGGCGAGAAGATGTCGAAGTCGAAGGGCACGTTCGTGAACGCGAGGACGTATCTCGACCACCTGCCGCCCGAGGCATTGCGCTACTACTACGCGGCGAAGCTCGGCGGCACGACGGACGACATGGACCTCAACCTCTCCGACTTCGTCCAGCGCGTCAACTCCGACCTTGTGGGAAAGGTGACGAACATCGCCTCGCGCTCGGCGCAGATGCTCCAGAAGAAGCTGGGCGGCGCGCTTGCCGCGCTTGCCGGCCACGACGAGGAGCTCGCGCTCCTGAAGAAGCTCCGCGACGGCGGCGAGACGGTGGCCAGGCACTACGAGGACCGCCGATTCAACCTGGCGGTCGTCGAGATCTGCCGCCTCGCCGACGCGGCGAACGAGTATTTCGACCGCAGGGAACCGTGGAAAACCATAAAGACCGACGCCGAATCAACGCGTGTCGTCCTCACTGCAGCGCTCAATGCGTTCCGTATCCTCGCTATCTACCTTAAGCCGATTCTCCCCGTCTATGCCGACAAGGCGATGAAGCTCTTTGGCGAGACGGAGTGGACGTGGGATTCGCGCGAGAAGGCGGTGGAGGGCATCAAGCTCGGGCCTTACGAATATCTTGCCTCGCGCATCGACAACGCCCAGGTCGAGGCGATGGTCGCTGCGGCGACGGAGAAGCCGGCTGATTCGGGCGAAGTGGCGCATGAGTCGCGGGCGAGCAAGAACAAGGGGTCAGGGGCCAGGGGCCAGGAGTCAGGAGTCAGGGGCCAGGGGCCAGGGGTCAGTGGGCAGGAGGCAGAGCCGCTTAAGGCGGAGATCGCGTTTGCCGACTTCGACAAGCTCGACCTTCGCGTAGGCGTGGTAAAGAGCTGTGAGATTGTCCCGAAGAGCTCGAAGCTCCTCAAGCTCGTCCTGGACTGCGGGGCGCTGGGCGAGCGCACGATATTCTCAGGCATCCGCCAGGCATATCCCGACCCTGCCGCGCTTGTAGGCAGGGAAGTTGCCTTTGTGGCGAATCTCGCGCCGCGCAAGATGTCTGTTGGCGTTTCGGAGGGCATGGTGCTCTTCGCAGGAGAGCCGGGCGAGGGCGGCGGAGTGGTTCTCCCGGACACCCCCGCAGGCGCGGGCGCAAGAGTCAGCTAGGCAGGCAGGGGAAGATGGCGGCGACAACGGCAGACGTATTGGGCATTGCCATGACGGCGATGTGGGCGGTTTTCGCCGCCGTCGCCGCATACTACATTGCCGAGGTCTCGCGTGAGGTTACGTACGTAACGCTTTCCGACGGGCGCCGGCAGGAGAGGTCGATACCGCTTCTCTTCAAGCTCCTGCTGCCCCTATGCCCGAATTTCTTCCCGCTTGTGGGCAAGAAGGCGTTCGCGCCGTCGGTGGAGCGAGCAAGGGTCTTGCTCGTCCAGGCCGGCTTCGAGGGGCTTTTGTCGGGAGAGGAGTTCGTTGCGCTGAAGCTGATGCTCCTGTGGGTCTTCCCGGACGTGTGGCTCGCGGGGGCGGTGAGGGCGCGTCATCTTGCGATAATGAAGTCGCTGCCGTTCGTGATGGACGTGCTGACGCTTTCGGTCGAGGCCGGCATGGACTTCATAAGCGCGCTCCAGCGCAACTGCAAGAGCCGCAGGATGGATCCGCTCAACGAGGAGCTTCTCAGGATGACGAAGGAGATCCAGATGGGCTCGTCGAGGCAGGCGGCGCTCCGCGCGATGTCGGACAGGGTTCGCCAGCCCGATCTCAAGTCAGTGGCGTTCGCCCTCATACAGGCAGACGAGCTCGGCGTATCCATCGGCGCGATGCTGCGCATACAGTCAGAGCAGCTCAGGCAGCGCAGGTTCGACCGCGCCGAGAAGCTGGCCAGCACTGCGCCGACGAAGATGCTCGGCCCCCTCATGTTCTGCATATTCCCGGCCGTGTTCATAATACTCCTCGGCCCGGTTCTTTCACAGGCGGCGAAAGGAGCTCTGTTCTGATGGGCGGCAGGCTGAAGATAGAATACGTCACGCAGACTGGAGAAAGGAAGGTCTGCGAAGTGGGGCCGGCAGGCCTAAGCGTGGGCAGGGCGTCGACCAACGACCTCTCCTTCGCAGACGAGATGTTGAGCCGCAAGCACTGCCTTTTCCAGCCGTCTGGCGAGACGGGGGTGAAGCTGAGCGACCTTGCAAGCGCAAACGGCACGTTCGTGAACGGAGTGCAGGCGGGTTCTGCCGACGTGGAGCTCCACGAGGGCGACGTTGTTGCTGCAGGCTCGCAGGAGTTCATGGTTGTCGGATCTAGCCCTGTTGCGAGGCGCGCCAGGGGAGACGTCGACCTCGGGCTTGGCGCGCCCCCTTCCTCTGCCGTGGCTGGCGCGCCCGCTCGCGAAGGAGGGTCGCATCTCCGCTTTGCGCTCTGGGCTGCCGCGGTGGCGGCCGTCGGGCTTGCCGCCGTCTTCGTCGTCCCGTTTTCGGCCGAAGACGGGGATGCGGCCATTTCGCAGGTCGAGGAGAAGAAGGACGACAGGATATCGTCGATCGAGTTCGAGAAGGTCGATGCAGACGCAAAGGGGATTTTCCGCTATGCGATGTCGTTCGACGGCCCCACCTGCGAGCTTTCCGTCAGGTACGACGACATTCCCGTCAACGACAGGCAGCTCGACAAGAAAACGGTGCTCGACGAGAAGGCGGTGCGTGACCTTGTCGGGATATGCGACGGGTCCTCTGGCTTCTTCTCGCTCGACGGGGAGTATTCTGGCTCCGACCCGCTGGAGCTCAACGCCCTCAGGTCGCGCCGCATACGGATCGTGCGCGGCAGGAAGGTGAAGTGCGTCGAGGTTGTCAACGTCGAGGAGCCCGCCGACTTCCGCTCGCTGCGCGAGAAGCTCGAGACGTTTTCGCGCAACGAGCTTGGCGTCTGGGCGATACAGTATTCGAGGGAAAAGCTGCTCGAGCTCTCGCGCCAGAGCGCCGCCACCGGCGCCGCGAAGTACGAGGAACGCGAGGTAGACTACGGCAACCTCTTCGCCTCGGCGGAGGCCTACCGCGAGGCGGTGTTCTACCTTGAGACGGTGAACCCCAAGCCCGAAGGCTATGACGACATCCTGAAGGGGCTTGAAGCGGCTACGAACGCGCTCGACGCCGCGTACCGCGAGATGCGCTTCCTCGCCAACAAGGCGCTCAACATGCAGGACTGGGAGACCGCGTCAAGGCATCTTTCGGTTCTCTGCCGCATCATCCCCGACAAGAACGACGATCGCAACCGCGAGGCGCGGGCGAAGCTCGTCGACGTGGAAAAGCGTCTAAAGAAAGGCGGCGGAAAATGAAGTCGATCGCACTTGCTGTTTTTGCGGCCTTCGCCGCCGTCGCGGCGCTGCACGCCGCCGACGGGACGCGGCCGTCGAGAGTTGACATAACGTGCGAGCCCGCCGGCGCCGTCGCGACGCTCGACGGAGAGCGGATCGGCCCTGCGCCGGCCACGCTCCACGCGGTAAAGGCGGGGACGCACCACCTGAGGCTTGAGATGCCGGGCTACGAGCGCTACGATGCGTTCTTCGACGTCGCCGACGGCGCGTACGTCCAGCAGGACTGCCGCCTGGTGCCCGAGAAGGGCATTCTTCTTGTCGTTACCGAGCCCGAGGGATGCGACATCTCGCTGGAAGGTGTTTCGCTCGGCCAGACGCCGAGGCTTCTTCCCGCGCTTGCGCTCGGCAAGACTTACAGGTTCGACATCGCCAAGATCGGATATGCGCCGAAGAAGTTCGAGGTGAAGCTCGATAGCCGCGTGCCCGTGGTGCGCAAGGTGGAGCTCATGGTGGATTCCGGCGCGTTCGACATCGAAAGCTCGCCTTCCGGGGCCGAGGTCTTGCTGAACGGAGTCGGCCGCGGCAAGACGCCGTTCAAGATGGGCTCCGTGCAGAAGGGCGAAGTCAAGGTGGAGCTTAGGCTCGAGGGCTACCGCCCGTTCGAGCGGACCGTGACGGTCAGGCCGGGCGTGGTGGAAAAGCTCGACATAAGGCTTGAGGGCGAGCTGGCCTCCCTGGCGCTTTCCTGCAGCGCGCCTGGCGCCACCTACGACCTTGACGGCAAGCGCGCCGGGCAGGGCGCGAATGTGCTCCTGGAGGGAATCGCGCCTGGCGAGCACACCGTGACCGTCCGCGCAACTGGATACGCGGAGACGTCCGAGACGCTGACGCTCGCCAACGGGTCGAAGACGGAGCGCACGTACGAGCTTGAAAGCGAGATGGGGGCCCTTGCCGTGACAACCTCGCCCCCGGGGGCGACGATAACGCTCGACGGCAAGGCCGTCGGCAGGACCAGGGCCGCAGGCGAAGACGCCGAGAAAAGCGACGTCCTCCTTCTCGAGAGCGTCCTCGAGGGCGACCATGTCGTCGTGGCACGGCTTGACGGTTTTGCCGAGTCGACGCGCAAGGTGAAGATACAGAAGGGCAGAAAGTCGCAGGCGAACCTCAAGATGAAGCGCGCGTTCATCCCCAACGTCCGGGTCCAGACTGTAAGCGGAGTGGTGAAGGGCGTCTACAAGGAAAGAAGCCCTCTCGGCATCGTAATTGAGACTGCGCCCGGCGTCACCCGCACATACCGACAGGAAGACGTCAAGAGCGTCGAATTCCTGAAATAAGGCCGTGAAGAAGCGCATAGACGCGATGCTCGCCGAACGCGCGATTGTCGCAAGCCGCACCCTTGCGCAGGCCCTTGTCATGGAGGGGAAGGTGCGCGTGGATGGGCAGGTCGAGCGCAAGCCCTCGCGCCTCGTGGAGGAATCGGCCGAGATCTCCGTGGAAAGCCCGCCCCGCTTCGTCTCGCGGGGCGGCGAGAAGCTTGAGGGGGCTTTTGAACTGTGGGGAACCGCGTTGAGCGCAGAGGGGAAGATCTGCCTTGACGTCGGGAGTTCAACGGGCGGCTTCACGGACTGCCTTCTGCAGCGCGGCGCAAAGGCGGTCATGGCGGTCGACGTGGGCACCAACCAGCTCGACTATTCGCTTCGCAACGACCCGAGGGTCTGGGTCAGGGAGAACTTCAACGCCCGCTACATGAAGGGGGAAGACCTGCCGTGGGCGCCGTCGCTTGCCGTGACAGACGTATCGTTCATTTCGCTGGAGCTCATTCTCCCGCCGATCGCCGACGTGCTGGAGCCGGGCGGCGAGATCGTCGCCCTCGTCAAGCCGCAGTTCGAGGTTGGCAGGGGCAATGCCCCGGGCGGGTTCGTGAAGGACGAAGCCCTGAGGATTGCCGCGAGAGACAGGATCGTGGAGTTTGCGAAGGAAAGGCTCTCCCTTGCTCTCAAGGGGATTGCCGAGTCTCCGATTCGCGGCAAGGAGAAGGGCAATGTCGAGTACCTTGCCTGGTTCGGCAAGGGCCGTTAGGCCGGGGGCGTCTCCCAATGGAAGTTTCCGGAATATCGATAGTTAAGGCGCGGACGCACAACCTGAAGGGAATAGACGTGCGCATCCCGCGCAATTCCCTCACGGTCGTGACGGGGCTTTCCGGGAGCGGCAAGTCGTCGCTTGCGTTCGACACCCTCTACGCCGAGGGGCAGCGCAGGTATGTCGAGTCGCTTTCGGCGTATGCGCGGCAGTTTCTCGACCGGCTTGGCAAGCCCGACGTCGAGAGAATAGACGGCCTCTCGCCCGCGATCTCGATCGAGCAGCACACGTCCGGCGGGAACCCGCGCTCGATCGTCGCCACGGTGACGGAGATACACGACTACTTGCGCATACTCTACGGAAGCGCCGCTGTCGCACACTGCCCGCACTGCGGGAAGGAAGTGACGAAGCAGTCGGCCGAGCAGATAGCAGACTCCATCTCCTCCGCCCCGTCCGGCACGCGCATGATTCTTCTCGCCCCTGTCGTCCGCGGCAAGAAGGGCAGGCACGAGGACGTCATCGCGCACGCCCAGAGGAACGGCTTTGCGCGCGTAAGGGTGGACGGCGCAATCTACGCGGTGGAGGAGGCCCCGAAGCTCGACCGCAAGAAGGCCCACAGCATCGAGATAGTGATCGACAGGATCTCCCTCCCGTGCGACAGGACGCGGCTTGTCGATTCCGTCGAGCTCTCGCTCAAGGAGGGCAAGGGCGTCATGTGCGTCCTTCCTGCGGACGGCGGCGAAATGAGGATACACAGCGAGCTTAACGCCTGCGTGGACTGCGGCCTTAGCTTCGAGGAGCTGAAGCCGCGCTCGTTCTCGTTCAATTCGCCGTTTGGCGCTTGCCCGAAGTGCGCTGGGCTGGGGCACCTCTACTATTTCGACGAAAGCCTCGTCGTGCCAGACCCCTCGCTCCCCCTGAGGGAGTGCATCCACCCCTGGCGCCGCGCAGGGCACAACGCCATCATGTACTACAACGCCCTCCTGGAGCAGATCGCCAAGCAGTACAAGGTGCGCCTTTCGACTCCGTACGAGAAGCTGGCCAAGTCGTTCAGGCACGACCTCATGCACGGCTTCAAGGACGATCTGATTCTTCCCTGGCGCAGCGTAGACCGTCCGTTCGAGGGCGTGCTCGCCACGCTGCAGAAGCGGCTCGAAGAGGCGGAAGACGACGAGACGCGGCAGAAGTACGAGGCGTACAGGAGCTTCCGCACGTGCCCGGAGTGCAAGGGCGAGAGGCTCAACGCCTTCTCCCGCGCGGCGACGTTCTGCGGCAGGACGCTTGCCGAGGTGATGGCGATGGACGTAACGGCGGCGCTTTCGTTCTTCTCGTCCGTGAAGAAGGACGATGCGTCGCTTGCAGGGCTTGGCGACATACTTTCCGAGATAGTAAAGCGCCTCAAGTTCCTTTCCGACGTCGGGCTCGACTATCTCTCCCTCGACAGGCCGAGCGGAACGCTTTCCGGCGGCGAGATGCAGCGAATACGCCTTGCGACGCAGATAGGCTCGGGGCTTACGGGGGTTCTCTACGTCCTCGACGAGCCGACGATAGGGCTTCACCCGCGGGACAACGAGAGGCTCGTCTCCACGCTCAAGGAGCTGCGCGACCGCGGCAACACGCTTGTCGTAGTCGAGCATGACGAGGAGGTGATGCGCTCTGCGGACTGGATAGTAGACCTCGGGCCAGGGGCAGGCGTGAAGGGCGGCGAGGTAGTCTACCAGGGCACTTTCAAGGGGCTTCTCAAGTCGAAGTCGCTTACTGCGGACTACCTGACCGGGAGGAAGAAAGTTGGAGTACAGAGTTCGAGTTCGAGAGAGGTGGTAGCAAACTCCAAACTCCAAACTCCAACCATCACCATTTCCGGTTGCTCCGAGCATAACCTGAAGAACGTTACGGCACGGTTCCCGGTTGGCGCGTTCACGGTGGTGACGGGCGTTTCAGGGTCCGGCAAGTCGACGCTCGTGGAGGAGACGCTGAAGCGCGCACTGATGCAGCGGCTCTATGGCGCGAAGGAGGTTCCCGGCCGCTACCGCAGGCTTGACGGCGTGGATCTTATCGACAAGGTCGTGGAAATCGACCAGTCGCCGATAGGCCGAACTCCGAGGTCGAATCCGGCGACCTACGTCGGCTTCTTCTCCGAGATACGCGAGCTCTTTTCCCGCACCGAGGCCGCGAAGGCGCGTGGATACGGGCCTGGGCGATTCTCGTTCAACGTCAAGGGAGGCCGCTGCGAGGCGTGTTCCGGCGACGGCCTCAGGAAGCTCGAGATGAGCTTTTTGCCCGACGTCTACGTTACGTGCGAGCAGTGCGGCGGAAAGCGCTTCAACGCCGAGACGCTCGAGGTCGCCTACGGCGGGCGCACTATAGCCGACGTCCTTGAGATGACCGTTTCGGAGGCATGCGAGTTCTTCTCTAAGATACCGTCGCTTGCGAGGAAGCTCAGGCTTCTCGACGACGTGGGGCTAGGGTACGTCGCGCTCGGGCAGAGCGCCACCACGCTTTCCGGCGGCGAGGCGCAGCGCATCAAGCTCGCCACCGAGCTTTCGCGCCGCTCCACGGGGCGCACGCTATACCTTCTTGACGAGCCGACGACGGGGCTTCATTTCGAGGACGTCGCAAAGCTCATGAAGATACTTCTCGGCCTTCGCGACCAGGGCAACACCATCGTCGTAATCGAGCACAACCTCGACGTCATACGCTCTGCCGACTGGATGATAGACCTGGGGCCAGGCGGAGGCGACAAGGGCGGGCGGCTCGTCTACGAGGGTCCGGTCTCGGGTGCCGCGAAGTGCCCTGAATCCGTGACAGGCAGGTTCCTTAAATGAAAATCGAGGAGATAGTTCCGCACGGGATGTGCGCGGGAGTGCGCGCGGCGGTCGACCTGGCCATGCGCCAGCGGGACGCCTACTGCCTGCACAGCCTCGTGCACAGCGAAATCGTGACGGACGAGCTGAAGTCGCGCGGGTTCCGGTTTGTGGAGGACGTCGAGGAGGTGCCCGACGGGGCCGTGGTTGTCTTTTCCGCCCATGGGGTTTCGCCGTCCGTCAGGGCGAGGGCGGCGGAGAAGGGCCTGAAGGTCGTGGATGCGACGTGCCCCGTTGTCGCACGGGCCCATCGTGCAGTGCGCGAATTCTGCGAGCGCGGCCTGCCGGTCGTGGTGATTGGCGATCCCGCGCACGTCGAGGTGAAGGGACTTCTCGGCGAGATTTCGGGCGGGCGTACGCCGGAGAAGGGCGGGCGCATCGGCGTAGTATGCCAGACCACGCTCGACGCTGGCGAGGTGGCGAGGCGGGTGGAGGAGCTGCGACGCGACTACGTGGTCGATTCCGTCTCGGACGTTTGCCCGGCGACAAGGGAGCGCCAGGAAGCCGTGCGGGCCTTCGACGGGGACGCGATTCTCGTCTTGGGCAGCAGGGATTCCGCCAACACCCGCCGGCTGTGCGAAGTCGCAAGGTGCCGCGTGTTCACTGCAGGCAGCATGGAAGAGGTGAAGAAGGCAAGGGACCAGATGGAAGGCCTTGGGCGTGTAGGGGTTACAAGCGGGGCTTCTACCCCCGAGAGCTTTTTTGAGAGCGCGGTGAGCTGCCTGCGCCGAGTTCCGTTGCACGTTGCGTTCATAATGGACGGCAACGGAAGATGGGCCCAGAGGCGCGGCAAGGAGCGCATCTTCGGGCATGTGGCCGGGGCGAGGACTCTGTCGCGCGTCGTCGAGTGGTGCGGCAGGCGCGGAATACGGTATGTTACCGTGTATGCGTTCTCCACCGAGAACTGGCGGAGGCCCAAGGCGGAAGGCGACGGGCTGATGAGGCTCTTTGCGAAGATGTTGAAGACGCGTGCGGGATCGCTTGTCGAGAACCGCGTAAGGCTACGTGTCGTGGGCCGCCGTGGCGACTTGCCGGAGAGCCTGCGCGAATCCATCGAGAGAGTCGAGCGCCTGACGGCCGGATTTGAGCGCCAGCTTGTCGTGTGCATCAGCTATGGAGGCCGCGCCGAGATCGTCGATGCGGCGAACAGGGCGGTGGAAGACGGCAGGAAGGTCACAGAGGAGTCGTTCCGCCGACTTCTCTACGCCCCAGACGTTCCCGACCCTGACCTTGTGGTTCGGACGAGCGGGGAGCGGAGGGTCAGCAACTTCCTTCTTTGGGAATGCGCATATTCCGAATACCACTTTACCGACGTTCTCTGGCCAGACTTTTCCGAGCGCGACCTCGACATTGCGCTCGATGACTATTCCTCGCGGCACAGGCGGAGAGGAGGCGTCGCGTGACGGCAGAGGAGATACGGCGCGTCATCTGCGAGACCGTGCTCGAGAACGGAGGCCACCTTGCGTCTTCCCTTGGCGCGGTTGAAATAGCGATGGCCCTTGCGGAGGTGTTCGATCCGGTGCACGACCGCGTCGTGTGGGACGTCGGGCACCAGGCGTATGCCTGGAAGCTCCTGACGGGCCGCGACGGGTCGTTCAGGACGCTGCGCAGGTTTGGCGGGATCTCGGGCTTCCCGAATCCGGCGGAGTCGCCCGCAGACGCCGCCGTGGCCGGACATGCCGGCGTCGCCATTTCCGTCGCGGAAGGGCTTGCCTTCGCCCGCGACAGGATGGGCGGACGGGAGAACGTGGTCGCTGTCACGGGCGATGCGTCGCTTGTAAACGGCACGTCCTTCGAGGCGCTTAACAACTGCGTTGCCACCACGGGGAAGGTGATCATCGTCCTGAACGACAACAAGATGGGCATCTCATCCCCTACGGGGGCGCTGTCGAGGCTTCTCGGCAGGATAATCTCCGGCGTGCGCTACAACCGCATAAAGGCGGCGGCCGAGGCCGCTGGGCATCGCCTCGGCTTTTCGTTCCTGCGGAACGCGTACCACCGCGTGGAAAGCCGCCTCAAGGGGCTTTTCCTCGGCAGCGCCTTCTTCGAGCGGCTTGGAGTGAGGTACATTGGCCCGGTTGACGGCCACGACCTCAATGCGCTGAAGTCCGCGTTTACAGTGGCCAAGTGCGACAAGAGGAGCGTTCTTGTTCATGTCGTGACGGTGAAGGGCAAGGGCTATGCGCCTGCGGAGGCAGATCCCTCGAGGTGGCATGGCGTTTCGCCGGCGCCATTGCAACGGAAGACTGCGGCTGCGCCCGGGAGCGGCCGGACATGGAGCGACGTCGCGGGGGAGACCCTTTGCGAGCTTGCACGCGAAGACAGCCGCGTCTGCGCGCTGACTGCCGCAATGAAGGGCGGTACTGGGCTTTCGCGTTTTTCCGAGTCGTTCCCGAAGCGGTTCGTCGACGTGGGGATAGCCGAAGGCCACATGGTCGCGCTTGCGGCCGGGATGGCTGCCGGCGGGATGCGACCGTTCGTCGCCGTCTATTCGACGTTTATGCAGAGGGCCGTCGACCAGATAATGCACGACGTCTGCATATCGCGCCAGCCCGTTGTCTTTCTCCTGGACCGCGCCGGCGTCGTCGGCGAGGACGGCGCAACCCATCATGGCGTGTATGACTATGCGATGCTGAAATGCCTGCCCAATCTCGCAATATGCCAGCCGTCAGGCGTGGAGGACATGGTGCGTCTGATGCGGGAGGCGCTGAACCGGAATGGTCCGACGGTCATCCGCTACCCGCGTGGGGTGGCGCCGGAGCGAATCGCGCCAGTGGAGCGCGAAGACGCGAGAATTGCGATCTGGGCCACCGGCGACATGGTTTCCAGGGCCAATGCAGTCGCAGAGAAGGTGGGGGCGACGGTTGTCCACGCCCGTTACATGAAGCCGTTCGACGAGGCGCTGCTGTCGCGCCAGAGGAAGGCGGGCATGCTGATTGCAAGCATCGAGAACGTCTCCTTGGCGGGAGGCTTCGGGGAGACGATATGCGCCGACGTTCGTTTTGGATGGCCAGACGTCTTCGTCCCCCATGGTTCCGTCGCCGAGCTTGAAAAGTCGTTCTCGCTTGACGTTGAAAGCATCGCCGCCGCGATACTTGCCCGCCAAGCCTCCCTGCCTTCCGAACGTGCGCTCACGTGAACCTAAAAATCGCAGTTGAACCCAAGTCGCCTTCTTGCCGTCCAAGCCTTCCCTGCCTTCCGAACGTGCGCTCACGTAAAGGGCAACCGTGCTCCCTTGTTTCTTTGGGCGAAGCGCGCGCTCCGGGGCCTTCGGGCCGACCTGCTCGCCCGACCCGCATTTCGCCGGTCCCCCGCGAAGCAGGCGCTCCGGGGGCGGAAGCTCGGATTCGCGCTGGTGCTCACTAATTGCCCCGCGAATACACGGGGCAATTCCGGCAATAACTGGAGGGTGCGACACACGATTTCGCGGCCTTTCTTTTTCGCCGCTGTGGGAGTGTCACGCGCTCGCTTCGCTCGCTTGGCGAAAAACCGGCGCGTCGAAATCGGGTCGCTCCTCCGTTATTGCCGTCGTTGCGCAGGCGTCGAATCCGACTTCCGCCCCCTACGCTTCAATTTGGTATTTGCGTTTCAGCCATTGCAGTTGCAAAGTCATCCGCAAGCATTACGGCTCTAAGCGCAACCCGCGACCTGAAATTATGATATACTACACCACATAAAGGAACCAATGGATAGATGTTACCAACATGGAGAAGAAAATAGAGATAGGACAGAGTGTGAGCAGATTGCCAGGCCAGTCGTTACGTGAGCGCCTCAACGAAAAACTTGACAACGTGCTATTCTCTTCGGTCATTGTGGTCATTGCTGGGTTTATGTACCTGTATATCGAGTGTATGCACGTATACGCGAAGTTGAAGCCTAGTGTTGGTGTTGGAGTCTTCGTTTTTATAGCGACACTCGTTTTTGCAGTATGGAGTTTTTACAGAAATAGGCGCTGCGTGCAAAATATAAAACTAGGTGAGCGCGGCGAACGAATTGTTGCACTGGCGCTCCAGCGTGATCTTGCGCCACTTGGTTATGTGGCCTTTCATGATATTCAATTGCGCAAGGACGGCCGGAGTTTCAACATTGACCATTTGGTCATCGGGAGCAATGGAATATTCGCTATCGAGACAAAAAACTATTCGAAACCAAGGAAAGGCAATGCGAAGGTACACTATGATGGTAAGAAAGTCCTTTGGAACGGATCTTGCCGCAAGAATGAAGCTGAGCAGGCGATGGCTACTGCAAGGGCCGCAAAGAAACTTATAGACGATTCTACGGGGCTCCGAGTGTTTGTCACGCCAGTACTTTGCGCTGTGGGATGGTTTGCGACTTCGTCCGACCTTTACGGCAATCCAGTTCTCCTTTGTATGGAGAAAACGCTTAAGTCTGTCATCCCGAAGGTACAGCCACGAATTAAGCTTGATCAATCAGACATCAACAAGATTGTCTCGGCTCTTGACCGCATTTAGAAGCGTAAGAAATCGGATTGTATCGTCGAGCCAACCCGCTGCTGATTTGTGACGAGCGTTCGTGGCTGGCTATTGCGCAAGTGAAACTGTCGGGATGCGCTACATATCGGTTGTTGTGCGCGAAGCGTATTCAACCCTAAGGGCGTGGGAGGCGGGACGGATGGCGCATAAGCGAGGTGTGGAGGTTTAGCGAAAACGAGGTGCAGCGACCCGAATTTCCTGAGGAGGCCTGCGCCCCGGCTAGGCTCCGTATGCAGGCGCAGGAGATCCGGAGAAATTCGATGTCG
>JAEEHL010000044.1 GCA_016280825.1 Verrucomicrobiota bacterium
CCATCATGAGGAACTTGCCGCGGATGCCGGCGTAGAGGAGGTCGATGTCGCTCTTGGCCTTCTGCTCGTGGGTCGGGTTGATGACCCACTGGCCGTCGACGCGCCCGATGCGCACGCACCCGATCGGCCCCATGAAGGGGATCTCGGAGATGTGGAGCGCGGCGGACGCGGCGTTGACGGCGAGGAAGTCGCCCTCGCGCGTCCCGTCCGACGGGATGAGCGTCGAGTTGACCTCGACGTCGTTGTAGTAGCCGTCGGGGAAGAGCGGGCGGATCGGGCGGTCGCACATGCGGGCCGTGAGGATCTCCTTGGACGTGGGACGCGCCTCCCTCTTGAAGAACCCGCCGGGGAACTTGCCCGCGGCGTAGAACTTCTCGCGATATTCGCACTGCAGGGGGAAGAAGTCAATCCCCTCGCGAGGCGAATCCGTATTGGTAACCGCCGTAAAGACGGTGTTGTCGCCGTAGCTCACGGTGACCGCTCCGGCGGCCTGCTGCGCCAGGAGCCCGGTCTCGATCACGAGGTCCGTCCCCGCGATGTCGACCTTGAACTGCTTTGTACCTTGCATCTTTTCCTTTTTTCTTTTTTCTTTTCTTTGTCTGTTTGTAAATTCAGCTGTCCGTGGCCAAAACTACCTAACCACCTAACTATCTAACCAATTAGCGGCGAATGCCGAGCTTCTTGATGAGAGCGGCGTACTTCTCGGCGTCTTCGCGCTTCAGGTAGTCGAGCAGGCTGCGGCGGTTCTGCACCTTCCTGAGAAGGCCGAAGCGGCTGGAGTGGTCCTTCTTGTTTGCCTTGAGATGCTCGGTGAGCGCGGCGATCTCCTTCGTGAGAATCGCTATCTGCACCTCGCTGGACCCGGTGTCGCGGTCATGGCGCTGGAACTCGTTCTTGATTGCTGCCTTGTCGATCTTCATTGTAGTTTTTCCTTATGTTCTCCGCAAACCGGGAAACTCCCCCTATTCCGCCCTTTAGGCACAAGGGCCATGACGCCTTCACCCGAAGGCATCCGCGGCAGGGAAATCTCCTTAGACAGTCGCAGATTGGCGCGTATTATAGCAAAACCTCCCCCTCTGCGTCAAATCGCATTTAGTTGTGGCGCAAATTTGATATAATACGCACCATATGGAACGACGGATAAGCACAACGTTGAAGGCATGGCCGGTGATCGCAGCGGCCACAATCGTCCTTTGCTACCTGACGCAGTGGGTCGCCAGGCGGTTCGGCATCGACCTTCCCGACCAGGAGCAGATGACGACTGTCAGGAACTGCCTGCTCCACGCCTTCGACAGCGCGGAGCTCTTCAAGACGGTCGTCGGCCTGCTCGTCCAGGTGCTGCTGCTGGCCCCGATGCTGGAGGAGGCGCTTTTCCGCGGGCTCGGGTGGCGGCTGCCCGTCAAGTTCCTCGCCCGCGGCAAATCCGCAGCGGTCTGGGCCTTCGCCGCAGTCTCGTCCGCCGCCTTCTCGGCGGTGCACTACATCGACTTCGCGGCGCTGGCGAAAGGCGGCGGCCTCAGGTGGATGCCGCTCTCGAGCGCGTTCATCGCGCTCTTCTTCTTCGGCCTTGCGCAGTGCTGGCTGTACAGGAAGACAGAACGCCTCTGGTGCCCGATGCTGAACCACTTCCTCTTCAATTTCACGAACCTCGTTCTCCTTCTCGTCTTTCCGGAATGAAAGTCTGCTACGACACCTTCGGCTGCCGCCTGAACCGCGCCGAGGCGCTTGAAGACGAGGCGCGGCTTTCCGCCGCAGGCCACGTCACGGTGAAGACTCATGCAGAGGCCGACATCATCGTCCTAAGGGGATGCAGCGTGACGGCCCGCGCCCAGCGCGACTGCGAAAAGGAGATTGCCCGCCTGCGGGGCAAGTATCCGGGCAAGCGGCTCGTTGTCGCGGGCTGCCTGCCGAAGGCGCTTCTCACGCCAGATTCCCTCACCGGCATAGACCGCACCGCGCCCGCGCCGATCCCCATGTCGACTGCGCGCGCATACCTCAAGGTGCAGGACGGCTGCAGCTGCAAGTGCACGTTCTGCACCGTCCCGCGCTTCAGGGGGGCGCCAAGGTCGGTTGACTTCGGCGAGGCGCTTGAAAGGGCCGCCGCCTTCGCGGAGGCGGGCTACACGGAAATCGTGGTGACGGGCTGCAACCTAATGCAGTATTCCTCTCAGGGCAAGTCGATAGCGGACCTCGCCGCCGCGCTCGGAAAAGTCTCGCCGTCGTGCAGGATACGCATGGGCTCGATAGAGCCGGGCGAGATGGCGAAGGACGTCGTGGAGGCGATGGCGGAAAACGAGCGGCTCTGCCGCTTCCTCCACCTTTCCGTCCAGTCCGGCTCGACGCGCATCCTCGTGGCAATGGGCAGGAAGTACCGCGCAAAGGACGTGGAGGAGCTCGCGGCCCTCGCTACGGAGAGGATGCCTGAAATCGCACTGGGCGCCGACATGATCTGCGGCTTCCCCGGCGAGACCGACTTCGACCACATCGCCTCTCTGCGCCTCATGACAAACCTCCCTTTCTCGAACGTCCATGCGTTCCCCTATTCCGAGCGCCCGGGCACGGCGGCGACAAAATTCCCCAGCTCCGTCCCAGCCGCAATGCGCAAGCTGCGTGCACGGCAGATATCGAAGCTCATGGGCGAAAAGCGGGAGAAATTCGCCGCAGGGATGGCGGGGCAGGTTGTCGAAGCCGTAATCGAAGACGAAAGGAACTGCGCCGGATGGACGGGCG
>JAEEHL010000045.1 GCA_016280825.1 Verrucomicrobiota bacterium
GCCGCGCTGACCGTCCGGCTCGGCCGCGACGGGCACGGAGACGTCGTGTCGGCCGACGACGGCAGGGGCCGGGCGGAGGTGTCGTACAGCCGCTCGGGCTACCCGGTGTCGCTCTCGCACCCCTTGCGCGGGCGGGTCTCCATATGCTATAATGCGCACAACCTGCCCGTCTCCATGACGGGCGCGGACGGAATCGTGACGAAGTACACTGACCCATTAGATTTTACCATTTCCGCGACGGATGGCGGCACGGCAGAATGTTGACTTTGTCCGCAGAGCATGGTAAAATACGCCCTCAATGATTTCGATAGTGATAGTCGACGACCACCCGATAGTGCGCGAGGGGATGGAGGCGATGCTCCTGAGCGAGCGCGGCTTCAAGGTGAACGCGCTCGCCGAGGACGGCGAGGACGCGGTCTCCATCTGCCGCGTGAACAAGCCGGACGTCGTCCTGTGCGACATCCGCATGCCCGTCATGGACGGCTTCGAGACGCTTGGCCGGTTGCGCAGGATACATCCCGACATCAACGTGCTCATGCTCGCGGGGATGCCGCTCAAGGACGAGGAGGAACGCGCCCGCGCCATGGGGGCGAAGGGATACCTCCCGAAAAGCGTCGACATCAGGATACTCGTCTCGGCGATACGCGACATCGCCTCCGGCGCGGCGGATTTCGTCTGCGAGGAGTTCACGAGCGCGCAAAGCCCCCTTTCCGGGCGCGAGCTCGAGGTGCTGAAGCTTCTTGCGGAGGGCAGGCAGCGCGACGAGATTGCCGCCGCGCTCGGCATCGGCGCGGAATCGGTGAAGACGCACCTAAAGGGCATCATGAACAAGCTTGACTGCCCGAACGCCGCAAGCTCGGTGAGCAAGGCCTACGAGCTCGGCATCCTCCGCCCGTAGCGCGGCGCGAATTTCCAACAACCAGAAAGGGAAACAGCAATATGACATTACCGAAATGGACAGGCGGCCTTGCTGCGGCGCTCGCCGTGTGCGGCTGCCTCTCGACGACGCCCGACTTCAGGCAGGTAGTCTCGGAAGCCAAGGCCGCGGTTGCGCCCGCCGTGGTGTTCATCCGCGTCATCTACAACGACACGGGCACGGGGCGCAACAGGCAGGGCGTCGCCTCGGGCTCGGGCGTGGTGATCTCGCAGGAAGGCGAGGTCCTCACAAACCACCACGTTATCGACAAGACGAGCGAGATACGCTGCCAGCTCGCAGACGGCCGCTCGTTCCCCGCCAAGGTGGTCGGCAAGGACAAGGACCTCGACATCGCGCTCCTCAAGCTCGAAATGCCGGAGGGCGAGGCGCCGCCGCCCGTCGCGGAGCTTTCGCCGCGCCGCCTCGACGTGGGCGAGGTGGTGCTGGCCATGGGCGCGCCCTGGGGGCTTGCGCGCTCGGTGTCGATGGGGATAATCTCGTGCAACGACCGCTTTCTCGAAGGCTGCGGCGACTACACGCTCTGGTACCAGACCGACGCGGCGATCTCGCCGGGCAACTCCGGCGGCCCGCTCGTGGACACGTCGGGGCGCGTCATCGGGCTGAACGCGCGCGGCAACATCTTCGGGGCCCAGGGCTTCACGATCCCGGCCGAGACGATCCTCGAGATACTCCCCGACCTCAGGAAGTACGGCGAGGCGCACTGGGCGTGGTTCGGGTTCAAGCTACAGCCGATCGAGGACTTCGAGCGCAACATCCGGTTCGACACGGACGAAGGCGCCATCGTCGCCGACGTCGAGCAGGGCTCGCCTGCCGAAAAGGCCGGCCTCAGGGTGAACGACCTCGTCGTCGCCGTGGACGGGGAGAAGACGACGGCCCGGTTCTGGGAGAACATCCCGGCGATAGAGCGCAAGCTCGGCAGGAAGAAATTCGAGGCGCCGTGCACCTTCGAGATCGTCCGCGGCGGAAAGGCGCTTTCGATCTCGATCGCCCCGACGGAGAAAGGAAAGGTGGAGGGCGAGGAGTTCGCCTGCGGACGCTGGGGGCTTACCGCGAAGGAGATAAACCGCTTCTACAACCCCGACCTCGTGTTCTTCGCTCCAGACGGCGGCGTGTACGTCTCAGGCCTTGCATGGGACGGCAACGCCGACAACTGCGGCTTCCGCGAAAACGACATCATCGTCGCAATCGGCGAATCCACGGTCAAGACCGTTGCAGACGTGAAGGCAGAATACGAGAAGTCGCTGAAGGCCCTTCCGGACAAGGCGCGCCTTCCGCTCGTCATAATGCGCAACGGCCGCCGCACGACGCTCGTTCTCGACTACGCCGAAGACACAGAAAAGGAGGACTAAGCCATGATTTCCGCAATAGCGGCCGCCTGCCTCGCAGCGGCAATTCCGACTGACCACCTCTCGTCCGTCGCGACCGCCTCCTACTGGTACAAGAAGGACGAGCGCGGCAGGGGCGACGCGATATCCGAAAAGGCGATGCCCAAGCGCTTCCCGGCGTTCGCGATATCGAAGGACGAGTTTCTCGTGCGCGACCCCTTCGTGCGCGCAAGGCACCTCGACAGGATAGAGATATGCTTTCGCGACGAGACGGTTCCGGCCAGGGAAATGGCGAGGACTGCCAATCCCGATGCGGTGGTACTGAAGACCGAGCGTCCCGTGGAAGGCATCGTTCCGCTTGAGTTCGCGGAGGGCGAGCCCGCCGAAAGGGAGATCTGGACGGTCGACGGCATACTGGCCGTGAGGGCGGCCGACGTGGGGACAAACGAATCGACGTCCGTCTCGGCGGCGACCGGCAGGATATTCCGCCGGGGTGTGGCGAACTCCATCTATCTCGACGGCAAGCGCAATGTCGTCGGCCTCGACTTCGGCGAGCGCTTCGAGACGGCGGGCGGCGCGTTCAAGTGCGTTCCGCCCGACATGTGGAGGCGCAGCGCGGCGGACAGCTTCGAGAAGGCGGCGCTGAAAGCCGAGAGGACGGCGGCCGACGCCTCGCTTGGAATCCTCTTCAAGCTCGAGCCGAAGGACAAGGACGACGAGGGCAGATCGTCGAGGTACAGGTACAGCTACGGCGGCCGCGAGGAGAAGAATGAAATCGACGCCGTGGGCTATGCCGTCGCCGGCAAGGTGATCGTCCCGTGCGACATAGACGGCGAGAAGATAGCGAGAATCAACAAGATCGAGGCGACGTTCCCCGACGGCTCCGCCACCAATCTCGTGTTCGCGGGGGCGCTCGCCGAGTGGAACGCCGTCGTCCTCGACGTGCCGGAGGAGTTCAGGCCGCGGCTGAAACCGCTTGAAATCGCGCCCGGAAAGGCAGAGGACTTCGACAACCGCGTTGCGTGGGTCGTGACGGTGGAAAACGAAAACGGAAGAGTCGTCACGACGGCGAAACGGGGGATCTTCAACGGCGTCAGATTCATCCGCGGCGCGAAATTCACGCCGAACGCAGGGGATGGCAGCTCGTCCTCGTTTACGCTCGACGAGAACGGGCGCATCGCCTCCCTGCGCCTTGCCCGCAGGTTCAAGACGGAACGGTGGTCGAGCTCCGAAAGGGAGCCCGTGGCTACGCAGGACATCTCGCGGTTCGTGGCCGGCGAGGGGACGAACCCGGAGTTCGCGCCGCGGAACGACAAGGAAAAGAACCTCCTCGTATGGCTCGGAGTGGAAAGCGTACGCCTCACGGACGCGCTAGCCCGCGACAGGAAGGCGCAGAGCTTCATAAAGGAATACTCGCGCCCCCCGTACGTCACGGAGGTTTACCCCGGCTCGCCTGCGGAAAAGTCGGGGCTCAAGACGGGAGACGTCCTGCTCGCGGTCCGGCGCGGCAGCGAGGCCGAACGCGAGCTCGAGGCGGAGGACGACTACTTCTACAGCAGGTACGGGATGCCGTGGCCGGACGTGGAGAGCGAGCTCAACAAGCTCATGACGACCTTCGGCGCGGGAGCCAGGGTGGCAATCGTCTATGCGCGCGACGGGAAGCGCCACGAAGCCCAGGTGGTGCTCGAGTCGGCCCCGGTGCACTTCAAGAACGCCGTGAAGTCGCGGAACCGCGCGCTTGGGCTCTCGGTGAAGGACATGACCTTCGAGGTGCGGAGGTTCTTCAAGTTCGACGACGCCGAGCCAGGCATAGTGATAGCCAAGGTGAAGCCCGGGTCGCCGGCAGACGTGGCCGGGCTGGAGCCCTTCGAGCTCATTACCGAGGTGAACGGCGAAAAGGTGACCGGCGCGAAGGACTTCGCGGCGAAGATCAAGGGAAAGACGGATTTCACCTTCGCCGTGAGAAAACTCGCCCAGACGCGCATGGTCAAGCTCCACGTCGCAGCAGACGCAGAAGGAGAACGGCAGAAGCAACAAGCGGATGGCGCAGCGAAATAGGGAATTCCCCTACCGCCTTCGCCACGACGGGATTGGCAAGATACTCCGCAAGCCCGCGGCGGAACTCGCCAAAGGAAAGCCCGGCCTTCCGCCAGAGAGTCAGCATCTCCATCGCCGAAAAGACGTGGCTCGCCTCGCAAAAGCGCCCCACCGCCCCGCCCGTCGCCGCGTCGAGGCGCGTCCTGAAGGCAAGCGACAGGAACTTGTAGTCCCAGTGGCGGCGGGAGTTGATGCCGCTTGCAAGGTTCCCCCCGGGCGTCTGCGAATACTCGTAAAGCTCGTCGGGTATCGACGCCACGCATTGCGCAAACGCAACGCAGTGCGACAGAAACGCCGCGTCCTCGAAGAACGACATCTCCTCGTCGAAGCGGATGCCGCGTTCAAGAAGGAAGCTGCGGCGGTAGGCGCACCGCCAGACCTGCCCAAGTTCCTTGGCCGCCATAAGCCGCCCGCCGCCGTTCCAGCGGCGAACGTCGTCGAACGAATAGCCGAAGAACGCGGGGAGATACCTCCTGCGGACGGTCTCGACGCCATGCAGTACGTCCGCTTCAAGGCGTGGCCCTCCGGGGTAGGAGAAAAAGCAGAGATCTGCGCCGGTGCGCCCTATCTCCTCCATCGGCCTTCGGAAGAAGTCCGGTCTTACGGCGTCGTCCGCATCGCAGAAGAAGACTACGTCGCCCCTGGCGCGGTCAAGCCCGCGGTTGCGCGCCCAGCTCGGCCCACGGCCATCGACGTCGTCGACGACCACCGTCTCGACGTCAAGGCCGGCCGCCGCCGCCTCAAGCGTTTTCAGCGTTCTTGGCAGCGTCGACTGGGCTCGGTGGCTCGGCACTATTGCTGTTGCTGTCATCGGCGGCTTGTGCAGGCGGCCTGGAAAGGTCCTGCCTCGTAGGGTTCTTTGCCATGAATTCCCAGGCAAACGCCTTGTAGCCCGCAGACCCCTTGGAGCGCGGGTCGAGAAACACGACCGGCACGCCCATCGACGGCGCCTCGGAGACTCGCACGTTGCGCGGTATCGTAGTCTCGTACACCTTGTCGCCGAAGTGCCCGCGCACCTCGTCCATGACGTCGGCCGTGAGCTTGGCAACGGAGTTCACCATCGTAAAGACGATTCCCCCGAGCTCGAGCGCGGGATTGAGCGACTTCCTGACGGTGTCGATCGACCTCGCGATAAGCGCAAGCCCGTCCATCGCCAGGAACTCGGCCTGTATCGGGATGAGAACGGAATCCACGGCGGCAAGCGCGGCCGTCATGACGATGCCGAGCGACGGCGGGCAGTCGAGGAGGATGTAGTCGAACGCGCCCGACTCCTTCACTGGCCCGAGCGCGTCCCTGATGGAACCCTGCCACCCGGGACGCGCCGACAGCTCGATCTCCGCCCCGGCAAGGTCTATCTCGGACGGGATGACGTTGAGGTTGGCCCATTTCGTCGGCTGGATCACGTCCGCGACGGCCTTTTCGCCGAGAAGGACGGGGTAGAGCGACACTCCCGGCGTCTTCTCGAGCCCGAGCCCGAGCGTCGCGTGCGCCTGCGGGTCGAGGTCGACGACAAGCACCGACCTCCTCCTCGACGACAGCGCCGCCGCGAGGTTCACCACCGTCGTCGTCTTGCCGACTCCGCCCTTCTGGTTGGCTATAGCCACTATCTTCGTGTGTCTCATCTCCCCTCCCCAAGGATTTCAGAAAAGCCTGCCGTTGCGCTGAAGCTCCTCTATGTTGGTCCGCGCGCTCCTCTCGACCTCGCGCCGCCACAGTTCCACGAGCGCGACGTCCCACGGGTCGTCCACGCCCTGCAGGACGGCAGAGAACGCGCCTCCCCGCGACTCGACCTCGCGGCGCACCCTGTCGGTCACCGTGCGGATCGAATCGGTGACGACGCTCTCCGAGAAGTTGTCGCTCTTCAGCTGGTATCCGTAGCGCAGTATGCGCATGTGCTCCTCGGTGTGCCGCAGGAACTCTATGTAGGCCCGCGCCTCCTCGCCGAAGCCCTCCACCTCGACGTCGGAAAAGTCAGGCGCTATGACGAGGGGCTTGTGCGCCTCGAGGCGCCCTTCCCTTACCCTTACCTTGCCGGGGTAGTCGTCGAGCTCCGAGATGAGATGGTAGTGGACGAGCGTGTTGCCGAACGTCTCGAGCCGGTGGCGCGGCGAGACGATTATCCTCGTCTTCTGCACGGCGTACCAGTGGTCAAACTCGGCGTTTGCGCTCACGAGAACTCCCCCTCGAAGTCAAATTCGGAAAGGTCGCACACCTTCCACGTGCAGCCGCCAAGATCCTGCGGCGGATTGCTGCGCCTGTCGAGCGCGATTACCTTCATTCCCGCCGCGACGCCCGCGGCGACGCCAACGGAGGAATCCTCCACGACAACGCAGCGCTCCGCGTCTACGCCGAGGAGCGACGCCGCCCTCAGGAACCCGGACGGGCTCGGCTTCCCCGCCTCGTACTCGCCCGCGCCGAGCGCAAGCGCGAGGTCGCCGTCGATCCCGCAGAGCCGCGCGGCCTCGAGTATGTCGTCGTGCGGCGAGCCCGAGACTATCGCGCACGGCGCGATGCGGGCGGCCTTCCTGAAGAATTCGACGCTCGACTTTACGACAAGGGCCGACGGGTCGGTTGCGCGGCGGCTGTAGAAGCCTCTCAGCTCGACCGCGTCCTCGTCGGGACCGCTCTCGCCCATCACGGGATACTTCTCGTGCAGGTGCCTGTCTATGTCGAGCCAGTTGCGCCCCACGACCTCGGGCAGTATCTCGGCCGTCGCCACGTCGACGCCGCGAGCGGCGAGCATGTCGGCGATGGCGCCAGTCCACAGCTCCTCGGTGTCGACGAGCGTGCCGTCAAGGTCGAAAAGGAATGCCGCCGGCTTCACGCTTTCACCTGCCGCAGCACTTCTTGTACTTCTTGCCGCTGCCGCACGGGCAGAGGTCGTTCCGCCCCACCTTCGGCTCTTCGCGCACGACCGGCTTTTCGGAGACGAACTCGCCGTCCGCAAACTTCCATTCGCCGTCTTCCCTGACGAACTTCGAAAGCTCGTGGTGGTTGCAGAACTCGCCGTTCGCGGTGTACGTGGCCCTGAACTCCACCTCGTCGCCCTCGGCGCGGATTATCTCGAGCCCGTGCCACGTCGCGGCGCGGCACCATGCGCGCGAGGCGTTCTCGTCGAACTCCTCCTGCGCGGCCCTTGTGGAGCTGGCCTTCAGGTAGTCCACCGATTCCGTAACATAGGCGCTGTATCGCGCCCTCATCACCTCTTCAGGCGAGGCCGCCTTGCGCTCCCCGGATATGACGGGGCCGCAGCAGTCGCCGTAGCTCCTGCCTGACTTACACGGACAGAGTTCTTCGTTTTTCATGATGTGCCTTGTATTGTATCAAAATCATGCCCAGTATGAGAAGAGAAAAAATCGAGGCAAGCGGCGCGTCGCCCGCCTTCACGTAGAAGGTCGAGGCCCTTGCGGGCGCGACCCTTTCGAACATCGCACCGCGTTCGTCCACAAGCGGACGGCCCGACGAATCGACAAGGAACGTCCTTTCGCCGTCGGGACGGATGACGCCGGTGACGCCCGAGTTGCCCGCCCGCAGGACGGGCAGCCCCGTCTCCACCGCGCGGGCCACCGACTGCCAGCAGTGCTGCTCGGCCTCGCACGAATCAGAGAACCAGCTGTCATTCGTGATGAAGGCGAAAACCTCCGCGCCCATCGCCGCAAGCTCGCGCATCTGCGCGGAGTCCGTGTCCTCGAAGCAGATGGCGACGCCGACCTTCACGCCGCCAAGGTCAAGCGTGCGCAGTTCGCCTGGGGTGCAGCTGCCGACTGGGGCGAGCTTCTGCAGGGCGGTGATCGTCTTGTCGAACGGTATGTACTCCCCGAACGGGACGAGATGCACCTTGTCGTACGTCTGCATGCGGGATTCCCCGTAGAGCGCGGCGGAATTGTAGTTCCTTCCCCCGGCGTCGCGCCTACTGCCGCCGGCAAGCACGGCGCGGGCGTTCGCCTTCGAGCGCAACCAGCCGGCGAAGCGCGCCGCGCCCGGCGAATCAAGAGGACCGACTTCGGCAAATGCGCTTTCGGGGAGAACGACGACGTCGGGCCTCAAAAGCGAAATGTTCGCAAGAAGCGATTCGTACGCCTCGGCGGGGGATTCGTCGCGCGGCTGCTGGCTGAACACGCAGGGGAAGTTCCTCTGCACGAGCGCGGCGGAGAGATGCCGCTCCGCGTCGGGCGCGGCGGCTGGACGCTCCGAAAGGGAATAGAGCGCGAAGACGAGCGCGAACGGGAGAAACGTTTCGATGCTCCTCGCCCACGGGGGAAGCTCCACACTTCCCTCCGGCTCGGCGTCCTCGCCGTCCCTTATCTCGACTTCGCACTCGTCGAGCCTCAAGAGCCGCCTCTCGCGGCGGAACTTGACGAGCGGCAGCAGCATGCGCTCGGCGATCGAGGCAATCGTGCCGTTTATCATGAGCGCCACGGCGGAACAGAGGTAGACTCCGCCGATCCGCGCAGGCGCGCCGAAGCCGGCGTTTACGAGCGGCACTCCGAGGTGGTTCCACGAAAACCCGCCGAAGAGCCGCGAGCGAAGGATCTCGAACCCCGCCCAGAGGACGGGCTCCGCGACGACAAGCCCGAAGAGCCGCCAACCATAGCTGCGCCCCTGCGCCCACCTCCAGAAGCGGGCCGAGAGATAGCCGTACGCGCCGAAATAAAGCGCACAGTACGCAGCGAGCGCGAACCAGCCGAGCGCGACAAGCGGCCACGGGCCGCCGTTCGAGACGATGGCCGGCATCCACGAAAGCGTCGCGACCCAGAAGACAAGCCCGTTCAGGAACCACCTTCTCGCCGAAAGCCGCGAATCCCCGCCGCGAGAGAGCCAGATGAGCGGGGCAAGGGCGAAGAGCGCATCCGCCTTCTCGGCCATGGGCGGGAACGCCGCCCAGAGGAGAAACCCCGGTATGAGCCAGCAGACCTTGGCGACTTTCCCGAGAATGCGTTCGAACATCACGTCTCCTCCGGCGCGTCCCACGAAAGGTCTACCCTGACGCTCGCCCCGTCAGGCGCGTTGAACGCGCGAGGCGCGCGGGCGATGGTGACATACAGCCCGCCCAGCCTGTACACGCGAAGCCCGTCGCCGTCCGCAACGGCGCAGCCAGGCTCGTTGAGCGAGATGAAGAGCGGCGTCGACTGCTGCACGAGCGCCTCGACCTCGTAGTCGAGCGAAGAAAGGAACTCGAGGTTGGCAGGAGAGTTTTCCGGGCTTGCCACGAACCTCCTGACGCCGAGGGCCTTCAGCTGCGCAACCGCCTCGGCGTTGAACGCATAGAGCGTCCAGTCGGCGGAAATGTCCTCCACGCCTATGGCCTTGAGAGTGCGCAGCGTCGCGAGGTCGGTGCATTCCCACTGCACGTAGCCGTCACGCACAAGGCGCTTTACCGACGTGCGCATCGCGTTGTAGCCCATCTCGCCGTTCCAGAGCGGCACGGCAAGGCGCACCGACGGCGACGGGGGCGGCAGGTCGTGGGCCTTCCTCTGCACGTCGACGGCGACTATGACTTCGTCCCATTCGCCGGGCGGCACCTTCTGCCCTTCGCGCACCTTGAGCCTGCGGCGTGGTTCGCCGCGCCCGCCGCCCACAAGCCCGTCGCGCACGGCCTCCATCGACTCCGCCGCCGCGGCGAGCTTCTTCGCCCTTGCCTCGCGCCTTAGCCCGTCGGTCGCCTCGACAAGCTTTCGCCTAAGCTCGTTCAGAAGCCCCGGCGGCGCAAAGAGGCCGCCGTCGTCGATCTCCACGTCGCCAAGGAAGTACTCCGTGCCGCCGAGGCGCGAAAACGCCTTCCTCACGGCGTCGTGCGTCCTCGAGGGGTCCTTCGCCCTCTCAAGGCTGCACTCGAGCTTCACGCCGTTTGCCGATATCGAACTTGGCGTGAAGACGACCTTCACGTCAAGCCTTTCAAGCCCTGCAAGGTCGCCCTCCCTCGGCGTCTTCTTCGGGAACATCCTCTTTACCGCGTTCGACATCGAGCAGTACACCCTGTCGCCGGGCGAGACCTCGAAGCCGTCCGGGAGAAGCACCTCAACGTCGCAGTCGGCGGGCGTCTCGAAGACCGAGGAGCGCGACATCGCGGTGCGCAGCTCGGTTATGCCGAAGCCGACCTTCTCCATCGCCGTGCCTGCGAAAGTCCACTGCGCGGCCTTCTCGTTCGGCGGCGGGCGGCGCGGGATGCAGAACTGCAGGCCGTCGTGCTTCTCGAGAGCGCGCGACGAATGGAACCGAAGCCACTTAAGCCCCTCGCGGTCGGACGTCACCTTCTTGACGACGCCGATCGGCGTGCCGAGATGGCCGAGCGGAGAATCCGGGTCTGTCGGCTGCGAGCCGTCGCCGAAAAGCCTGAGCTTCGTCGTGTTGCGGGAGAAGACGCTCTCAAGGTCCTCCACGGAGACGCGCGGCGGCCGGCCGTCGAGGATGTCGCGGTAGTGCGAGACGACGGAGGCCACGTACAGGGCGGATTTCATCCTCCCCTCTATCTTGAGCGACTTCACCCCGGCCGCCGCAAGCCTCGGCGCGTCTTCGCCGACGCGGAGGTCCCTCATCGAGAACGGCAGCCTCTTCGCCCCCGCGCCGTCGGCATGCGGCACTCTGCAGCAGTAGGCGCACTTGCCGCGGTTGCCGCTGCGGCCCTTCTCCATCGCGGAGAAGAGGCAAAGCCCGGAAATCGAATAGCAGAGCGCCCCGTGCACGAACACTTCGAGCTCCATGCCGCCGCAGCGCCTGGCGATGGAAGATATCTCGTCGATTGAAAGCTCCCTCGCGAGCACTACGCGCGAAAAGCCGAGGTCCTTCAGGGCGACGACCCCCTCGAGGTTGTGCGCGAACATCTGCGTCGACGCGTGGAGCTTGAGCGAGGGGAAGAGCCTGCGGCAGAGGGCAGCAACTCCGATGTCCTGCACGATCACCCCGTCGGCCTTCAGTTCCTCGAGCGCGGCAAGCTCCTCCATGGCGCGGTCCATGTCGCGTTCGTCTACAAGCGTGTTGAACGTCACGTACACCCTGCGCCCGATGGACCTTGAGAACTTGACGAGCCTCGACATCTCGTCGAGGGTGAAGTTCTGCGCGAACGCCCTTGCGGAGAAGTCGCCAAGCCCGCAGTAGACCGCGTCGGCGCCCGCGTCGAACGCCGCAATCGCGGTATCGAAATCGCCGGCAGGCGCTAAAAGCTCACAGTCCATCGAAGTCGAGCGTCGCGAAGTAGTCGTCTATGGTCTCGGCGCGGCGTATCTCGCGCACCGAGCCGTCCGCGGCAAGCAGAAGCTCGGCGCTTCTCAGCTTGCCGTTGTACTGAAAGCCCATCGCGTGGCCGTGCGCGCCTGCGTCGCAGATGACGACGATGTCGCCGCGCTCGAGCACTGGGAGCTCGCGCTGGATGGCGAACTTGTCGTTGTTCTCGCAGAGCGAGCCCGTGACGTCGTAGACGGCCCGGGCGGAAGAGCCCTCCTTGCCCGGAACGACGATCTCGTGGTACGCGCCGTACATCGCCGGCCTCATCAGGTTCGACATGCTCGCGTCAAGCCCGGCGTAGAGGCGGTACGTGTCCTTTATGTGCTGGACGCGGCTTACGAGATAGCCGTACGGGCCGGTAACGCAGCGCCCGCATTCCATGTAGATGGCCATTTCGGGGAGCCCGGCCTTGACTACCATCTCGTCGTATGCGCGGCGTATCCTCTCGCCGACGTCCATGAGGTCCATGGGCCTCTCGCCGGGCGCGTAGGGTATGCCTATCCCGCCGCCCAGGTTGACGAACTCGACGTCTATGCCGAGCCTTGCATGCAGTTCGCCCGCAAGCTCGAAGAGCATCTTCGCGGTGTCTACGATATACGACCCGTCGAGCTCGTTCGAGGCGACCATCGTGTGAAGCCCGAAGCGCCTTACGCCGTAGTCGCGCATCTTCCCGTAGCACTCGAAGAGCTGGTCGCGCGTAAAGCCGTACTTGGCCTCCTCTGGCTTGCCGATGATGTCGTTGCCGTCCCTCGACGCGCCCGGGTTGTAGCGGCAGCACATGAGCTCCGGCGCGCGCCCCACCGCGTCAAGGAGGAAAGGCCAGTGGCCGATGTCGTCGAGGTTCACTATCGCGCCCATCTCGCACGCCTTGACGAACTCCTCGGCGGGTGTGTCGTTCGAGGTGAACATCACCATTTCGCCGCGGTTGCCGACCTTCTCGGCAAGGACGAGCTCGGCCATCGACGAGCAGTCGCTCCCGAAGCCGAAGCCCTTCAGAATCTTCATTATGTGCGGGTTGGGGGTGGCCTTAACCGCGAAGTACTCGCGGAACCCCCTGTTCCACGCGAAGGCGCGGTTCATGAGCGCGGCGTTCTCGGCGATGCCGCGCTCGTCGTATATGTGGAAAGGCGTCGGCCAACGGCGGCTGACGTCTTCGAGAAACGCCCTGTCGAAGGGGAGCTTCCTCACCTGCAAACCTCGTGCGCCGTCTTCTGGAGGAGCCTGCACCTCTCCTCGCCGATCGTCTTCTCGCGGATGAAGGGGCACTTCCTTACGTCGGCCTTGAAGAGGAACTCCGTCCACACGAGCGACTGCAGGTAGTCGCCATGGGCGTTGAGGTGGAACGGGTCGCCGTCTGCCTTGAAGCCGCCCTTTTCGTCCGGCGTGAACTTGAGCGAGCCGGTGACGTCGCCGCCTATCGAGTCGGGCGCGTACTTCACGGGCAGCGTCCTGCGCCAGAGCTGCACCGCCGCGCCCATCGGTATTACGCGCAGGCCGTGCTTCGCCGCGAACGCCGCGTACGCCTTGTGGAGCCTCTCGTACATCTCGTTCTGGTCAATGCCCCACTTCTTGAGGCGCTCGTCCCACGGCGTGTAGCTCCACGTCTCCTGCACGACGATCTCGGCCGTCGGGCAGAGCTCGCGTATCGTCTTTATCAGGTTGTCGCCATACGGAGAGTAGCTCTCAGGAATCCACGACTGGTGAGAGCCCTGCTGGATCGTCACGATGTCCCACTTGTCGCTCTTGAGCGCCTCCGGGATGTTTATCTTCGCGGGCACGCCCTTCGTGACCTGCTTGCCGTCCCTGAAGAGCCTGTAGCCGTACGGCGCGAAGCCCTCCTTCGCTTTCTCGACGTTCTTCCAGTGCTTTTCGAGCGTGCAGCCGCCGATGTAGAGCGAGCCGAGCTCGAGCCTGAGCCCCATCGAGTCGCATATCTGCGGCATGTTCCTCGTGTTGGAGATCGAGAAGCTGTTCCCGATCATGAGTATCTTGAGGGCCGTCACGGCCACTGCGTTCGTCATATGCTTACCTCCAGTTTCGCTCCCTCGGCGCCGAAGCAGTTGAGCGGCACGACCGAGATCGCAAGCTTGCCCTTGGGCAGGTCGCCCATGTTGAAGTCGTAGAACGAGTAGACCCTCGCCTTCTTGTGCGAAAGCGAGTGCGACACGCCCTCCGGCGCGCCGTACGCGATGAACGGCTTGCCGCCCTCCTCCCCGCGGAACTCGAACCTGTAGCTGCGGCAGCGCGCCTTCTCGTCGGGCTTTGCGGGCGGAACCGCCACCTTGACGATGGCTATCTCCTTGTCGTTGTCGCCCTTGCCCTTCGTCTTCGTGCGCACCGCCTTGAGCTCCGCGCCCTCGACGAACTCCGGGGCCCTGAAGCGCCGCGCGCTCTGGGAGAACGCGAAGGGCTTCGGCTCGGCTACAGGCAGCGGCATCACCCAGTCGTCGCCGAGCGAGAGGCCCGTCAGGAACTCGCGGCGGGCGACGGTGATGCAGTCGTCGTAGACGCTCCAAAGCATTCCGTGGCGGGCGGATATCTGCGACAGCCCCTTGTACGTCATCCCGGCCGGAACGGACTTGCCGAGCTCGCCAGGCGCCACGGCAGGGGCGGTCTTACTGCCGCCGTGCTCGTCGTGGAGAGACGACACGTAGCGCAGCGAGGCCGTGCCGACCGAAGTGAACGCGCCCTGCCAGATCGAACGCTCGTCGGTGAGCGGCGCGTGCGAATGGCCGGAGAACGCTATCGCGTTGGGATAGGCGGAGAGCGCCTTCGTGACGATGCCCGTGTCGTGGCCCCATATCCACGGCCCGTAGCACGTGTCCTTCGGGTGCGGATGCTGGAAGTAGAAGAACGGCAGTTCCGGGTCGAGCGCGCCGCGCACCTTGTCGAGGAACGGCGGGAGGAGCTCGAACTTGCAGTTCGCATTCCATCCCTGCGAGTCCCAGTGCTGGCCGATGAAGCTGTAGCCCTTTACGTTCTTCATGTAGATGGGCGAGTAGTCCTCCTCGAACACCTCCTCCCACGTCTCCTTCATGCCGTTTACGCGTATATGGTCGGGCGAGAGGTTCTTCGACTCCCGGCCGAATATCCTGTTGCTGTAGTTCTGGCCTTCCCAGTCGTGGTTGCCGTAGATGAAAAGCTTCTCCACCCTGCGCCCGTCGCGAAGCGAGCGGTTGCCGGGGAAGTACTTGTTCCAGGCGTCGGCAACGCACTTAAGCTGCGACACGAGGCCCGCGTCCGCCATGTCGCCCGCGATGAGGACGGCGTCAGCGCCCTGCGCGTCGAACCAGTCGAGCGTCTTCTCAAGTGTTGCCGTGTTGCCCTCGTAGACGTCGTCGAGGTTCTCGGCTATGACGTGTATGTCGGATATGACGCCGAACCTCAGCACGGGGCTCCCGCCGGCCCTGAAGCTGCTGGAGCGGAAGAACCTGCAGCCGCCGAACGCCCCGAATGACGCCGCGCCGCCTATGAACCATCTGCGTGAAACATCCATGCCTTCCCCCTTTATGCCTTTCTGACAAGTATCTTCGCCGCGTGCCCGTTCAGCTCGGTCTGGGCAGCGCCGTCCGCAGGGCCGAACTCCACCGAGAGCGAAAGCGTCTCGTTCTTGACGTAGTCGATGTGCGCCTTTATGGCACGCTCCATCTCGGCGTCGGTCTCGACGAAGAGGACTATGCGCTGGACGACCTCGAAATCGGCCTCCTTGCGCATCGCCTGCACATGGCTTACGAACTCGCGCGCGTTGCCCTCCATGACAAGCGCCTCGTCAAGCGTGGTGTCGAGGCCGACGACCACCTGGCCGGCGGACGCCACGACAAGCCCCTTCTTCGGGGTGCGCATCACGAGCACGTCTTCCGGCGTGATCTCCACGCCCTCCACGACGGCAGAGCCGTCGAAGCGCGCCATCGCCGATATCGCCGCCGCGACGGCCTTCATCTTCGGCCCGCACTTCTTTCCAAGCGTCTTGAAGTTGGCCTTGTAGGAGACGTCGCAAAGCTCCGTCTCGTCGGCCACGTACTCAACGGCCTTGACGTTCAGCTCGTCCTCGATAAGCTCCTCAAGGCCCTTCACGTCGGCGCCTGCCACGCGGATCGCCGCAAGCGGCTGCCTCACCTTGAGATCGTTGTCGGCCCTGAGCCTGCGGCCGAGCTCCACGACGGCCTGCACTGCCGCCATGCGGCCTTCGAGCGCAAGGTCGCGCGCGGCGGCGTTCGCCGTCGGGAAGTCGCAGAGATGCACGCTCTCCGGGTCGCCCGCGCCCTTCAGGTTGGAATATATCTCCTCGGCGATGAACGGCGTGAACGGGGCGGCCACCTTCGAGAGCTGCACAAGCACGTAGCGCAGCGTCCTGTAGGCGCAGAGCTTGTCGCCGTCGTTCTGCGACTTCCAGAATCGGCGGCGCGAACGGCGGATGTACCAGTTGGTGAGGTCTTCGATGAACTTGACGAAGGGCCTCACCGACCTCTGCAGGTCGTATGCGTCCATGGCTGCCGTCACGTCGGCTATCAGCGTCTCCATCGACGAGACGATCCACCTGTCGAGCACGTTGTCCGACTGCGGGAAGCATACCTCCGCGTCGGCGAAGCTGTCGACGTTGGCGTATGTGACGAAGAAGGAATACGCGTTCCACCACGGAATGAGGAGGTCGCGCATAAGCTGCTTGACGCCGCTCTCGGAGAACTTCAGGTTCTCCGCGCGCACGACGGGTGAGTAGATCATGTACAGGCGTATCGCGTCTGCGCCGTACGTGTCGAGCATCTTCGACGGGTCTGGGTAGTTCTTGAGGCGCTTCGACATCTTCTTGCCGTCCTCCGCGAGGACGAGGCCGTTCACCACCACGTTCCTGTACGGCGACTTGTCGAAAAGGCACGTGCCAAGGACCATGAGCGTGTAGAACCAGCCGCGCGTCTGGTCAAGGCCCTCGGCGATGAAGTCAGCGGGGAAGAACGACGATGCATCGCCCTCTCCCATGTAGTGCTGCTGGGAGTACGGCATCGAGCCGGACTCGAACCAGCAGTCAAGCACCTCGGGCGTGCGGTGGTACGTCTTGCCGTCCCTGCGGATCACGACCTTGTCGACGAAGTGCTTGTGGAGGTCGGTCACCTTCTCGCCGGAAAGCTCCTCAAGCTCCTTCACCGACCCGACGCAGATCATGTCGGACGGGTCGTCGTCGTTGATCCACACGGGGATGCAGCTGCCCCAGAAGCGGTTGCGGGAGATGTTCCAGTCGC
>JAEEHL010000046.1 GCA_016280825.1 Verrucomicrobiota bacterium
AGGTGTCGCCGTGGTAGCCGCCCTTCAGCGCGAGAAGGCGGTTGCGCTCCGGGTGCCCGAGCGCGTTCTGGTACTGGACGGCCATCTTCGCGGCGACTTCTACGGAGATTGAGCCGGAGTCCGCGAAGAACACGCGATCAAGGCCGGGCGGCGCAATCGCCGCAAGCTTCTCTGCAAGCTCCACGGCGGGATCGTGGGTGAAGCCGCCGAACATGACATGGCACATCTTCTCCGACTGACGGCGTATCGCCTCGACGATTGCCGGGTGGTTGTGGCCATGCGCGACGCACCACCAGCTCGAGACGGCGTCGACGAGCTTCAGGCCGTCTGCAGTCTCTATCTCCACGCCGGACGCAGCTTTCGCGTGAAAGACTGGCGGCGGATTCTTCAGCGAGGCGTATGGGTGCCAGATGTGCTTTCTGTCGTATTCAAGAACCGTCATCTGAAAATCTCCGAAAAGTCAACGTCGGGAATGTCGCCGTCAAGGCGCGGGACGCGCACCACAGGCGCGTCGAAGCCAAGTCGCCTGAGGCCGCGCCTTACCTCGTTTTCCGTGTCCGCGTCAATCGTGGGGTCAGCGTCGGGGCACCAGTTGTAGACTACGCCGGCAACGCGCATCCCGCGCGACGCGGCGGCCTCAAGCGAAAGAAGCGTGTGGTTGACGGAGCCGAGCCTACCGCAGGTGACAAGCACAAGCGGCCACTTTTCGCCAGCGGCAAAGTCCGCCGCCATGACGCCGTCCGCAAGCGGGACGAGAAGCCCGCCCGCCCCTTCGACAAGAACGACGTCGCGGCGGCGGGCGCACTCTGCGACAGAAGAGCGGATGAGGTTCAGGTCGACGGACGCGCCCTCAAGCCGCGCGGCAAGAAGCGGCGAAGCCGGGAACTTGAAGACCTGCGGGAAGGTAAGCCCTTCGCCGTCTTCCGGGAGCGGCTGGACGCCGCAGATCCTACGGTGCTCGCCCAAGTCCTCCGAAAAGCCGTCGCACCCGGTCTGCACCATCTTGACCGTTGTGACGTCGACGCCGCGCCTTAAGAGGCACCGCGCCATAAGCCCGGTTGCCACCGTCTTGCCGACGCCGGTGTCTATGCCGGAGACGAAATAGACGCGCCCTGCGTGGTTCATGTTCACCGCGGCGTGCCTCCTCTCGCGATGCGCCTCGAAAGCGGATTCCTGAAAGTGCGCAGGGCGAGGCTGAACGCGCCGTACGACGCCGCGCCAGCGAGAATCCCGGCGGCGAGCGCGGCAATGGGATGGAGGCCCGCCGTCATCCCCTTCACGTACAGGACGACGACGGCCATCAGGATAGAAGCGACCGCGACGCGAACGACGTACCACGAGGCATTCGAGAGCCCAAGGGGCCCATTGCGGCGACGCGCCAGCACGACAAGCGCGACAAAGCCGATGAGCGCGCAGACGACCGTCGACGCCGCAAGCCCAACGTGCCGCCACTCGACTGGAAGGAGCCAGACCGCAAGGATGTTCAATGCGGCGTTCACCATGACGGTCGCCACCGAGACCTTGAGAGGTGTCTTCATGTCGTGCTGCGCCTGGAACCACGGGACTATCGCCTTGTGAAGCCCGAAGAAGCCAAGCCCAAGGGCGTAGACGCCAAGCGCGCGCGCGACGCGCAATGTGTCGCCAGGCCCGAACCTGCCGCCCTCGTAGATGACCGAGATTATCTCGCCGGAGAGGACGAACATCCCGGCGGCGGCCGGGAGCATGAGGAACATCTGGTTCTTCACCGACTGCGACAGCACCTCCTTCGCTCCGGCAGTGTCGCCGCGCGCAAAGAAGCCGGAGAACGCCGGGAGAAGCACCGTGCCGAACGAGACGGCTATTACGCCGAGGGGAAGGTCCATAAGCCGCTCGGCATAGCCGATGACGCCCGCGGCCCAGGGCGACGCAATCTGCGCGAGGAACTGGTCGAGCATGTAGTTTATCTGCACGGCCCCCGCGCCAAGCGCGCCGATGCAGAGGTTGCGCCAGACGAGAACGACCCTCTCGGAACGCCAGCCCGAGAACATAAGCGCAGGCGACACGCCCGCTCGGTGCATGCAGGCGAACATGAACGCCATCTGGAGAATGCCGCCGAAGAGAATCGCGCCGGAGATGAGGCGTATCCTCGCCGCAGCCGAAAGCTGCGGGAAGAACGCCAGCGAGGCGAGCGCGGCAATCCAGACGACGTTCAGTATGACGGGCACGAACCCCGGGGCCTTGAACCGCCCAAGGCTGTTTAGAACGCCCATCCCGAACGCCGCGCCGCAGATGGCGAGCGTGTACGGCAGGAGTATCGCGACAAGCTGCAGGGTGAGCGTCATCCGCTCCGTCTCGGCCATTGCAAGCGCCGCGAGGACGCCCGCCATCGAAAGCGCCACCGTCGCGCCGAGAAGCAGCATGACCATGGTGACGACCGCCCTTGCGAGCTTCGCGGCCTCCGCAAGGCCGTCAGTCTCGACGCAGCCCTTGAAGACCGGCACGAACGCCGCCGTAAGCGCGCCCTCGCCGAAGAGCTTCCGCGACATGTTCGGCAGGGCGAACGCGAGCGTGAAGGCGCTCTGCTCCATGCCCGCGCCGACGAGCCTCGACTGAAGCATCTCGCGCGCGAGCCCCATTACGCGGCTCAGCGCGGTAAACGAGCCGACCGTGAACGCGTTCTTGAGAACGCCGGCCATGTCAGCCTATGTACTTGCGCACTATGGCCTCGTATTCGTCGGCCTGGGCCTCCATCGACTCCACCATCTTCAGCTGCGTGCGGCACCTGACGAGGTTGTGGTCGGGATAGGCGGTGTGGAAGTACGTGTCGCCGGCGAGATAGTCGGTAAGGAACCTCACGCCGATCGTCAGGGTAATGAGCCTCGCGGAAAAGGCGAGGTTCTCCTTCTCGGCGTCGACGAGGAACTTGGCCGAAGACGTGTAGCCCTTGACGAGCGCCTCGAAGTACTCCTTCTTGGAGTATACCTTCGAGAGGTCCTTCTCGTCCTCGGCGGCGGCGGCGGAAGACGTGCGCACCATGTCGCCGAAGTCGTAGAGGGCCGAGCCGGGCATCGTCGTGTCGAGGTCGATCACGACGTTCGACCCGTCGGGGGCGAGCATCACGTTGTTTATCTTCGTGTCGTTGTGGGTCGTGCGCACCGGCATTGCGCCGGCGGCCATGAGGTCGACGACCTTCGACGCGCTTTCGCGGCGCCTCTCGATGAAGTCGAGCTCGCGCGCGACGAGCGCCTTGCGCCCCGCGACGTCGGCGGCGGCCGCCTCGTCGAGGAGGCGGATCCTGTCGGGCGTGTCGTGGAAGCGCGGGAGGACCGTCAGAAGCGGCGGCTCCGGGAGGTCGGAAAGGTCGTTCTGGAACTTCGCGAAGGCGCCGGCGACGAACTCCGCCTGCTCGACCGAGGTCACGAGGTCCGTGGAGGTGTAGCCCTCGAGGAACCTGTACACGCGCCACGGGTTCTCGTAGCCCACTACCTCGAGCGTCTTCACGCCCTTCGACTGGAGATGGGAGGTGATGCGCAGTATGTTGCTCTTGAGGACGTCCGCCGGGAACACGTCGGATATGCGCTGGAGTATGTAGCGCTTTCCGCTCTTAGTCTCGACCTTGAACGTGTCGTTGATGTGGCCCGAGCCGTAGCGGTCAACCGACGTGTAGTCGGAGATTCCCATCGACGCGAGCACGGAACCAAGCTCCTGCATCGAGTATTCCTTCATGCTCATCTTTTTTTACCTCCTGCGGTATGGCTCTTTTAAAGGCGTTTCATCAGCGGCGGATGACCGGTATCTGCGCCGCGGCGACGCTCTGGCCGAGGCGGCGGGCCTTCTCGTCGGGCATGAAGAGGTCGATCTTCTCGGCCCACTCGGGATAGACCTCCTTGAGCATGGCCTTCGCCGACTCGAGTATGACGGAGCCGCCGAGCCCGGACGTGACGCGCCCGAGGATCATGAGGTTCTCGTAGTCGTAGAACTCGTTGTACCACGGCACGGCGTGCGCGAGGAAGCGGCCGATCTGAAGGTAGACCTTGAGGGCCTTCTCGTCGCCCTTCTCCATGGCCGCCTGGACGACCTTGAGCCTCTCGGGGAGCTTCATCGCCTTCGGGAACTTGAAGCCGAACTTCTCGGCGAGCCAGTTAACCGCCTGCTGCGAGAACGCCATCGCGCCCACGCCGTAGTCGCCCGACCACTCGTCCTTCGGGGCGCACGGGTTGAAGTCCACAGGCGCGAACGCAAGCTCGCATATCCTGCCGGTCATGCGGCGCTTCGGGTCGACGTAGCCGACGGCCTCGGAAGAGCCCATCGCGACGCCGAGAATGCCCTGCTTGCCCATCGATATCATGCCGGCGAGCGCCGTGACGTCGCCGTCGTTGTACACGGCAAACGGAACGCCCCAGTCCTTCTCGATGCGGTAGAATATGTTCTGCGCCTCCTCGAACTTCGACGGGTTCTTCTCCTTGACGGCCCTGAAGAGCGACGCAAGGCCGAGCTTCTGGCCGACGAGCACGCCCGCCGTGGAGCCGCCGATCGCGTCTACGCGGCCAAGCGACTTCGCCGCCTCCTTGAGGCCGGCCGTGAGGTGGCTGTAGTGGTATTCGGGGTCGGGCTGGTTGCGCGGATCCCACGGGAACTCCTTCGAGAAGACGACCTTGCCCTTCTTGAGGGCGGAGATCTTGAAGTCGCTCGCGCCGAGGTCGAAGCCGATGCGGTTGCCGTCGGCGACGGTCTTCACCTGGCTCAGCTTCTCGTTCGTCTCGGGCATCTTCTTCGCCGGGACGATGGCGACCTCGACCTTGCGCCCGTAGATGGACGAGAAGAAGTCGTAGTCGAACGCGCGCGCGCCCTTGGCGGAATACGCCTTCTTGAGCGGGGCGAGCACCTTCTCGGGGCCCGAAAGCCAGAGCTTCCAGCCGCCAGCCGCCCAAAGCGCGAACTTCGCGATGCGCTCGACGACGTGCGCGACGTGCTTGACCCCCTCGGGCGAGAGCCGCTTGGGCACGGGAAGGTCGTAGCGGAACACCTTGCCCTCCTCGCGCTCCCACGCGACGGAGACTACGTCGCAGTCTCCCGTTATCCCGTCGTATATGCGCCAAAGGGAGGGCATCGGCGCGATGAAATCGCAGTTCTTGCTCTTGCATGTGCAGCAGCTCATTGCA
>JAEEHL010000047.1 GCA_016280825.1 Verrucomicrobiota bacterium
ACCTTTCGGTCCTGGGTGCCGCCAACCTTGCGGCGTTCGGGCTCGACGGGAAGTCCGCCGCGAAGGTAGCGGCGGACGAGACGATGCTGCGCCTCGCCGGCGAGGACGAGGAAATCGAGGAGAACTTCGACTAACCAACCTTTCAACCTTTCAACCAAAAAAGGAGGAACACACGATGAACAGTGAAACAAGAGACAGGGACGCCGACATGCGCGAGCTCATGGCGCGCGTCAACAGGCTCGACGAGCTGAAGGCCGCCGTCGAGAAGACAGAGGGCGCGGCAATGAGCGAGGAGCGCTTCGCCAAGCGCTTCCTCGCCTTCAGCGCCACCACCTGGAGCAAGGTCAAGTCCGGCACCTACGCCGGCAGCCTCGCGTCCGTCGCGGCGAAGTGCGCGGCCGCCATCGAGTCCATCGAGGCTCAGCTGCCGTCCATCGAGGGCGCGGCGAAGTACTCCCAGGAGTTCGTGCGCACGCAGCTCGCCAAGGCTGCCATTGCGGCGATCAACAGGGCGCGGGCGGGCGTGGAGAGCCGCCGCGTCGTCGTCGTGCTTGCGCCGACGGGAGGCGGCAAGACGGCGCTTGCGAAGTACCTGAAGGGCAAGGGCGCGGTATGCGTCGAAGGCCGCCAGGCGTGGCGGACGAGCTACAAGGCGTTCTGCTCCGACGTGGCGCGCGCCGTTGGGCGCAATGCGCCGTCGTCGTGGCAGGAGTACCGCGTAGAGGAGGAAATGGTCAAGGCGCTGTCGGCGAGAGACGGGTTGCTCTTCATCGACGAGGCAAATACCATGTCGGCGGCCTGCGCGAACGCAGTCAAGTATATCGTGAACCGCACCGGCTATACCGTCGTCATTGCGGCCATACCTTCGCTCTGGGACAAGTTCCTCTCCGGCAACCGCGACGAGGTCCTGCAGCTCGTCAACCGCTGCCAGCCCGTCATCCGCGCCGAGCGCATCGCCGAGGCCGACGTCTCTCAGTTCCTCGCCTCCCGCGGGCTCCCGGCGAAGGGGCGCTTCCCGCGCGACATCGCCGCCGCCGCCAACGCCTTCGGAGGCTTCAGCACCGTCGTCTCCCTCGTCAACCGCCTCGCCGAGATCGGCGACCCGTCCGAGGACGACCTCGCGGCGGAACTCAGGGCCGCCGCCGCCGAGGTCGTCTCCTCCGGCGTCGGAAAGTGAAAACCCCCAAAGAAAGGAAAGTAACATGGCAAGGCAAGTGGAAACATGGACCGACGCGAACGGCCAGGCCGTCCCGGTCAACAGGATCACGCCCTACGAGAAGGCGCGCACCCGCGCGGTCTGCCGCGTCGTAAAGGCGGCCGGGAAGGCCCGCGCCATCCTCGAGGCGTTCATGCAGGAGGCGATCCGCGAGATGGATTCCCTTGCGAGGCTCAAGGACTCGCTCGGCGAGAAGGGCAACTTCTCGGCGCGCAGCTTCGACGGGCTCTTCCAGGTCAGCATCAGGCAGCAGTACAATATCCGCCTCGACGAGCGCGTCTGCAAGGCGCGCGAGCTGATGCTAGACTACGCCAACAGGGAGCTCGCCAAGACCGGCGACTCGGCGTGCCTCCTCAAGCAGATGGTCGAGGCGGCGTTCAAGACCGACCGCTTCGGCTTCCTCCCGAGAAGCGAGGTCAACAAGCTCCTCGGATATGTCGTGAAGGACGCCGCCTGGAACGAGGGCGCCGCAATCCTCCGCCAGGCGCTCACGACCGAGCGGGGCAAGCGGTATCTCCGCGTCGAGACGCGCAATAGCGTCCAGGGCGAGTTCATGCCGATCCGGCTCGACGCCGCCGACTGCTGGCCGAGCGAGGCTTAGGAGACGAGGCATGAAGACCCTTACGCCAATTCAGCGCCGACTCTTCTTTATGGCGCTCCGGCCCGCCGCCGAGGAGGTCGGCGAGGAGCCGGAGGTATATCGCAAGAGGATCCTGCGCGAGGAGCTGGGCGCCGAGCACATGGCCGAGGTCTCGCGTGGCGGCGACTTCGACAAGCTCATGTCGCGCATATGGGCCGACCGCGGCGAATACTCCAGGGCGCTGGAGTATTCGCTGGGGTCTTTCTCGCGCATCAAGCATCTCATTGTCACGGCGGCCGAGCGCATAGTCGCATCGAAGCCGGACTGGCACGGTACCGTCTACGACTACATCGCGGGCGTGATGCAGCAGTCGCGCATGGTCGAGATGCGGCAGGTCCGCGTCATGGCTTCGCGCCTTGCAACCGACGACGGCTGGCTCGACTTCACCGAGCCGCAGCTAAAGCGCCTCCTCATGATGCTCAACACGCACATAAGGAGACGGTCTTGAAGCGGCCTTTCAGGAAGCCTTCAAGCCCCTTGCAAAGCTCTTGCAGGGGGCTTTTCTTTGGCCGTGCAGGGGCCTTGCAGGAGGCTTTTCTTTGGCTGTGCGCGGACGCTGCAGGGGGTATGCGGGGCAACTTGATTTTCTCAGATCTTGATTGTTTTGGCTGTTTTGGCGGGTTGGAGCGGTCAGAATTCTCAAAATCCACGGCACGGTCTTTTCGGGTTGGTTGGCGTGCCTGGTGTGCGCCGAGCCCAATAAAAGCGGGGTTTTGTCGCGCCTAGTCGCGCCTAGTCTCGCCTATTCTCATTTCTCAGGCTCTGCTGCGTAAATCAAGGCAACTTTGCGTCGGGCACGACCATCCCTTCGGCATCGCGCACCGACACGTTGACATAGCAAACGTCCTCGCCGTCTGACGCGACCATGACCGTTTCCGCCGTCGCCTCCAGCCGCGCTGGCGCGCCCGTCGTCTTGACCATATCGCGCGCCCACTCCCTGCCGTCCTTGTAGACAACGACCTCCAAAACGCCAGGCTCGTACCTTACATCGTCCCACCTCAAACGATACGCACGATCCCACACGCCGGGTTGCTTGCGCTGACGGTCTAACGACTTTCCGTTAAG
>JAEEHL010000005.1 GCA_016280825.1 Verrucomicrobiota bacterium
GTTAAGAAACTAAAAACAACCATGGATATAAATAATCCGTTGTATGTTTGCGATACGAATGATGAAAATTATATCGATTCTTTTACTCCGCCACAAGATTTCTAATAAACCTCTAACTTCTAACCTCTAACCTCTAACATTGAAATGAAAGCAGACATTGGTTTGATTGGCCTCGCCGTGATGGGCGAGAATCTCGTGATGAACATGGAGTCCAAGGGCTTCACCGTCGCCGTCTTCAACCGCACCGTCTCCAAGGTGGACAACTTTGTAAACGGCAGAGCCGCGGGCAAGAACGTCATCGGCTGCCACAGCCTTGAGGAGCTGGTCGCCAATCTGGAAAAGCCCCGCAAGGTCTTCATGCTGATCAAGGCGGGCGACGCGGTGGACGCGATGATCGACGCGCTTCTTCCGCTTCTCGAGGACGGCGATATCATCATCGACGGCGGCAACTCGCACTTCCCCGACACCATGCGCCGCACGGAATACGTTGAGTCCAAGGGCAAGCTCTACATCGGCACCGGCGTGTCCGGCGGCGAAGAGGGCGCGCTGAAGGGACCGTCCCTGATGCCCGGCGGCTCGCCCGCCGCGTGGCCGTTCGTGAAGCCGATCTTCCAGGGGATATGCGCGAAGGTCGAGGGCGGCCAGGCGTGCTGCGACTGGGTGGGCGAGAACGGCGCGGGGCATTTCGTCAAGATGGTCCACAACGGCATCGAGTACGGCGACATGCAGCTTATCTGCGAGTCCTACCAGCTCATGCGCGACCTCCTCGGCATGTCCGACGACGAAATGCACGAGGTCTTCAGGAAGTGGAACGAGACCGAGCTTGACAGCTACCTCATCGAGATCACTCGCGACATCCTCGCGTTCAAGGACGAGGACGGCTCGCCCATCGTCGAGAAGATCCTCGACACGGCGGGGCAGAAGGGCACGGGCAAGTGGACGGGCATAGCCGCGCTCGACGAGGGCGTGCCCTTGACGCTCATCGGCGAGGCCGTGTTCGCGCGCTGCCTTTCCGCGATGAAGGCCGACCGCGTGGAGGCCGCGAAGGCGTACGGGCGGACGATACCCGCCTTCGAGGGCGACAGGGCCGCGTTCGTCGAGGCGATCCGCAAGGCGCTCTACGCCTCGAAGATCGTCTCCTATGCGCAGGGCTACACGCTCATGCGCACTGCGGCGAAGACATACGGCTGGAACCTCAACTACGGCGGCATCGCGCTCATGTGGCGCGGCGGCTGCATCATCCGCAGCGTCTTCCTCGGCAAGATCAAGGAGGCGTACGACGCCAACCCGGAGCTTTCGAACCTCCTCCTCGACCCGTACTTCAAGGAGACGGTCGAGAAGCTCGTGCCGGCGTGGCGCGAAGTCGCCTCCGCCGCGCTTCGGTACGGCGTGCCCGCGCCGACGATGACCTCGGCACTCTCGTATTTCGACGGCTACACGACGGAGCGCCTGCCCGCGAACCTCCTGCAGGCACAGCGCGACTACTTCGGCGCCCACACCTACGAGCGGCTCGACAGGCCCCGCGGGGAGTTCTTCCACACGAACTGGACTGGCCACGGCGGCAGCACCACGGCCGCCACGTACAACGCGGGCTAAGGCAATGAAGCGACTGCCAAGGTACTCTTTCGGCATAGGCGACAGGTTCGCGCGCGAGGGGCTTAACCAGCTTAACGCCCTTGTCGCGGCGGAGGAGCGATTCAAGGTGCGCTTCGCGCCCGTGTGGAACAAGTCGAACAGGGAGCACACGATCATCGGCACCGAGCCGAAGTCAACCCGCGAGGAGGCCGACGCTGCAGTGCGCCGCGCCGGCTACGAGGGGGAGTACTTCTGCGACGCCGACCACATCACGCTTGCGAACGTCGACAGGTTCATCCCGTACTGCGACTTCTTCACGCTCGACGTCGCCGAGGAGATCGGCTCCTCAGGCTCGCGCGAGGAGCGCTATTCCGGCGCAATCGCCAAGGCGGGCGAGCTATACCGCCACATCGTCGAGGCGAGGGGCGGCGACGACTTCGCCACGGAAATCTCGATGGACGAGGTTGACGAGGCGCAGACCCCGGAGGACATCCGCTATATCCTGACGCGCATAGCCGAGGAGGGCATCCCCGTCCAGACGTTCGCGCCGAAGTTCACCGGCAGGTTCAACAAGGGCGTGGACTACGTCGGAGACCTTGCGAAGTTCGAGCGCGAGTTCGAGGAGGATATCCTCGCCCTGCGCTGGGCCGTGAAGGAGCTTTCCCTCCCGGACACGCTTAAGCTTTCCGTGCATTCTGGCTCCGACAAGTTCTCGATCTACCCCGTGATGGGGCGCATTCTCGAAAGGCATTCGCAGGGCATACACATCAAGACGGCGGGCACGACGTGGCTCGAGGAGATTGTCGGCCTTGCGGCGTCGGGGGGTGACTCGCTCGCCCTCGCGAAGAGGATCTACGCATGCGCCCTCGAACGCCGCGAGGAGCTTTCAGCCCCGTACGCGACGGTTATCGACATCGACGAAGGGGCGCTCCCGTCGGCGCAGGAGGTCGAGACGTGGAACGCCGAGAGGTTTGCGCGCACGCTGAGGCACGACGAGGGCGACCCCATGTACAACCCGTCGTTCCGCCAGCTCATGCACGTCTCGTTCAAGATCGCGGCGGAGATGGGCGGGAAGTTCACCGACGCGCTCGAGCGCAATTCGGCGGCAATCGGCGCGGAGATACGCGCCAACATCTGCGACCGCCACATCGCACGGCTCTTCGGGGCGTCATGAAGGGCGGGCATGCCATGAAGAAGAAGCCGAACGAGGCGAAGATCGCCTCTCTCGTAAGGGGCCTTCTCGTCGAACTGGGCGAAGACCCTGCGCGGGACGGGCTCTTGAAGACGCCCGCCCGCGTGGCGAAGTCGCTTGCCTTCCTGACGCAGGGCTACAGGCAGTCGGTGCGCTCGGTGGTGAACGGCGCGCTCTTTGCGAGCGGAACGAACCACATGGTGATACTGAAGGACATCGAGCTTTACTCGATGTGCGAGCACCATCTCCTGCCGTTCTTCGGCAAGTGCGCCATCGGCTACATCTCGAAGGGCAAGGTTATCGGCGTCTCGAAGCTTGCCCGCATAGTCGACATGTACTCGCGGCGGCTCCAGATACAGGAGCGGCTCACCGACGAGATCGCGGCCGCCGTGATGCGCGAGACTGGCGCGGAGGGCGTTGGCGTCGTTGTCAGGGCGAAGCACCTCTGCATGATGATGCGGGGCGTCGGCAAGCAGAACAGCGAGATGGCGACGTCTGCCGTGCTTGGCTCCTTCAGGACAGACGAAAAGGTGCGGCAGGAGTTCCTGTCGCTGATATGAGGAAATCCGCAAGATGAACCTTCAAGGCACGATAACGGCCCTCGTCACCCCGTTCGACTCTACGGGCGCGGTCGACTACGGCAAGCTCAGGGAGCTTGTCGATTTCCAGTGCGACGGCGGGGTGGAGGGGATATGCTCCGTGGGGACGAGCGGAGAGTCGCCGACGCTATCCCACCCAGAGCACCAGCGCGTGGTCGCGAAGACCGCGGAGTTCGCGCGCGGCAGGGTGACGATAATCTGCGGCACCGGCTCCAACTCGACGGACGAGGCGGTCTCGCTCACGAAGGCCGCGATAGCCGAGGGCGCGGCGCAGGCGACCCTGCAGGTGACGCCCTACTACAACAAGCCGAACGCAGAGGGGCTCTACCGCCACTTCATGACCGTCGCGGACCTGGGGCTCCCCGTGGTCCTCTACAACGTGCCGGGCAGGACGGGGCGCGAGATACCGCTTGATGTCGTGAAGCGCCTCGCAGCGCATCCCAATATCGTCGCAATAAAGGAGGCGGCCGGCAGCGTCGACCGCGTAAGCGCGATAAAGAACGCGCTTCCCGGCTTTACCGTCCTCTCGGGCGACGACTCGCTCGCGCTTCCGATGATCTCGGTCGGCGCAAGCGGGGTAATCTCCGTTGCGTCGAACCTCATCCCGCACGAGATGGGCGACATGGTGCGCCTTGCGCTCGCGGGCGACTTCGTCTCCGCGAAGGCGCTCCATTTCAAGTACTACAACCTCTTCCGCGACCTTTTCATCGACGTGAACCCCGTGATGGCGAAGGAGGCCCTCTGGCTCATGGGCAGGATCGAGCGCAAGCTACGCCTCCCGCTCTGCGAGACTGACGAGGGCAGGCTTGCGCGGATGAAGGCGACGCTTTCCGAGATAGGGCTTTTGTAGCGGTCCCATGCGTTCGCCGCACATCGTCGCGCTGCCTTACGCGGTCTGGATGCTCGCAATGTTCGCATTGCCTGCAACGGCGGCCGGATACGCGGCGAGGACGGCTGCGGCCGGCGCGGCGCTTCTGGCTGTCCTCCTGCCGCGCCTAAGGTCGATTCTCCCCGGAAGGAAGGACGTCCTCTGGGGCGTAGCGGGCGGGCTTTTCGTCCTCGCGCTCTGGGTTCTCCCGGAGAATTTCGCGTTCTACCGCCGCTGGTGCGTCTTTCCGTGGGCTACGGCGCCGGACGGCGCATATTCGCCCGAGACGTGCGGCTGGGCGCTTGCGCTCGTGCGGCTTCTCGGGAGCGCGTTCGTCATATCCGTGGCGGAGGAGCTTTTCTTCCGCAAGTGGCTCATTGACTTCGCGGGATTTTGGTGGTCGGTTGCGCTTTTTGCCGTCGAGCACGACAGGTTCGTCGCGGGCGCGGCTGCCGGCATAGTGTACGGGCTTCTTGCGACGAGGATTTCGCTAAAGTCGGCGGCAATCGCGCACATTGTCACCAATCTTGCGCTCGGCGCGATCGTGCTTAAGTACGGTCTTTGGCAGTTTTGGTAGGGAATGGGAGGGAATGTCGCCATGAATGGAAGGGGATTTCTTGCAGCGTGCGCGCTGTTCGCGGCGGCGACAGCGTTTTCGGGCGGTCCGCTCGACGATTTCCCGTCGCGAAAGTTCTACATCGGCGCATACTGCCTGGCGCCGTATGCACAGACCGAGGAGCACGTAAAGGACATCGCGGCGGCCGGAGTCGATTTCATCGCGGGCGCGCCAAAGTACGACAGGAAGCTACTTGACCTTTTCGCCAAGTACGGCGTTGGCGCGATAATAAGAGGGCGGTCCCCGCAGTGGTGGGGCGGCGACGGCTCGAAGTCCGGGAGGATGCGCGAGTTCTGCCCAATCGAGAGGTTCGAGGAGATAGCCCGGGAATACGAGCACCACCCCGCAGTCTGGGGCATCGACATCTGCGATGAGCCGTCCGCGAGGGACTTTCCGCACTGCGCGAAGATCGTCGAGGCGGCGTACAGGCTCTACCCGAACGAGATACCGTACATAAACCTCTACCCCAACTACGCCTCCACCGCGAAGAACACCGCGACGAACGCCCTGAGCCAGCTTGGCACGGCGACATACGCGGAACACATAGAGGAGTACATCCGCAAAGTCCCGCTGAAGTACATCTGCTACGACTTCTACGTGTACAGTTCGACAATCCCCCAGATGTACGCCAACTTCAGGGTGGTGAGCGCGGCGGCGCGTCGCTCCGGGAAGGACTTCTGGTACGTCGCGCAGGTAAACTCCATGCACAAGGACGTTTTCTTGAGCGAGAACCAGCTAAGATACCAGAGCTACCTCGCGCTTGCGTTCGGGGCGAAGAAGATCATCTGGGCGTGCTGGACGAAGGGCTGGTGGCACAACAACGTGATCGACACGAAGGGCGAGAAGACCGCCCAGTACGAGAAGCTTAAAAAAGTGAACGCCGAGCTGCACAAGTTAGGCGATGTCCGCGTCAAGTACGACCATCTCGACACCGAGCTTCGGGGCGACGGGCTTGTCGTAGGCTATTTCGCGAAGGTCGGCGAAACGAAGCCGTCGGCATGGCTTGTAGTTGGTGCGGACGACCCGTACGACGAAGGCCCGAAGGACCATGATGCCGTTGTCGCCGGCCGCAAGGTGCAGCTCAAGTCGAACGAGGCCGTCTGGATATGCGAATGAAAAATTCCATTCGATGTGCCGTCCTTCTCTCGGCGGTTCTCGCGGCCGCCGCTCCGCTGCGGTCTTGCGGCCTGGACCTGACGAACCTCAAGTTCGACCCCGCCGCCGCGATGGAGGCGCTGCCGCTCGTCATGGAGTGCGCGCGCATATACGCCGTCGCGCAGGCACGGCTGGAGGCGCATGACCGCGAGCTTGCCGCAAGGGGCATCGCCGAGGAGCCGATGTCGCGGGCGGCTGTCAAGTACACAATAGACACGGGCGGGCTCTTCGAGATGCTCTTCGACGACTTCGGCGAGCTTTACATAGACAGGCGCTTTCTCACAGACGGGGAGCTTGCCACGGTGAAGAGGCTTGAGGCGTTCGCGCAGGAGCATCTGATCAAGCCGCTGCGCGAGGCGCTTGGAAAGGGGGAACCCGGAAGGAAGGCAGCGCCCCCGCTGCCCAAGAGGACCTTCACCGACTCTACCCACCTGCCTGTGTTCCGGGGCTTCGAGGACGCGCGCTACCAGCAGCACGATGCGCTCATAATCCGGCTTGTGAAGGAGTTCAACCTCGGCAAGGCCGACTGGTGCGGCTCCACCCCTGCGCAGGCGGAGAAGGTGGGCGACCTCGCGCCTGCGCTCGTCAAGGCGCACATGATCGAGGAGTCCGGCGGCGGCGGCAGGCGTTCGCGCAGCGCCTGGGAGGTGGACCCACTGCAGGTGAACGTGCCTGGCGACTGGGGCGAGGAGAAGCTCCTCGTTGGCCTGAAGAAGCCGGTCGCCCGCAACGAAGGCACCGCAGAGGGGAACGTGAAGGCGGCGATCAAGTACCTTTCCCGCAAGGGGTTTTCGGCGGCGGCGCGACCGGCGGCCGAGCGCCCGAAGGGGTTTTTCGATGGCTGGCCCCGCGCCCTGCAGCGCTACAACGGCCGGCGCGACCGCACCGACACCGACAGGTACTACAGCGACGAGTACGCCGACAAGATCGTGCGGCGCGCGAAGAACCCGGACGAGTTCGTGCCGATCGAGATAAAGCTTGCAAAAAAGTCAAAATGAAAGGAACGGAAAAATGGTTGAATCGTTAAAGGCATACATTGGCGAGTCCGCCCGCGAGCTCGTGGCGTGGGCCACGGGGAAGGGGGCGCAGTTCGCACTGAACCTCGCGCTCGCGCTCGTCATCTTCGCAGTCGGCGCCATTGCGATACGCATTGCGGCGAAATTCCTGCGTCGCGGGCTTGAGGGGCGCGTGAAGTCGAACCAGATGCTCGTGAGCTTCGTCGTGTCGGTAGCGGTCAAGGCGGCATGGGCGTTTCTCGCCGTGATGGTGCTCGACCGGCTCGGCGTCGAGGTGGGGCCGCTTGTCGCGGGCCTTGGCATCACGGGCTTCATTCTCGGCTTTGCCTTCCAGGAGTCTCTTGGCTCGCTTGCGGCGGGGATGATGATAGCCGTGAACCAGCCGTTCAAGGTGGGCGACTTCGTGAGCGTCGCCGGGTTCGACGGCACGATCGTGCATCTCGACATGATGGCCGTGACGCTCAAGACGGGCGACAACCGCCGCATCACGATCCCCAACAAGCAGGCATGGGGGCAGCCAATCGTGAACTTCTCCGCGCTCGAGCTGCGCCGGGTCGACGTCACCGTCGGCGTCGCCTATGGGGCCGACATCGCCAAGGCGCGCGAGTCCGCCGTGTCCGCGTTCAGGTCAATTCCGCAGGTACTGCAGGATCCCCCGCCCATGGCCGAGGCGGTTTCGCTCGGCGAGAGCGCCGTCGGCCTCGCCTGCCGTGCGTGGGTGAAGAACGCCGACTACTGGCCCGTCTTCTTCGCCGCGACAAGGGCCGTCAAGGAGGCTTTCGCCCGGGATGGCGTCAAGATACCGTACCACCAGGTGGAAGTGCACCTCGAAAAATCTTTGTCAGAAACGGCAAATTCGGCTTCCTAGCATATTCAGAAGCCGCAATAGCGGAGAAATGGAGGAAACGATGAACAAGTTCAAATACATGGTAGTGGTGGTCGCCGTACTTGCGGCAGGTGCAACTTTCGCCCGTCCCCACAGAGGCGGCTACAGCAGGGGCTTTGGCCACGGGCCCGCGCCGGTGCGCCATCACCATGGCGGCGTGTGGGGCCATGGCGGGAGGAACTTCCTGCCAGGCTTTGTCGGAGGGGTTGTAGGCGGAATGCTGACGCGTACCGTCGTGGCCCCGGCGCCAATCATCGCGCCGGCCCCGGTGGTGGTGACCACGCCGACAGTCGTGACCACCCCGACGGTCGTCACGGCTCCCGTCTACACGACGCCCGTCACGACCACGCAGCAGGTCTGGGTGGAAGGGCGCTACGTCGATCAGGTGCAGCCCAACGGAGTGGTCGTCAGGGTCTGGCAACCAGGGCACTACGAGACGCGCACCGTGACGGTGCAGTGACGAAGAAGTGGCATTAAGCAACAGGCGCCAGTCGAGCGGCGAAGAGATCGCGAACACGGTGACGCACGTCGTCGGTTCGCATCTCGGGGCCGCCATGCTGGCGCTTCTTGTCTGGCAGGGGGTGAGAAGCGGCGTCGACGTGCCCTGGAAGGTCGTGGGCGGATCGATCTTCGGGTTTTCGATGATCCTTCTCTATTCGATCTCGTCCGCCTACCATGCCGTGACGTACGAGCCCGCCAAGCGCGTCCTCCACGTGATGGACCACATGGCGATCTACTTCCTCATTGCCGGCAGCTACACGCCGTTCTGTCTTGTGTCGATCCGCCCCGAATATCCGGGGCTTGCGTGGACGATTTTCGGGATAGAGTGGGGCGCGGCGCTCTTCGGGGTGCTTTTCAAGATTCGCACGACCGGGCGCTTCAAGATCGTATCGACCATCTCGTATGTCGTCATGGGCTGGGCGGCGATACTTGCGATAGTGCCGCTCGTGAAGTCGCTCCACGGCCTCGGCACGATGTGGCTTTCGACAGGCGGCGGCCTCTACACGCTTGGATGCGTCTTCTACCTCTGGCGTTCGCTGCCGTATTCGCACATGGTCTGGCACATCTTCGTCCTGGCTGGCAGCATCTGCCACTTCTTCTGCATCCTCTGGCACGTAATGTAGGTGCGCAGCATGGAAGGTCACGGGAATTCTGCGGCGATGCGCCGCCCTGCAGCATGCACGGCCCTGTTGGCGTGCTGCGCCGCCTGCATCGTGCAGGCGGTGCCCTTCGAGCGCCGCGGGCGCGTCCTGTCCGACATTGCCGCGATGGATGCGCGGCGCGCCGCGGAACAGGCCGCGCTGAAGGACGTCTGCTCGATAGCCGACTATGCGCAGTTCGCGAAGTCCGTACGCGGCACTACCGTCTGGACCGACGCGTTCCGCGCCGCCGTGCGCGAGCACGAGGTTGTGCGCTTCCCGCCCGGCACGTACTGGATGGATGGCGTCGTCGTGCTGCCTTCCAACCGCCGCATCGAGGCGACTGGCGCGACGGTGAAGCTCCTTTCGCCCGTCAACACCGTCCTTCTCCGCAACGAGCATGCGCAGGACGGCACGCTCGCCCCTGTCGATTCCGCCGCGCGCGACGAGAACATCGCCGTTGTCGGCGGCCGCTGGGAGGACTGGTCCGAGCGGCGCGCGGGCTATGGCCGCACAGGCCGCTTCAACGCCGGCCTACGCGAGAAGGGCACGAACTTCTACGGGGTTTCCTCGCTCGTCTATTTCGGCAACGTGCGCGGTGTCACGCTCCAGGGCGTCACCTTCGCCCGCGTTGGCGCGTTTGCGTTCCAGGCGGGCGACGTCGAAGACCTCCTTTGCGACGACATCGCCTTCGACGGCTGCTTTGCAGACGGCCTGCACATAAACGGCGGCTGCCGGAACGTGCATGTGCGCAACGTGCGCGGCGAAGTCGGCGACGACCTCGTTGCGCTGAACCTCTACGACTGGCAGAACTCGAGCGTCAACTTTGGCCCGATGGACACGGTGCTTTGCGAAGACATCGCCTTTACCGCCGGATATCCGGCGTTCCGAATGCTGCCCGCCATCTACACGTACCGGGACGGCTCGACCGTAGACTGCGCACTGCGCAACGCCGTCATTCGCCGCGTGAAGGGCGTATCAACCTACAAGATGTATCTCCAGACGCCTCCGTACATCGTGGGGACTGCGCCGGAGCGCGGCGCTCCCGGCTCTGGCGAGAACATCTGGTTCGAGGATCTCGACATCGACCTTGACCGCCCGGTCGACCCGTTTCCCGAGTATCTCGACGGCGATTCCGTTCGCGGCCACTTCGCCGCCTTCGAGATAGGCGCGAACGTGAAAGACGTCCACTTGCGCAATGTCCGCCTCAAGATGCACGCTGACCGCTATCCGCTTTCACACCTTGTCTCCGTAGGGCCGAAGTCTATTCTCGTTCCCGCCCGGAAGGGCAAGGCCAAGTCTGAGATATTCGACCCGTACGTCTCCTGCCACGTTGACGAGATATCCATCGAGGGGCTTGAGGTGACTGGCGAACTGCGCGAGGCCGTGCACTGCACTTCCTTCAATGACGTCAACGGCGACGGGCGTTCCTCCGGCGCCGGCAAAGTCGGGGTCGTGCGGGAGATGGCGCATGAAGAATAGCAGCCTTCTTCGTTGGGCGGCGATGTTCGCGGTCGCGCTTGCCGTGAAGCTCCTTGCCGACGCCCTGCCGGACGCGGCAGTTGCGTCTGCATTCACTCGCCCTGCCGCATGGCTCGCCGCCTTGTACTGGAACGCCGACTTTGACGCCGAAACGGTGACGCTTTTCCGTTCCGGCGTTACGCTTGCAGTCGTGAGGGCGTGTTCGGCGACCGACTTTTTCTCCATAGTCTTCGCGCTTCTTGCATTCTTGCTGCCTGTTCGCGGAATTGCGCTGAGGTGCCTTGTCGCGCTTCTTGCGGCGTGGGCGGTTGCCGTCCTTTCCAATGCCGTGCGCCTTGCACTCCTGATGGCAATCGACGGGCATTTCCCCGCTGCTGAGATTCCAGTCGTCCACATGGCCGTCGGCATGGCCGTGTTCTTGACAGTCTTCGGGCTGCTTTGGTATAATCTTCAGCCATCAGGAGAGAAAAAACATGCAAAATGACACATGCGAGACCTGCGGAGGTTTTTTTGCCCATCCGACGACGTTCGCCCTCACGCATTTCCTCATGCCGCTCCTCGCCACCGGGGCGTGTGCATACTTATACTGGATTACATGCGATGCGCTCGAAGGGGTGCTCGCGTCAAAGGCGCTCGCCGTCCTGCTCGCGTCTGCTGCGCTTCCGCTGTCGGCGCTTGGGCTCTTGATGTCCCGCCCGAAGTCGATGAACGCATGGCTTATGTTTGCCTACGCCTTTCTCGGCGTGGCGTTTCTCTATCTTTCGGTGCCGGTCCTGGACGAGATGTCGCGCAAGGTGGACAACTGGATAATCGGCCCTACGCCAATGTTTGCCATCTTCGCCGGAATAGTTCCGCTTATCTTCGCCGGCGTCGCGCGCATTGCCACGGCAAAGTGGAGGATGAACACCGGCGCAGACATAATGACATCGGTCCTCTGCCTCGTCGTTCCGCCGGCCGCCGCATTTTTCGTGGTGAATGTCGCGTTTAGGTTCGATAAATTCTTCCGTGACCTCAAGCTTTCGCCCCTGATGGAGTCCATCGCAGCGCACGCCTTGGCTGTCGGTTACTTCCTTGGATGCGTCGTATTCTTCGTCGGGCTCCTGCGCCTTCTCCACAAGCTTTTCACTGTCGTTACGAGTCAGATGCCTGAAAACGCCCGCAGATATGGCGGCGCTGCTGTCTTTGGTCTCGTTCTCCCGCTCGCCGGTCTTTCGCTCAACCTGACGATTCCGTTTCCTGCGGACTTCGCAAATCCGTGGGCGTGGGGGCTTGCCATATTCTCTGGTCTTGTCCTTTTCCTGCCCGCGCGAAACGATGCGCTTGGCCTCGGCTCGTATTTCCTTAAGTTCGTCGCAGCTCCTTTCGTCGTCTATTTCTTCGTCCTCTTCGTTCCATTCATGCCGCTTGCGATACCGGCGATAATCGCGATGGGCGCCGGCTTTCTCATTCTCGCGCCGACGCTTCTCTTTCGCTATTGGACGCGCGACGCATACGCTGCGTATCTTGCGCTTCGTCCTCGCTTCTCCCGCTGGCGCCTTATCCTCATCGCGCTCATTGGCGCTCTCGTCATGCCGCTGGCGTTTGTCGTGGATGTCGAAATGGAACGCCACGACGTCAACGCGCTTCTTAGCTGGCATACCGAGGACGACTTCGATCTTCCGCCCGCGCCGCTGCCGGTCTCGCAGGACAGAGCCGAGAAGATAATGAAGGGCATCAAC
>JAEEHL010000048.1 GCA_016280825.1 Verrucomicrobiota bacterium
CGTTTGCGAAGTTCTCGACCGCGGCGCGGAACACCATGCGGCCGATGCGGCCGAAGCCGTTGATGCCAACCTTGATTGCCATTTTTGTTTTTTCCTTTCGTTGTTTGAAAAACAGTGTGTATTCTATCAAAAAAACGCCGCAAAAACAAGACCCTTGCCGTCCACGCAGACGGAGCGCGGACAGCTATTTCGCCGCGTCCTTGCAGAGTTCAGAAAGATGAGTGACGGAGAACGCCGCCTTGAACGCCTCGGGTGTGACGGCGTCCTTCGGCTTGAAGGTGAACGTGCGCGGCTGGCCGGGGACGAGCGTCACCGCGTTGTCGTCGAATTCGCCGCGGATCCCCTTCGCGTTCATCCACACCCAGAGCGCGGGCCTGTCCGTCGTGAGCGTGACGGTGAAGCCGTTGATTGCGGCCTTGACGGTTGGCTTGCCAAGCTGGACAAAGGAATGGCGAAACGACTGGAAATGCCGGTCAGTCGTAAAGACGCCATGATCGGTCTTGAGCGTCAGGACGACAAACGTCCCGCCGCAGAAAGAAGTTTTCGGCGTGGCAAGGGTCGTCAGCTTGGTCGCGGCATTTGGCGCGAGAACCACATCAGTCTTAGCCTCTCTTATTACCCTGTCGCTCAGCTGGTCTCCAGCATAGAAACACCGTTCGACAATCAACTCGCCCTTCACTTCTTCCGAGGTGTCGTTGACGCCAAACACAAGATCCGCTCCGGAAGCATCTGGCTTCACAACGACGTTGACCGGCTCGAAGAAGCGCTTGGCGAGGTAGTGGAGCGGCTTCCACTTGCCGCCATACTCGATCGAGCTCCAGGACGCGACCGGCCAGTTGTCGTTGAGCTGCCAGAAGAGCGTGCCCATGCAGCGCGGCTGCTCCGAACGCCAGGCGTCAACCGCCGTCTGGATCGCCATCGCCTGCTGGAACTGCGAAAGGAGGAGTTCCGCAGGCACGTCCTTCGGCTCGGGGAAGTAGCGCTCGAGAGTCTTCCTTATGCGCTTGTTGCCGCCCCTGTTCTTCTGGTGCCACTCGAAGCCGGGGCCACGAGAAAGTATCTCGTCCTTCGACGCGAACGTCTCGGCAATCTCCATCGACGGGAAGGACTGGAAGCCGAACTCCGAGCAGAAGCGCGGGTGGTACTTGTAGTACTTCTCGAACGGCGCGTTTTCGTGCCAGACGTCCCAGTTGTGCATGTCGCCCTTAGAGTCGTTCTTCCAGCCGTCGCCGAAGTCGCCGGGGCCGCAGCAGGGCGAACTCGGCCAGTACGTGCGGGCGGGGTCGTATTTCGCGACAAGTTCGCCCTGCATCTTCGAGCGTGCAATCCATGTCTCGCGGTAGAAGCTCGCAGGGTACCTCTTGCTTGAATACCACTTTACCGCGCCAAGGCATTCGTTGTCGCCACACCAAAGGGCAATTGAGGCGTGGTCCTTTAGGCGCAGTATCTGGTGCTCGACCTCTCGCGCCACGTCGCCGAGGAACGCCCCGTCGCCGGGGTAGACGGCGCAGGAAAACATCATGTCCTGCCAGACCATGATTCCAAGTTCGTCGCAGATGTCGTAGAACACGTCCTTTTCGTATTGCCCGCCACCCCACACGCGGACCATGTTCATGTTGGCAGCCGCCGCGCTTTCAAGAAGGTCACGGTAACGCGCCGGGGCCTGCCGCCCTTCTATCGCGTCGCACGGTATCCAGTTCGCCCCCTTCATGAAAATGCGCCTGTTGTTCACCTTGAAGACAAGCGAAAGCTCCTCCTTGCCGTCTGCGCCAACAGTCCGCTCGTTCAATACCTCGAGCTTTCTAAGGCCAATCCTGCGCTTAAACTTCTCGCCGTTGAAATCGACCGTGTACTCGTAGAGGCGCGGGCGCGCATTCGGGTTCTTGGGATCGGCGCCGTTCGGCCACCAAAGCGGCGGGTTCTCGATCTCGATGCGGTTCGTGGCGACGGAGCCGTCGGAGAAATCTGCGAGGACGTCGAGGGTACAGTGCGAAAGGTCGTCGCTAAACTTCTGCGCGGTATGGATGTACTCGACGCGAGGGCCGTTGGAGGCGATGAGCTTCACGGTGCCGCAGAACCCCATTGTCTCGACTTCCGGGCCCCAGTCCCAGCCGCCGTGGCAGGCGGGCTTCCTGATGAGCGCCTGGTTCTTCGCCCAGCCAGTGGTGGAGATCGGATAGGGCCTGTCGTACGTCCTGCGGCGCGAGTCGGCTTCGTTCACCGGGCTTCTGAACTCGCCTTCAATGGTGTTGACGCCCTCCCTCAGGAGCCCGCGCACGTCGAACTCGTATCGCCTGAAGCGGTTTGCCGTGCGCCCTGCCTCGCGCCCGTTTATGCGCATTGTGGCGAAGGTGTCGCAGTCCTCGAGTCTGAGAACAACAGTGCGATGCGAGAGAAACCTTTCATCGACCTTGAAGGCGCGGCGGAACGTCCAGTCGCGCCGCGAAACCCAAAGGGCGTTTGTCTCGTTGGAGCCAAAGTAGATGTCTCCGATGACTCCAGCGGCAAGAAGCGCATCATGGACTCCACCAGGCACGGCCGCAGAAAGCTCGCGGCCGTCGCAGTCGAGCGACCATTCACCCGCGAGGTCAATCTCCTCCGTGACCGCAAAAGCGGCGGCAGCAAGAAGCGCAGCCGCCGTGGAGGCCGCGCTCCGCCTCACTGCGCCTCCTCCGCGTCGTGCGCCTTCATGGTTTCCGGGATGTCGGCGCGGCGCGACACCGCAAACGAGTGCACCGCCTTGGCGACCAGTTCAAGGTCGACGTCGTCCTCGAGGACCGTCTTCCCTATGTCGGCAAACCACTCGATTGGCCCAGGGTTGGCTATACGCCAAATGTCGACTCCTTCCGCAACCCTGAACGGATGGCCGATGACGTGCTGCGAATGCTCGATGGAGTCAAGCGCCCCGATCTCGCCGAACGCGCCTACGATCTCCTCGGACTTTGAGATGTCGAGAAGCCCCCTCATCGCGGAATACCGGGCCGCGATCGCAGTCCCGATCGCCACGGAATAGCCGTGCGGCAGCTTGTAGGCGCTCATCGACTGGAGTCGGTTCGCGCACCAGAGCCCGACGCGAATCGGCCCGTTCGCGAGCCGCGCCTTCAGCGCCGCGCCGACAAACTCCGCCGCAAGGCCCTTCTGTCTTGCCTTGATGTCGTCTGTCGCCTTCATGACCGACTTCACGAACTTCGAGTCACACGCGAATCCGATCCTGAGAAGCTCCGCAAAACCGGCACGCCAGACGCCGTCCATCACGGTATCGGCGAATGCAGGGTCGACTATCACCGCATCGGCCGGGGCGAACACGCCAAACGAGTCCTTCGCGCCTCCGAAGTTGAAAAGCGCGGTCTGGGCGTATGCGCCGTCGACCATCGCGGATATCGTGGTCGGCACCTTGACCAGCTTCACGCCGCCCGAGATATGCGAAGCCGCAAAGCCCGCCACGTCGAAGAGGCTTCCGCCGCCAAGCGCAAGAACGATGCCGTTCTTGCCGAGCCTGGACTGGATCGCGTTCACGATTACGCGCTTGCAGGAATACAGGTCCTCGAACTTCGCCTTCTCGCCGCACTGCACGACCACGGGGGATCCGAGGAGGTCGATGCCGTGCTCCTTCACGTAGCGGCCGATGCGCGGGCCTATCGACTCCGTGCGCGACACGACGTTGGCGTCCGCTACGAGCATGATGCGCGGGTGATCGACACCTGCGACGCGCTTCAGCGCGTCGATCAGCGTCGTATTGCCCTCGCCAAACACGTCGTTCGTCATCTCTACGGATGTCGAGCCGCTTCTCTTCCATTCTATTTCCGTTTTTCGCATATCTTCTCCTTGAGCAGCAAAAGTTCCCGTGCATGGCGGCGCACGACGGGCGTCGTCGCGCCGCCGCCGAGCATCCTCGAAAGCTCGTCTATCCTCGCCTCGCCCTCGACGGTCTCCACCGTAGTGCGTGTGCGGCCACCTTCGACCGCCTTCCGCACGGCGATGTGCCTGTCGGCATAGGCCGCGCTCTGCGGAAGGTGCGTTATCGCGACGACCTGCGCGCCCCGCGAGACGAAGTGCAGCTTCTCTCCCACGGCGCGCGCCGTCTCGCCGCCGACGTTTGCATCCACCTCGTCGAAGACAAGCGTCCTGTCGGGGTCTGCGGCAGTCACGATCTTCACGGCGAGCATCACCCTCGCGGTCTCGCCGGAGCTTGCAATCGAGGCAAGTGGCCTCGCGGGCTCGCCTGGGTTCGGCTCGAACATGTACGTCACTCCGTCGCATCCGTGCGCCTGCGGCTCTGCTGGGGAGATGGCAACGCCAAAGCGCGCCTTTTCGAAGCCAAGCTCCTTAAGCTCCTTCTCGACCGCGCGGGAGAGCTTGAGCGCGGCCTTGCGCCTCTCTGCGGTCACGAGAGCAGCGGACTCGAGCATCGCCTTTCTCTCGCCTTCCGCCCTGGCCTTGAGCGCGCCAAGCTCCTCCTCGCGGTTTTCGATCGAGTGGAGCCGGGCCTTCTTCGCCGAGAGCACTTCAAGAAGCCTCGTGGCCGCGCCGCCCTGCGCCGCGCCCTTCAGGTATTTGCGCGACAGCCTGCCAACGAGGGACAGCCTGTCGTCAATCTCCCTGAACGACTCCTCTCCCGCATCAAGCGACGAGACAGCGTCGGCAATCGAGCGGGAGAGTTCCTCCACGCCCGCCGCAAGCGACTCGGCCTCGCGCCTCCATTCCTCCGCCGCCGGCATGTGCCGCGCAATCGCCGCAAGCCTCGGCTGAATGGCGGCCAACGCCTCCTCTACGCCCGAATCGCCGCCAAGCGCCTCGGTAACGGCGGATGCGTTCTCGACTATGTCCACGGCGTGTGCGGCTGCGGCATGGCGTTCCTGCAAGGTGTCGTCTTCGGGGACAAGCGAGGCGCTTTCAAGCTCGTCCACCTGGTAGCGGAGGAGGTCGAGCTCGTCCTCTCCAGCTCCGTCGTCTTCAAGCTCGTCTATCCTGCGCATCGTGGCGGACCATCCGTCGAACAGCCCCCTGTAGCGGGTAAGGTCGATCTTGCCGAAAGCGTCGAGCGTTTCGCGCTGGAAGCTCTCGTCTAGGAGCGCATGGTTGGCTTCTGGACCATGGACGTCCACGAGCCTCGCACCAAGTTCGCGCAGCTCCGCAACGGAGACGCTTTCATCGTCGATCCATGCGCGGCTCTTGCCAGAGGCGGAAACCGTGCGACGAAATACATGGCCGCCGAAATCCGCCTCGACTTCCGCCTCCTTTGCACCGTCGCGTACGGCGCCGGCGTCGGCCCTCGCCCCGAGCGCAAGTTCAAGCGCTCCAATCAGTACCGACTTCCCCGCTCCTGTCTCGCCGGTAATGACATTCAACCCCGGGGCGAAATACGCCTCAAGTTTCTCGACAACAGCCAGATTGGCGACTCTAAGACTTTTCAGCACGACGATGAATCCGTCGTTTCACTCATTTCATGACATGACAAATGGTGGCCAAGGCCGGGATCGAACCGGCGACACGCGGATTTTCAGTCCGCTGCTCTACCAACTGAGCTACCTAGCCACGCAAACTGAAGGTCAAAATGGTAGGGGCGCAGGGATTCGAACCCTGGACCCAGTGATTAAGAGTCACTTGCTCTAGCCAGCTGAGCTACGCCCCCATTTCACCTTGTCTCCTGGAGCGAGGAACGGGACTCGAACCCGCGACAACCACCTTGGCAAGGTGGCACTCTACCAACTGAGTTATCCTCGCATTCCGAAAACAGTGCGTAGTATATCAAAAACACGCTCACCGCGTCAAGACTGAGTATTGCCTCCCGCCAGGGCCTTGCTCTTCGGCTGGCTTGCCGGGAAGTCGCACCGTAGCCTTCGTCCCTTCCGGCACGACGACGTCAACCGAGATCGCTCCCCGAGTGCCACGCCGCCAGCCAACTCGGATTTCGCCGCCCGAGGCAATCTTGTGCCGCGCCTCCACCCAGTCGAGCTTCGGCAGGAACTGCGGCTCCACGTCGAACGTCTTGAACCCAGGCGAAGTCGGCCTTATCCCGGCAAGCGAACCATAGAACCAGTTAACGATGTCCGCCATCATGAAGTGGTTGTGGGAATCGGCTGGGTTCGCGTTCCACGCCTCGTGGCAGGTGGTGTTGCCCTTCGCGATCATGTAGCCGTAGCCCGGCTTGGTGGAATCGGACGTCATGTCGAAGACGACGTCGCTTCTCCCGTATTCCGAAAGCACCTTGAGGAGATACGGGTATCCTATCTCGCCGGCGGCGACGGCATTGCCCCGTTCGCGCACGTCGGCCACGATGTTGGAGACTATCGCATCGGCGTACATCCTGTCGGCAAGGCCCGATGCAAGCGCCATCGCGTTCGCCGTCTGCGAATTGCTGGCGTATGACGCGCTTTCGGGATGCCACCACCTGTCGTTGAACGCCTTCTTTATCTCCCCTGCCTCGCGGCGGAACTCGTCGGCCTCGCCCTTCCTGCCAAGCATCTCGGCGCATTTCGCAAGCACCTCGGCGTTCATGTAGTAGAAGACCGTTGCTGGAAGTTCCCTCGGCGTCTTAAGCGGCTTCTTGTCTCCGCCGCCCGTACCCTCGTACCAGTCGCCAAGGCCGCCGTGCGCTATGAACCTGCCGCGGCGCGGGTCATTCGCCCTCGAACGAACGTAGCGGTGGTAGGCGACCATGTTCGTGTAGTGCTTTCGTATAAGCGAATCGTCGCCAGACCATTCGTACTGCTGCCACGGAATCTGCACGATCGAGGAACCCCACTCTATCGAATCTCGGAAGCCGCCTTCGAAGACCGTGTATTCAGGCGCGATGTCGGGGCAGAGCCCGCTCTCGAGCTGCGAATCGGCGAGGTCCATGCATGTCTTCGCGAACATGGCGTCTGCGTTCCACCCCCATCTGATCTGCTCCGCGTGTATGTGGTCCTGCTCCTGCCAGCCAAGCTTCTCGCGGTGCGGGCAGTCGGTAAAGACGCTCTGCATGTTAGAGCGCTGCGCCCACCAGCAGATGTCGTGTATCTTGTTGAACAATTCATCGGAACACTTGAACGAGCCCGCGCGCGGGACATCGGCCATCACCACGCGGGCCTCGGCCGACACCAGCCCGGGCAGCTCGCCGCCCTCTACCGCGGGAACGAGCCGCAGGCGCATGTAGCGGAAGCCACAATAGAAGAACGGCGTGGAAAACCGCTCTTCGCCGTTCCCGGCGAGCGTAAACACGCAGCGCGTGACGGCATTGCCGTAGCCGCTCGACTTCGCGGTTATGCGCGTCTCGCCCTCGCCAAGCGGAATCTCGGAAAACTCGAGCTCAACGCGGCTTGATCGCGGCCCCTTCACCACGACGGAAGGCACGTATGCTGCGTTCTGCCCGAAATCGACTGTCAACTCGTCAACTGCGGCGCGCATCACCTTCACGGGGCGCATTGTCTCCATGAGGCGGCAGACAAACGGGGCCTCCTGCAATTTCCCGCGAGGCGGTTCGGCGGCTACAGCCCTGACCATAGGAGAGTTCTCCACCCTGTGGTCAACGTCGTCGCCGGCGTACACATGCGTTCGCACGACTTCGCTCGGCGCGACCATCCATCCCTCAACCGACGATTTCACGATGCCGCCCACGAGAAGCTTCTTGCCGCCCTCGCTGCCGACGAACTTTGTGTAGAGACCCTTGCCCGGATGCGGCACGTTGTACATTCCGTCGCCAAGCACGATCTCGAGGCTGTACTTCTCACCTGCCTTGAGAACGGGCCTGAAGACGTTGTAGAAGCACGTCTTCGAGGTGCGCGTCCAGCCGGGCAGATTGAACTCGTCGCCGCGCCCAAGGGGCTTCCCGTCAAGGCTGGCAACATACTGCCCGAGGCCGCAGATCGCGATCTCGGCAGGGCCGTCCGCCTCGGCCCTGAACGCGGTCGTAAAGCGCGGCGCGGCTGCGGCAAGGCCCTTGGGCTGCGCAATCCAGGCTGAGCCGTCGAACAGGCCGCCGGGGCACTGCGGCTGCACGGGCGCTGCGATGGCAAGTAAGGCTGCGAACATTGCGCTATGCACGGTCGGGAAACCTCCTTGGAGGGTCAAGATACGTCTTGTCGGATGGATCTATGGAAATCGACTTCTGCGACACTATCTTGCCGAGCGAGGAGAAAAACTCCATCGTGGGATTCGCCCTCGCCTCCCCCATCTCGACGTCCACGACATGCCCGTCAGGATAGGAGAACGACAGCACCACCTTCAGCCCCCCTGGGTATGAGGCCACGAGGTTGGAGATGCGCCGCGTTTTCTCCTCAAGCGCAGGGTCGGCGTAGTCCAGCGAGACCTTGAGGCGCGAGCAGAGGCGCACCACCGCCTCCTCGAAGGGATACGCCTCGCGCGGGGTGAACGAATAGTCGCCGACCGACGGTTTTTTCCGCGTCACCTTGTCGTCGTCGGCGTAGTCCACGCGGCGGGATACCTCTCCGCAGACGACGGCGAGCCTGTCAACGGCGCCCTCGAGCGAGCTGCACTTCTTCCATGTCTTCGCAAAGAACATGATATCCCTCTCGCCGGTGTCGTCGTCGAACCCGAGTATCGCCCACTTCTCCGGCGGCCTGTCGCCCACCGGGCGCGTCGTCTTCACGGAGCATGACGTTATTATCCCCACAAGCCTCACATCGAGGTGCTTCAAGGCCCTTTCGTCCTTCAGGTTGGGATGGCGCGAGACCTTCCACTCGTCGACCTTGAAGGAGCTGTCGGAAAGCCTCGTGTCCAGCCCTTCCTGGTCCTGAAGCTCCCTCAGCGTGAACGTGGCAACCTGCGATACCGCCGACGAAACGGACTCGAGAGGCGAGCCCGTCACATACACGCCCATGAGGTCGCGCTCGCTCTTCAGGTCCTCGGCCGGCGCAAACGGCGGCAGCGGCTCAAGCTCAGCGTCGGAGAACTTCTCCTCGCCGCCTGCCATCGCCCCGAAGAAGTCCATCTGCGCGCTTGCCTTCTCGCGGGCGCGCTGCTGCATCTTCTTCGTCGCGAACTCGATGTTGCCGAAATACATCGCCCTGTTGTCGCCGAAGGCGGAGAACGCCCCCGTGCGGGCGAGGTTTTCGAGGACGCGCTTGTTCACGGCGGGCGTTCCCGCAAGGCGCATGCAGAAATCGAGAAAGCCGGTGTAGTGGCCGTTCTTGCGCCGCTCCTCGACGATCGCCTTCGCCGCGAGCTCGCCCCCTCCCTTGATGCCGCCAAGCCCGTAGCGAATCCCCTTCGAATCCGGCGTGGGGACAAAGCTCGAGTCGGACTCGTTCACGTCAGGAAGCTTGAGCTCGAGGCCCATCCCCTGCGCCTCGGCGACGAATCCGGGGAGCTTGTCGAAGTTCCCGATTTCAGA
>JAEEHL010000049.1 GCA_016280825.1 Verrucomicrobiota bacterium
CATCCCGACATGCGGCAGGCGTCGACCGAGAATGGCCTCACCATCGCGGTCGTCGAGGCCCTTGTCGAGTACCTCGCCTTCATGGCCCAGAGCAACGAGCCCGGCGAGAGCCTCGACTTCACGGGCACCGTCGGCCAGCTGTACAGCGCGCTCGCCTCGCACAACGACACGTTCCGCGCGAACGTGCGGAGCTCGAAGGTGCTGCGCCAGCAGCTCCAGATCCTGCTCAACTCGCCGAACTACGCCGTCTCCGAGGACACCTCGACGACGCCGTCGGTCTGGAAGATACCGTACGGATTCGTCCGCTCGACCACCGAATGACCACACCCCCTGGCCCCGTCCCGCGACGGAGCCAGGGGGTTTTTTATTTTTTACTTGCGCCCGCCATCGGGAGTGTGTTATACTTTTAAGCATCATGAGAACATCTGGCGAACTAATCTGTCTCGACGAATCGATCCCCGACGCCATCGTGGGCTGTGACCCCGGCCCCGAGTACTGCGCGTTCGCGCTCGTGACGAGGCAGGAGAACAAGCTGACTCTGGCCCGCGCCGACTACTGGCCTGTCGCGAACATGCTTTCCGACACCGCCCTCTACGACAAGCGCCTCCCCGTCGTCTACGGCTTCTCGAAACCGTTTGGCTTCGCGTTCGAAAAGATGACGATGCGCTACGGCGCGATCCCCGGCGCCACCACGTTCGACACGTGCCGCAACTCCGGCGTCGCCCTCGTGGCCGCCGTGCTTTCCGGTGCGAAGGAGGCGTACGGCCTCGGCACCTCCGACTGGCGCGTCGCGTTTGGCGGAGCCGTCAACATGAAGGACTCCGAGGTGCGCCGCGAAATCATCAACGTCTTCGGTGAGGAGGCCGACAAGTATTTGCGCGAGCGCTCGAACTTCGCGAAGGCCGCGTACAAGCTGAAGGACCCCGCCACGCCGCACCTCCGCGACGCCGTGGGCGTGGCCGTCGGCGCGTTCATGATGAAGCGGCGCGGAGTCTCCGCGGCCGTGCGCTGCGTGTGGAGGGACTCCGATGCCCAGTAACGCCGACCTCACGGAAGACGGCTTCCCGATCGGCGAGATCGTCGTGGCGGGAAACGCCGCGCCGCGCCGCCGCGAGCCCGATGACGACGCGCCGCGCGAGGCGCTCGTAAGCCAGGAGCTGGCCGAGCTCGCCGGAACCGACAGCGCCGACAAGGCGCTCGCCGAGCTCTACGACGGCTACCTCGACGTCGTGAAGCGCAAGAAGGCGCTGAAGCTGTATCTCGTCGAGCGCAAGTCCTTCGACGAGATCGCGAAGGCCGTCGGGGTGCCGCCGCGCACCGTGTCCATGTGGTCGTACAACGGCCGCTGGGACGTGGCCCTGCGCCGCGAGATACAGGTCGAGCAGGAGCACAGCCTCCTCCAGCTCGTGCGACTCCGCACGGCGAAGCGCGTGAAGGCCGCGACCAAGCAGCTCGAGGCCGCGGACGAAGTGCGGGAGACCGCGCTCGAGGCCCTGCGGAACGGCGAGACCTCCGTCAAGTCGGCGGCCGAGGCCATCAAGACGGCGGCCGACACCGAGGCCCGCATCCTCGGCATATCCGAGTCCGGCGCGTTCGACCGCGGCGAGAAGTCCGAGGCCGAGAAGCAGGCGGGCGGCAAGACGCCGCTCGTGCAGATTTTCCAAGGGGGGCTTCCCCCGATAAGGGTCGTCGACGCCAAGACCGTCGACACGAACTAGATGAAGCGCAGCAAGAAGACAATTCGTTCCCCCGAGATCGCGGAGGTCATGGAAGAAAGCGGGCTCGACGAGCGCGCGGTGCGTACCGTACTCCGCGCACTCGCGTCCGTCGTGGCCCGGCGGGAGAGAAGCGAGTTCCGCGGTCTCGGGGCATTCACTTGGCGTCCGTACCGGGCGTATCTTCCGGGCGGGCGCCGCGTCGACGTCGAGCACCTCTGGTTCACGACGTACAGTTTGCAGAAAAAGAGAAGGGAGAGTAAACGCAATGGAGATAAATGACGTATTGACGGATCCGTGCCCGCAGTGCGCGCTCAAGCATCTGAGCGCGGCGCTGGCGTACGAGCTGGACCCGTCGCGCGCGATAAAGCTGCGCGGGATGTGCTGGACGTACATCGGCGTGGCGTTCATAAACTATTCCGAGTACTGGTTCGGCTACGAGTCGCACCTCCCCTACGTCGTCGGGATGCTTGCCCGCGCGGAGGAAACGGGGATAGCCGAGCAGCTTGTGCTTGGCGGAATCCGCGAGCTGAGGCTGAAAATATTGAACAATCCGCGCGACACGGGCGTGCGAGACCATTTCCGCGGGTTGCTTCGCGACGCCAGCCTGGCGGACGCCCACGTGTACGAGGCCGTCCGCGAGTTCCCGCAGCTTGAAGTGAGCGTGCCCCGTCCACCTGACGAGCCTCTCGCCGACTGGATTCAGCGAGCGGTCAAGTGGCTTTGGGCCGAGTTTTTCGACGACGCGCAACCGGCGCAGACAGGAGGTGATACGAATGGCAAAGAAAGCAGCGAAGACGGCTCCCGCCAAGAAGGATGCGGGCGCGAAGGAGAAGCAGGCGGCCTGCAAGGGCGGCAAGTGTAAGAAGGGGAAGTGCTAGAGATGGCGTTCCTCCATCCATTGAGGCGGTTCGTTTTACTGATCGACGAGCAGCCGAAACGCACGGCCGGAAGCCTCGAGCTTCCGTCCGCGATTATGACCGACCGCCTCGACTACGTGGTCGCGGCGGTCGGCTCCTCCGAGCCCGACCCCGGGTTCGGCGTGGGCGACACGGTGCTGGTCGACGACCCGACGGCCGGCCGGCGCGTGACGCTCGACGGCGTGAGGTACAGGCTGGTGAGGGCGTCGAGCGTCGTGGGGGTGGTCGAGCCATGCTGAGGAAACCGAGAAAGACCCCCGTGATGATCGAGGAGTACACGGCCGCCGAGCGCCGGGTCTTCGACCAGTTCATAGCCGACGGCCACAAGACCGAGAAGCTGCTCCGCGAGAAGGGGCGGACCGCGCTCGCCGACATCGTGGCGAACGCCGTCAAGGTCTTTGTCGAGCACAGGCCGCGCCCGATGCGGTGGTGCGCCGTGTGCGGGAAGAAGTTCAAGATCAAGAGCCCGTGGTCCCGCGTGTGCTCCGACGAGTGCCGGAAGATCTTCCGGCGCCGGCAGTGCATCGAGTACTACGAGAACCACCGCGAGAAAGTGCTCGAGGCCCGCCGGAAGCACTACCGGAAGACAAAGGAGGAGAAGCAATGAAGCCGCCGGTCAAGGACACGGTCACGATCCCGTGGATGTCCGAGCGCGAAATCCCCGCGGTAAAGCTCGTGCTCTCCGCGTGGAGGAAGCTCCGCAGGGACGACAAGGGCGTGGTCCAACACATCCGACAACGCGCGGAGATGTGCCTCACTCCGGACCTTCTCGCCACTGAACACGCGGCGGAGGTCGCGCGCGACCTGGAGCTCATCACGGCCCTCGACGCGCGGTTGCGCAAGGAGGCGAAGCGATGAAGGCGAAGGCCGTCACGTTGCAGGTGCCGCTGTTCGAGCGGTACGTCACCGTCCTCGTCGCGAAGGAGCCGACCAAGCTCGACGCCAGGAACGCCTTCGTCGACGCGTACGAACACTTCGACGCGTTCATGCGCAAGCGCGCCAAGCACGACTGGGAGACTTTCGCCGAGGAGTCCTTTGACGGTTTCGACGGCATCTGCACCCACAGCGGCGAACTCGGCCCGCGATTCATCGTGTGGGTGAAGGAGCTCCGCATGGGCCTGCTCACGCACGAGCTCACGCACGTGGCGGACGGGATTCTGCAATCGACGAACGTGGGCGACAACACGGAGGTGCGGGCGTATCTCATGGAGTGGCTGTCCCGCGAGACCGTGAACGGGTTGAGGAAAAAATGATGAACATGGTGATACTGCTGCTTTTGGTGTACGTCCTCGTGGGCTGCGCGATGTTTCTCGCGTCGCGCCGGTTCAGCTTCGGGGGCTTCGAGATTCTTTTCTGGCCGCTGCTCTTTGTGATCGCGGTGGCGGCGGTCACGGTGATGATAGCCGCGCATATTTTGGTCGCGTTCCTCTCGTCCCTCGGCGAGGTCGCGTCTTCATTTTCAAGGCGGAGGCAATGACGCCCCGCCAAACCAACAAGGAGAAGTCATGGCATGGAACAAGAAAATGCACACGCCGGAGTCGGCGAAGGGGATGTTCGACGGCAGGACCAAGGAGTCCCTCCGCTCGGAACAGTCGAGGCTGAGGTCAAAAGAGTCCAGGACGGCGGCCGAGCAGAAGCGACTCCGGAGGGTGAACTTCGCTCTGCGGGCCAAGAACAAGTTCGGCCCGGCAAAATGAAGATCGAGCTTGTCGGGCTCGACAAGAAGAACATCCGGGACCAGGAGCTCTTTTCCAAGTTCCAGGAGCTCATCAAGACCGAGGGCCTGACGGGCCTCGCCGACAAGTTCAAGCTCAAGGTGGAGCCCGGGGCGCACCTGAAGATAACGCGCCAGATGCTCGAGGCCGCGTTCCCGCGATGCGGCGCGCCCTCGATGACCGTCGGCGACTTCCTGGCCAAGTATGCGAACCCGGACGACCTCGCGGCGTACAACCGCGTGGCCAGGCTCCGGGAGCTGTACGACACACTTTACAAGCCGAGGCTGCCATGATCGACTGGGGCAAGCATTTCGACCACGTCTACTGCTTCTGCTACCTCGGGTCGAAGAACTCGAACGAGAAGCGGGAGGCGCTCGACTACGAGTTCCACCGCGTCAACCTCGACACGCCGGGGCTGACGACGATGGTCTACACGACGCGGGACCCGTGGGAGGACAAGCTCGCGGCGCATCTGCCGCCACGTACGACCGAGACGGATTCCAGCAGGGGGTTCGTGAACCTCGGCCTCGCGACGGCCCGCGCCCTGCGCGAGGCCCTCGCGCTCGGCTACACGCGCGTTTTGTTCCTCGAGGACGACGTGCGGTTTCTCAAGGACACGCTGGCCATCAGAACCGCGCTCGAAACCATGCCCCTGCACGACCTCGTGATGTTCGACAAGTTCCTCCCGTGGAACCTGTCGAACGAGAACTACCGGAAGCATGTCGAGGCGTACCGGATCAACGCGTTCTACTTCGAGGGCCGCGGGCTCGACACCAAGTCCGGCGCGGGGTTCGCGCTGACGAGGCCGGGGATGGAGTGGCTGCTCGGGCTGCTCGAGAGCGACGCGCCCGAGAACGGACCGCGCCCCTCGGACTACTACTTCAACAGGATGCCGTCGCGCGCCGTCGCCGACAGGAACCTGCTCGTGCAGCAGATGTACGACGGCTCGATGGCGAGGCTCTACATCGGCAAGGACGGAGGCAACCCGCACCTCAAGGGCTACGCGCCCATCGGAATCAACATGGAGGACTACGCGATGGCGGAACCCACGCGAAAGGACAGGCTGTTCATCTCGGTCTATGCGATAACCAAGAACGAGTCGAAGTTCGTCGACCGCTGGATGGACTCGATGCAGGAGGCCGACGAGATCGTCGTCCTTGACACGGGCTCGACCGACGACACGGTCGAGAAGCTGCGGGCGCGCGGCGCAAAGGTCGAGGTCCGCGAGTTCAAGCCCTGGCGCTTCGACACCTCGCGCAACGCGTCCATGGAGCTCTGCTCCCCCGAGGCCGACATCCTCGTGTGCACCGACCTCGACGAGGTGCTGAACAAGGGCTGGCGCGATGCGCTCGAGAAGGCGTGGCTCAAGGCGAAGGCCGAGGGCCGCGACCCCACGACCGCGACCTATTGGTACACGTGGAACTTCACGCCCGACGGCAAGCCGGACCGGCGCTTCATCTACGAGAAGGTCCACAAGCCGGGCGTCTGCAAGTGGACGCACCCCGTCCACGAGATCCTCAGCTACGACGGGCGCAAGGAGACCGTCTTCGTCGAGGGCATGGAGCTCGAGCACTACCCGGACAACGCGAAGTCCCGCGCCTCGTACCTCCCGCTCCTCGAGATGAGCGTGGAGGAGGACCCGGAGGACGACCGCAACATGCACTACCTCGGACGCGAGTACATGTTCAAGGGCATGTGGCAGAAGGCCGTCGACACGCTCCAGCGGCACCTCAACCTGCCGCGTGCGAAGTGGCGGGCCGAGCGCGCGGCGTCCATGCGGTTCATGGGCCGGTGCTACGCGGCCATGGGGAAGGACCTCACGGCCGAGCTGTGGTACAGGCGCGCCTGCGACGAGGAGCCGGGCGTACGCGAGCCCGCCGTCGAGTACGCGCAGTTCCTCTACGACCGCAAGGCCCCGTGGACCCAGCTCCGCGCGGCCTGCGAGCGCGCGCTCCGCGTGACCGAGCGCGCCGGCTCGTACCTCACCGAGGCCGAGGCGTGGGGCTCGAAGCCGCACGACCTCCTGTCTGTCGCGCTGTGGAACCTCGGCGACTTCAAGGGCGCGCTCAAGGCGGCCGAGAAGGCGCTCGAGCTCGAGCCCGGGAACGAGCGCATCCGGAAGAACGTCGAGAACATCAGAAAGGCGGCCACGGGATGCTGAGCGACGAGGTCTGCGCAATATTCTTCGGCGGCGTGATAGTCGGCTGCCTGATCGCGCTGGCGTTCCTGGTCGGCCGGCACTACGGCTACTTGGAGCGCGTCGAAATCGAGAAGTCAGCAAGGGGGATAAAATGAACAATGAAGTGATCGACCACCCCGACTACTACAAACTCCCGGACGGGCGGGACCTCGAGGACTTCATCTTCGAGCGCAACCTCAGCTTCCCCGTGGGCTCCGCGCTGAAGTACAAGTGGCGCGCCGGGAAGAAGCACGGCGAGAGCGCCGACAAGGACCTGGCCAAGGCCGCGCACTATGTCAAGTTCCTGGCCGAGCGCTGGAGCATCGACTACGGGATTGTCGAACGGATGGTCGACGCGCTGGTCCGCGAGGCCGCGGGAGGACGGGGATGAGGCTCGTCGACCCGCTTTGCATACTCGCCGCGTCCCTTGCGAGCCTGGGGTTCATCGCCGGCACGGTCCGCCTCGTCCTCGCGGGCGAGGACTGGTGGGCCGCCGGCTTCCTTCTGCTCGCGCTTCTCACGCTTCCAAGATGGAGGTAGCCATGGAGACTCCGCTTACGCTCCTTCTGATACTCGTCGTCGTGTTCCTTGGCTGGATAGGCGTGAGCCTCCAGCGCATCGCGGACGACATGGACGACGGGTTCACCGTCAACATCCCCGAGCTCACCGCGGTCATCAAGTTCCTGCGGAAGCTCTAGGCCGTCGTCGAGTACCTGTCGTACCGCCGCGCCCCCACGACCTGCCCCCACATGTCCATGTCGCGGGCGGCCGCGAGAATCTCCTTGTCCTTCTTCGAGGCCGAGCCCCCGCGCTCGGCCTCGTAGGCCTTCGCCACGGCGGCAAGGAAG
>JAEEHL010000006.1 GCA_016280825.1 Verrucomicrobiota bacterium
ACAAGCTGTCATCGCGTTTCACCCAGTTGGTGAAAACGGCAATTTGCCAATATAGCTGAAAACAAAGGCGGAAAGCTTAATTCGCCAGTTCAACTGCGATTTTTAGGTTTATGCCTTAGAGGAACGGAAAAGAATTCATTTACCCGAAACCCGAAGATCAGTGGTCAGGGGCCAGGGGTCAGGGGCCAGGAGTCAGTAGTCAGTGGCTTCGCGACAAGAGGTGCCATATACGTTTGCAAGGCCGAGGGCGGCCTTGCTACATCCGGCGGCGCGGGACGCGCCGCCCTACCTAGCTTCGCGACCGCTAACTGCTGACGGCTGACGGCGTACTGACCACTGACTACTGACACCTGACCACTGGAGTCGGGGCGCCCTTGCTACATCGCGGCGGCGCGGGACGTGCCGCCCTACCGAGCTCACTGACCCCTGACCACTGACCCCTGACCACTGACACCTGGCCCCCTGGCCCCTAACTGCTAACTGCTAACCGCGAAAATATGATATACTACCCGCTAATGAGAAAAGGCAGTAGATTGTACAAGGGCAGGTGCATCGCGGCGGCGTGTGCGCTGGCCTTGCATTTCTCGGCGTCGGGCGGCGAGGCCCCGTTCACTGTCGACAGGAACATCCCCGCCGGCAACATCGAGCTTGAGAAGATCGACGGCGACACGGTGTACGTGCACCAGGAGCTCCGCGACACCGAGGGCAGCTGGTTCTACTGGGCGTTCCGCGTAAAGGGAGCCGGCGGGCGGACGGTCGAATTCCGCTTCACGCGTACCGTCGCCGTCGGGACGCGCGGCCCGTGCGTGTCGCTCGACCGGGGCCGGACGTGGAACTACTCCGCCGAGCAGGGCGCGACGCGCAAGTCCTTCGTCTACGCCTTCCCGGCGGATGCGGAGGAGGTGTGGTTCTGCCAAACCATCCCGTATCTCCAGGCCGACTGGGACGCCTTCCTCGCGCGCCACGAGGCGGACCGCGGCAAGGCGTTCGAGACGGGCGTCCTCTGCAGGTCGCGCAAGGGCCGCGACGTCGAGCGGGCTGTCTTCGGCGACCTCTCCGGCAGCCCGAAGCACCGCATCTTCCTCTCCGCCCGCCGCCACTGCGGCGAGACGATGGCGAGCTACGTGCTGGAGGGCGTGCTGGAGGGTGTCCTTGCGGAGGACGAGACCGGCGCGTGGTTCCGCAGGAGCGTCGAGGTCATGGTCGTGCCGTTCATGGACAAGGACGGCTGCGAGGACGGGGACCAGGGGAAGAACCGCAGGCCGCACGACCACAACCGCGACTATGCGGACTTCATCTACCCGGAGTCGCGCGGCATCCGCGACTGGATAGCGCAGCGCGCGGGCAACAGGCTCGACATATTCTTCGACTTCCACTGCCCATGGCTCTACGGGGACTTCAACGAATTCGCCTACCAGGTGCACGAGAAGAGCACGGCCGAGAAGACGAGCCGCTTCGGCAGGATGCTTGAAGCCTTGCAGAGCGGGTCGATGGCCTACCGCGAGAAGGACGACATCCGCTGGGGCGTCGGCTGGAACACGGAGAGGAACTATGCGGCCGGGCGCCCGGTGAAGGCGTGGGCGCTGGAGACGCTAAAGTGCGGCTTCGTCGGCTCCTTCGAGATACCGTTCGCGACAGCCAACGGCAAGGTGGTGACGCGCGAGAGCTGCCGCGAGTTTGGCCGCGACATCGCAAGGGCGTTCAGGAAGTGGATGGAGGCAGATGGTCGAGATTGACATCATAAGCGTACAGCCGAGGATGTTCGAGGGGTTTCTCTCGGAGTCCATTGTCGCACGTGCGGTGAAGAAGGGCATCTGCCGCGTAAACGTGATCGACCTCAGGGAATACGGCATAGGCCGCTGGAAGAAGACCGACGACCGCCCCTACGGCGGCGGGCCCGGGATGCTCATGAGGTGCGAGCCGTGGTTTGCGGCCGTCGAGCCCCTTCTTCCGGCGAGAGTGGTCATGACGTCGCCGGCAGGCCGGCGCTTCACGCAGAAGGACGCCGCCGAGCTTTCGCGCGAAGAGCGCGTCGTTTTCATGTGCGGCCACTACGAGGGCTTTGACGCGCGAGTGGAGACGCTTGCGACGGACGTCTTCTCCGTGGGCGACTTTGTCCTCACGGGCGGCGAGATTCCGGCGGCCGCGATGGTCGACGCGGTAGTGAGGCTCATCCCGGGAGCGCTTGGCGCAGGGCCTGCCGCCACTGCCGACGAGAGCTTCGGCTCCTCGGGTATGCTCGAGCCGCCGCAGTACACCCATCCGCCGTCGTTTCGCGGCATGGACGTTCCCGAAGTCCTTCTAAGCGGCGACCACCGCCGCATCGAGGCGTGGAAGCGCCGCGCCGCGCTGGAGCGCACGAGGAGAATAAGGCCCGATCTTGCCAAAGGGGGGACGCCATGCTGAAGTCGCTTTTTCTCGCCGTAACGATTGTCGCGAACTCCCCCGGCTACTACACTTCGCTTGCAAACCACATAAAGAGGTGGCTTGCCGGCGAGCGCGTGCAGGCGACAGTCATAGCGCCCGATTCCATGCCAGTCATGCTGAAGAACGAGAAGACCGTCTTCCTCGTCGGGCTCGATTCGCCTTCCTCCGCGCAGATGCAGGCATTGCGCGATTTCGTCGACCGCGGCGGCAAGATAGTCTCGTTCCATTCGTCCTCGAAGGCGCTTGCAGACCTCATGGGGGTGAAGTGCACGGGCTTCAGGAGCGCGGCATATCCCGGCTGCTGGAGCAGGATGGACTTCCAGACGTTTCGGCCGGCTGGATTTCCGATATCGATTCGCCAGAGTTCCGGGGTGCTGAATGCCGCAGTGCCCGCCTCTGGGCGCGGCGGGAGGGTGCTTGCCTACTGGTCTGACAGAAACGGCAAGCCCACGGGCGATGCCGCGTGGATAGAGACGCGCGCCGGCTGGTGGATGACCCACGTCCTCACGGCCGACGGCGACGAACGGCTCAAGGCGCAGCTCGTCGCGGCGATGGTCGGCGCGTCCGAGCCTGGCAAGTGGTCGGCTGCGGAATCTGTTGCGCGGCGCGAGAAGGAGCGCAAGGCGCTCGTGTCGTATGCGGCGGCGCAGGTCCCGCAGAAGGGCGAGATACGCGCCGTATGGGACCATTCCGGCTGCGGGCTCTATCCGGGCGACTGGCCGCGCACGATGAGGCTTCTCAGGAACGCCCACGTCACCGATCTCTTCGTGAACGTCGCGGGCGCGGGGTTCGCGCACTACGCCTCGAACGTCCTGCCGCGCTCGAAGACGTTCTCCGACGAAGGCGACCAGCTTTCCGCCTGTCTCAAGGCGGCGGCCGGCACGGGGGTGAGGGTGCATGCGTGGATACTATGCTTCACCGCGACGCGCTCCTCGTCTGGAACAGTGGCCGACTTCGGGCGCAGGGGATGGCTTTTGAAGACTCCCGCCGGAAAGACGACGGAATATCTCGACCCCTCGCGGAAGGACGTGCGGGACCGTGTCCTCTCGGCGATAGACGAAATACAGGCGTCGTACGCGGTAGACGGGATACACCTCGACTTCGTCCGCTGGTACGAGGGCGCGGCGAAGCCGGCGAACGCGGCGACGGTCGTCTCCCGGTTCGTGCTCGATGCGAGGAGGCACGTGAAGCGGCCGCGCTGGCTGACGGCGGCTGTGCTTGGCAAGTATCCCGCCTGCGTCGCCTCGGTCGGGCAGGACTGGTGCTCGTGGCTCGACACGAACGCCGTCGACTACGTTGTCCCCATGGACTACACGTCCGACAACGCGAGGTTCGACGGCTATCTCGCGCAACATGCGGAGAAGAAGTCGCGCGCGCGCCGCACGATAGCCGGGATTGGCGTCACGGCGAACGAGTCGCGCCTCGACGCTCGGCAGGTCATCGACCAGATAAAGCTCGTGCGCGGGAGGGGGCTTGCGGGCATCGCGCTATTCGACCTCGACACTGTCCTCGAAAAGGACATCCTCCCCTACCTTGCCATGGGCCTCTGGCGCTCGAAGTAGAATCCATCCCCCTTGCCGTCCAAGCCTTCCCTGCCTTCCGAACGTGCGCTCGCGTAATGGTAGCCGCCGAACGCAGTGAGGGCCGAGCGAAGCGAGGGGATAGCCGAGGGCGAAGCCCGAGTGCCGAGCAACCGTGCTCCCTTGCCGCTTTGGGCGA
>JAEEHL010000050.1 GCA_016280825.1 Verrucomicrobiota bacterium
CAGGCGGTTGAGAGGCTTGATTCGCTCGGGCACGAATCGTACGAGTGCTTCGGGCGCGGCAGCTCCTTCTTCATGGAGCGCTACCGCAACGGCGGCGCGGCGCGGAGCGTGATGAGCGAGCAGTACCACTGGTACTGCCCGTCGAACGCCCATGCGCTCAGGGGCTTCTGGCAGAACGCGATGCACTCCAAGTGCTACTACGACTTCGCCCTCCACCAGATGTTCGAGCAGCCGAGCTGGTACGACAACTGGAGCTGGGAGCGCGGGCGCTGGGCCGCCGCGAAGGAGGTCTTCAGGAGAATCGCGAAGACGCCCGACCTCTACGCCATCGCGCCCTCCGCCGCGAACGCTGCGGTCGTCCTCTCCGAGCGCAGCTCGAGCGCCGTGAAGGAGCAGGTCTATTTCCAGTGCAGCATACCTGTGAGGAGCGACCACAACATCCTGGCCGCCTGGACGGCCCTGAACCAGCTGCAGGTTCCCACCGACATCGTCTGGGCCGAGACCCTTGACCGCCAGCGGCTCTCCAAGTACAAGTTCCTCTACCTCCCCACGTCCAAGTTCCTCGCCGAGAAGGAGATTGGCCTCATCAGGGAATGGGTGAAGGAGGGCGGCGTGCTCGTCGCCGAGGGCAATACGTCGCTCTTCGGCGAGTACAGCCTCAAGAACAGGGGCAACTACGCGCTTGCCGACGTCTTCGGCTGCGACTGGAAGGACACGGTCTTCCGCAAGGACGGCGATTCCGACACCTACGCGACGCGCCACGGCTCGCGGGTTTCGGCCTACAAGGTCATCCCCAGCATCGACAACCTCGTGCACATCGACGACTCGATCCACCGCGACGTGAAGCCGGAGAAGTCGATAGTGCTTGCGAAGGTCGCGGCTGATGCGGGCGAATTCCTGCCCGGGCTCGAGAAGGGCGCGGAGATCGAGATGGACGGCGCGCTTGGCTGCGACGTCGTGAAGCCCACGACCGCGAAGGTCGTCGCCACGTTCAAGAAGGGCGGAGAGCCTGCGATACTTGCAAACGAGTTCGGCAAGGGCCGCTGCTACTTCATCGCCGCTAACTACTTCGCCCATGCCCACGTCACCTCGCGCTGGGAGATGATGCCCGGCCGCCTCGACTTCTGGCAGAACGTCGTGGAACTCTTCGGCTCGATGTCGAAGGCCGGCTACGCGAAGACGGGCGCGACGCCGCCCGTGGAGATTTCCGGCGTTTCGAGGGAGGTCGAGGTGACTGTCGACGACCAAGGGTCCCGGTACGTCGTGCAGATGCTCGACTACGACGTGAAGTCCGAGGGCGTGAAGGGCGCGAAGCTCAACGTGCCCGGCGAGAGGAAGATAAAGAGGGTCTACTACCCCGGGGCGAAGGAGCCATTGAAGCTCGACGGCAGGGCCGCCGCCCTGAGGGACTTCTCCGTCTATGACATGTTCGTAGTCGAATTCGAGGACTGATTTCAAGGAAAGGAATAGGACAATGAAACTTGCAATGTTCGCGGCCGCGTCTGCGGCGCTCTGCCAGGCGGCGATTGCCGCAGTGCCGGCGTACGACACGCTCATCTCCCATCGCGGCGAGTCGATAGACGCGCCGGAGAACACGCTACCCGCGTACAGGACGGCGGTAGAGAGGGGCTTCGGCTTCGAGTGCGACATCTACCTCTCGAAGGACGGGCGCGTCTTCACCTTCCACGATCCCGACCTTAAGCGCACGACGGCCGGAGCGAACACGAATCTCTGCGGCAGCGTCACGTGGGACGAGGTGTCGAAGCTCGACGTCGGCTCGTGGGGCAAGTGGAAGGAGGACACGCGCTTTGCCGGGACGCGCCCTGCGCTCCTGGAGGAGGTCCTCGAGCTCGCGCGCGACGGCAGGAAAATCTACGTCGAGGTGAAGACCGGGCCGAAGATCGTGCCGTACATCAAGAAGGTGTTCGACTCGCAGAAGAAGGCAAACCCGGAGAACACGCTCTTCATCAGCTTCAACGCCGATTCCTGCGTTGCGCTCAAGAAGCAGATGCCGGAATACAAGGTGTATCTCCTCCTGAACTGCAAGACGGGATGGAAGAAGGACGCAAAGCCGATCAAGCTTTCGACCGTCCTTGCAAAGCTCAACAAGTACAAGCCCGACGGTCTCGACCTGCGCTTCGACCCCGAAATAGTGACAGACGAGTGGTTCAAGGCCGTGAAGGACGCCGGATTCGAGTTCCACGTCTGGACACTCGACGACCTCGACGTCGCCCTTGAGGCGTTCAAGCGCGGCGCGCAGACCGTCACGACTAACTGCGCGAAGAAGCTTCTCGACGAATACAACGAGAGGAACGCCGCGAAGTGAGGAACGGCGCCGTTCTCGCAGTTGCGTTTTTCGCGGCGCCGGTCTTTGCGGACGGCGCCGTCGGTGCGGAGATGCCCCTCCCGGAGGGGCATCTCGTCTATACCGAATACAGGATGCTCGCCCGCACCGACAAGCACAACGAGCTTGTCTGGCGTCTTGAGAGCCTCGTTGGCCGCAACGAGGAGACGTTCGAGGTGCGCTCGGCGGTCTTCTCCTACGAGGACCTCATGACCGGGAAGGGGCGCGTCTTCCTGCGGCTTGGGCCGCTTCCTCAGGAGCGCCCCGACACAACGGTTCCTGACATCACGGTCGACACGCGCAAGAGGCTCTTGACAGTCCACGACAACGGATATCCCTTTGTCGCCCTCGACTACGAGGGCGGGCGGCGCGGGCGCACCAAGGCGCTCCAGGACTACCAGCGTTCCGTCCGTCCGTACGTGCCAGGCCGCGACGGCGTTTTCATGAGCAATACGTGGGGCGACAGGAGCCAGGACGCGAGAGTCTGCGAAAGCTTCATGCTAAGGGAGATCGAGGCCGCGGCGGAGCTTGGGCTTGACGCCGTGCAGATCGACGACGGCTGGCAGAAGGGCAAGTCCATCAACGCCGTGAACGCCGGCACGAACGGCGTCTTTATCGGCTTCTGGCGCGCCAACCCGCATTTCTGGGAGCCTGACGAGAAGAAGTTCCCGCAGGGGCTCGGCAACGTGGCTAAGGCGGCGAAGGAGAAGGGCGTCAGGCTCGGGCTCTGGTTCTGCCCCGATTCCGCCGACGATGCCGCCTCGTGGGAGCGCGATGCCGCGCTTATGCTTGACTACCACAGGCGCTTCAAGGTGGACTTCTTCAAGCTCGACTCCCTTCGCACGACGAGCGAGCTTGCGTTCTCCCGCCAGAGGAAGCTCTTCGAGCGCGTGACCGCCGAGTCGTCCGGCAAGGTTGTCATCGACCTCGACGTCACGGCCGACAAGCGCCCCGGGTATTTCGGGATGCTTGAGTCCGGCCCCGTCTTCGTGGAGAACCGCTATACCGACTGGCACACCTACTGGCCGCATCTCACGCTGCGCTCGCTTTGGTCGCTCGTGGAGGTGGTGGACCCCGTGCGCCTCAGGATCGAGGTGCTGAACCCGCTGCGCAACATGGAGAAGTACGAAGGCGACCCGCTCGCGCCCTCGGCGTATCCGCCCGAGACGATCTTCGCCATTGCGATGGCGGCAAGCCCCCTCGGCTGGTTCGAGACGCAGGGCCTCTCGCCCGAGACGGTGCGCGCATGGCGGCCGCTCGTCGCCGCGTGGAAGCGCGAACGCGAGGCGATGGCGGGGTGCAACGTCTTCAATGTCGGCGCGAAACCGGACGGGCTTTCGTGGACGGGCTTCGTGTTCTCTCCGCGCAAGGCGGGAGACCCGGGATACGCGCTCTTCTTCCGCGAGCTTTCAAGGTCGCCGGGGTTCGACTTCGACTTCTCGGAGTTTTTTCCCCGCGGTTCCAAGGTCGAGGTTCTTTCTCCGCGCGGCAAGGCCGGCATGAAGGGCGTCTCGCTCGAAAAGCCGCTCGACTTCGTGTGGGCAAGGTTTGCGCCATAGGCGATGGAGCATCGAAGTCTTTGCATACGCCGCTGAAATCTGATATACTACCCCCTGCAAAAGGCCGGAGTGGCGGAATGGCAGACGCCAGGGACTTAAAATCCCTTGTCAAGTGTTTGACGTACGGGTTCGAGTCCCGTCTCCGGCATGGAGACAAGTGAAGACGTTGCAGATAGTGCCGGCGCTCGACCAAGGGGGAGTAGAGCGCGGAGTGGTGGAGATGAACCGCGTCATCTCGTCGGAGGGATGGCGCAATACGGTGGTCTCCTCGGGCGGGCGCCTTGTCGCTCAGATCGAGCGCGACGGCGGCCGCCACGTCGCGCTCGACGTAAAGGGCAAGAACCCGCTTACGTGCCTTTCCCGCGCCGCCGCCCTGCGCCGCGTACTTGAAGGCGAGCGCCCCGACGTCGTGTGCGTCCATTCCCGCGTGCCCGCGTGGCTCTTCCGCATCGCCAACAGGGGGCTGGGGCTCAAGTGGATAACGTTCGCGCACGGCGTAAACTCCATTTCGCCGTATTCTCGGGTGATGACGGCGGGAGACCTCGTGGTGACGCCTTCGCGCTTCCTCGCGGACTACCTGAAGGCCGCCTACGGAACGCCGGAGGAGCGGATACGCGTAATCCCGCGCGCCATTGACGCGGCGCGGTTCGACCCCTCGCGCCTCGATATGGAGTTCGTCGGGCGGATGAAGCGCGAATGGGGCGTGGAGAACAGCCGCGTCGTCATGGGCCTCGGGCGCATAACGCAGCTCAAGGGCTACGACATCCTCATCCATGCCGCAAGGTACCTCAAGGCAACGCACGAGGCGGCGCGCGTGAAGACGCCGGCCTACAAGTTCGTGATCGTGGGCGAGGCGGAGGAAGGGCGGCGCAAGTACGCGGCGGAACTCGTCGCCCTTGCGGAGCGGCTCGGCGTCAAGGACGACGTGGTGTTTGCCGGCGCCCAGAGCAAGGTGGCCGAGTGCCTTTCGATAGCCGACGTAGTCGTGAGCGCGAACTACAGGAAGCCCGAGTCGTTCGGGAGGTCCATGGCGGAGGCCCTTGCGATGAACAGGCCGGTCGTCGCGACGGCGTTCGGCGGTGCGCTCGACATAGTGAAGGACGGCGTGAACGGAGCCCTTGTCGCGAAGATGCAGGGCGAGCCGCCGGAGGAGCGCGCAGTCGCGTTTGCAAACGCGATAAGGTGCGTCGTGCACTCCAAGTTCGGCGACCTGCGCTCCGACGCGCTGGAGAGGTTTTCGTTCGGGCGCATGGCGAAGGCCTCGCTCGACGTCTACAGGGAACTTGCCGCGAAGGGCGCGGCGGGCGGAAAGGGGGATGGACGATGAAAGACAGGCAATGGCTTGCGGCGCCGGCCGCGTTCGCCGCGATGCTTGCTGCGCTCCTCGCGACGTGGGCTGTGATGGCCCCGGACGCGCTTGTGCGCAGCTTCGACAACGACGGGCGATCGCCCTTCGAGGTGGCGACGCTCTTCGTGTACGCCGCGATAATCCCCTTCGTCTGGTGGAAGAACCCGTTCGGCGGGCCTGTGCGCCGACGCCGGCTTCTTGCCCTGGCGGTGAGCGTCGTCGCCTGCATGGCGATCGTGAAGGAACTTGACCTGCACATCGCGCTCCTCAGGCTCGTCTATCCGGAATGCGTAGGCGCGGACGGTTCGATGGCGCCTGGCTTCTTCAAGCCAGACGGCCGCCCGCTCACAGGCACCCCGTTCAAGATGCGCGTCCTGACCAACGCCGCAGTCCCCCTAGGGATGAAGGCCTGCATCGTGCTCTACTTCTCGCTTTTCTTCGGGCTTTTCGCCGCGCTTTTCGCGTGGTTCTTCCCGAAGTGGATAAAGGGGGTCTTTGCGCTTGACGCAGCTTCGTGGGCGTGGGGGTGCCTTGGCGCTAGCGGAGTCGTAGTGCAGGTCGCCGACCGCCTCCCCTCGTGGCTCGGCCACGCGCACGGCCTCGACAAGCACGCCGCGGGCGGGGTCACCGCCGCGACGTCGCTCTGCACCGCGCTCGAGGAGGGCAGCGAGATGATGCTTGCCGCGTTCGCCCTGATGACGATATGGTTCGGCTGGCGCAAGCTCAGGGGGAGCGATGCGGCTTAAGCGCAGGCTGAAGCGCTTGAAGCGCATTGTCCGCCGTCCGTTCGAGTGGCTCGGGATATTCCTTGCGCTCGCGTTCTTCGCCGTGCTGCCGCGCCGCGCGATGCTCGCCGTCTGCGACTTCGCCTCCGCCGTGATGTACGCCTTCGACGGGAAGGGCAGGGCGATCGCAAGGGCGAACCTCGGGATTATGTTCGGCAGCCGCCTCTCGGAAAGGCGCATGCGCCTCATAATGCGTCGCAGCTACCGCAACATGGCGCGCTCGGTGGGGCATGCGTTCTGGACTTCCGTCTTCGCGCGGTCCCGCGCGGCCGCCGCGAGCGAGGCTGACGCGCGCTGCAGCGAGCTCCTTGCCGCCCACAAGTGCATGATAACGGTCTCCGGCCATATCGGCTGCTGGGAGATACTTTCGCAGATCGCCTTTCTCCACGGCCACAGGATGATGTCTGTCGCCAAGGACATCGGCACGCCCGCGATGACGAGGCTTCTCATGTGGTCGCGCCGCTCGATCGGCCAGAGCATAGTGCCGGCGCAGGGCGCGTTCAAGCCGCTCATGGCCGGCGTCCGCGACGGGATGTCGCTCGGGCTTCTCGTCGACCAGGTGGTGAGGCCGAGCGACGGCGGGATGTGGGTGAGGTTCTTCGGGCGCCCGCACCCGGTCTCCTCCGCGCCGGCGTTTTTCAGCGCCAAGGCCAAGGTTCCGATAGGCATCGCGTGGTCTCGCCCCCTGAAGGACGGGCGCTACCGCTGCGAATACGTCGACGAGATACCGTGCGAGGAGGCCCGCGACATCTGGCGCACGACGCAGCGGTGCATTGCCGGCCTCGAGCGCGTCATAAGACGCCATCCTTCGTGCTGGGCCCTGAACTACAACTGCTTCAGGAAGTCCCCGAACGCGGACGAACTTGCGAAACTCGAGGAAAGGGAGGGGCAATGGACGGCAAGATGAAGGAGAACGCGAAGAAGGCCATCGGAGAGATAATCTCGATGACCGAGCTGAAGTCGCCTGCGGAGCTGCGCGCCGCCGCCGAGCACTCGATGCGGGGCTTCATGTCGGTGCTCTTCGGCGAGAAGGCGTTTCGCACGGACATCGTCGTCTTCGCGGCCTGCGTGGCGGTGGCCTTCCTCGTGCCGGGGCTTACTTGCTGCGAGAGGGCGTTTCTCGTATACACTGCGTTCATGCCGCTCATCGCCGAGCTCGTCAACACGGCGATCGAAAAGACGGTCGACCGCATATCCACCGAGCGACACTGGCTTTCCGGGCTCGCCAAGGACATCGGCAGCGCTCTCGTCCTGACGGCCTTCGTCGGCGCGGGAATCGCGTGGGCGATCGTCCTCGGCGGCTGGGCGATGCGGAGGTTCGGCTGGTAGGATGGAACGCTGCGCCATACTCATTCCGGCATACAGGCCGGACGGGAAGCTCGTGGAGCTTCTTGACGGGCTTCGGCCGCGGTTCAAGTCGATCGTGGTCGTCGACGACGGCTCGGACTCTGGCGGCGGGGTTTTCAAGGAGGCGGCCGGGCGCGGCGCGACGGTGCTTGCCCACGAGCGCAACCGGGGCAAGGGCGCCGCGCTGAAGACGGGCTTCAGGTGGATTCTCGAGAACCTGCCGGAATGCGAGGCGGTGGTCACGGCGGACGCCGACGGACAGCACCGCCCGGACGACATAGCGAGGGTTGCGGAGGCCGCCCTCTCAAATCCGCGTGCGCTGACGCTCGGCGTCCGCGCGTTCACGGGCAAGGTCCCCTTGAGGTCGCGCTTCGGCAACTGGTGGACGCGGCAGTTCTTCTTCCTGATGACGCGCCTTCGCGTCCTCGATACGCAGACGGGGCTTCGCGGGATTCCCGCCGCGCTTCTGCCGCGGATGCTGGAGATCCCCGGCGACCGCTACGAATACGAGATGGCGATGCTCGCCGACGCGCGCCACCACCCCGCGCCGCCGGTGCAGGTGCCGATAGAGACGGTCTATGTCGCCGGCAACGAATCCTCCCACTTCAGCCCCCTGCGCGACTCATTGCGCATATACGGCGCGCTGATCCACTTCTGCGCGTCGAGCGCCGGGTGCTTCGTCCTCGACAACGCCGTGTTCACGGGCGTTCTCTTCGCCGCCATGCGCATGACCGACTGGAAGCGCGCCACGAACACGCTTTTCGCCATCTGCACGGCGCGTGCGCTGTCGGCCACCGCCAACTACTTCTACAACAGGCGATTCGTCTTTCACGACAGCTCGGAGAAGATGCGGTCGTTCTTCAGGTACTGGGTTCTCGTGGTAGTCGTGATGGTTGCTGGGTATGCCGGGACTGCGGTATTTGCGAGGATGCTTGACGTCAACGGGCTTGCGATCACGGTGCTCAAGATTGCAGTTGAGACGGCGCTCTTCTTCCTCTCCTACAACATCCAGCGAAAGTGGGTCTTTGCGCACGGCTAGGGATTTTCAGCCGTGTAGAGGTGGAGAAGAAGTTTTTTAGCCGCAAAGAACATGAGAGAACGCAAAGGCTTGCCTTCCTTGCCTGCCGTCCTTTGCTGTGTCAATGTGCGGCCACGAGCAGGGGTAACCGTGATGTACCTTCGGGCGCGAGGTCGGCGTGTCGGATGCGCGCAACGCTCCAAGCTCCGGTTTGCCCTGCGGGCACGCGAAAACGAGGAGGTCGACATCGAATTTCTCCGGATCTCC
>JAEEHL010000051.1 GCA_016280825.1 Verrucomicrobiota bacterium
AAGAAGCTGCGCGACGCGCGGCAGAAGGGGCAGGTGTGCACGTCGAAGGACATCGTCTCGACGGCGATCCTCGTAGTCCTCTTTGCGCTCCTCGGATGGATGGGCGTCGCCCTCGTGGACGACGCCTCCATGCTCCTCGACTACGTCGGCAACCGCATGTCCGGCGACCCGTTCGCCGTGACGCAGCAGGCCATGGGGATGACGGCCATCGTCATCTGCAAGCATTCGTTCATATTCGTGCTTGTCGCGGCCGTAATCGGGATCGCCGCGAACACGGCCCAGATAGGCTTTCTCTTTACGTTCGAGCCCATCATACCGAAGCTCGAGAAGCTCAACCCGGTAGAGGGGGCGAAGAAGATATTCTCGATGAAGAACCTCTTCGAGTTCCTGAAGAACGTCGTCAAGGTCGTGTTCCTCAGCTATCTTCTATACAAGATAATCTGGGCGAGCGTGCCGGAGCTCCTGACGATGTGCTACGGCACGGTCGACGACATATTCCCTAGCCTTAAGCTGATGCTGAAGCGCCTTGCGGTCTACACGGCCTTCGGCTACATTGTCATCGCCATCGTCGACCGACTCTTCCAGGGGCGCAACTTCACGAAGCAGATGATGATGACGAAGGACGAGGTCAAGCGCGAATACAAGGAGATGGAGGGTTCGGCGGAGATCAAGCAGGCGCAGCGCCAGTTCCGCGACGAGATACTGAACGGGCCCGACCCGAGGCAGGCCGTGTCGCGGGCCAACGTCGTCGTCACCAACCCGACCCGCCTTGCGGTCGGCATACGCTTCAGGGCCGAGGAGGCGCCGCTGCCGCGAATATGCGCGCTTGGCGCCGGCGAGACGGCGAGGATCATCCGCGAGGCGGCGCTTGCCGAGGGGATACCGATCATGGAGGACAAGCCCCTTGCCCGGGCCCTCTACGCGGAGGGCAGGATAGAGGAGTTCATCCCCGATTCCCTTATCGAGCCGGTTGCGGAGGTGCTGAAGTGGGCCAAGCAGATACAGGATGCGCAGAAGGAGGAGGCCGAGCTCGACTCCGTCACGCTGTCGCCGCTCGCCCCGCCCACCGAGCCCCTTGGTTAGCGAGCGCACAGAAATTTATGGCACATTGCGTAGGTTAAGGCATTATGCGCAAAATTATGGTATAATACGCAATGTTGTAGTTCGTCGCATGGTCGGTTCCGTGCAATTGAGAGTCGGCAATGTTCTATAGAATCGAAATGGAGCAGTAGATGGATATCGACATAAAGAACGAGGAAGGATGCCTGACGCTCAAGGTAATAGGGCGTCTCGACACCAACACCTCCCCTGATCTCGAGGCTGAGATGAAGCTTGACGGCGTGACGGAGGTCGTGTTCGACCTCTCCGGGCTCGAGTACATCTCGTCCGCCGGGCTGCGCGTGCTCATGGCGGCGCAAAAGGCGATGATTTCCGTAGGCGGTTCAATGAAGATTCTCCATCCCAATGCGATGGTGCGCGGCGTTTTCGAGATTACGGGGCTTGATTCCGTCTTTGCCGTAGAGGCATGAAAAAGGGCCTGATAACGGCTTCCGCCGCCGCGCTGTATGTCGTCCTCATGGGCGTGACATGGGCCGTTGGCACGCGCCAGGCGGCGCGTAAGACCGAGGCCATGCTTGACTATGCCGTCAGCGACATGCGCTTGACGCTAAACGGCGTGATCGACACGATGCTGGAGCATCTGGCGTCCATGGCAGTGCGCCATTTCAAGAAGCCGATTGCGCATTCGATGGAGGAGATGTCGGCCGTTGCCGCGGAATATGACATCGACGAGCTGTGCCTTGTCGAACGTACGGGGCTCATCGTTGCAACGAACGATCCCGACAGCCAAGGCGTGGACATGAACGCCAAGGAGGTGACGCGGCAGTTTGCCGAGCTTACAAACGGCGTTACGAAGGTCGTTTCCCAGCCGTTCCGCCGCCATGCATACGCCGACAACCGCCGCAAGTACCTCGGCGTCCCGTTTCCCGGCGGAGACGGGTACGTGCAGATCGGGCTCGACGAGCACCGGATGGCGAAAATGATCTCCTCGCAGCTTTCCTTTCTCTTCGACGCCGGGATCAGCGAGACACTGTGCTACCTCTGCGCCGACGTCAAGACCGGCGAGCTCGTCTCAAGATGGCTTGAAGACGACATGCCGCAGACGCTCGGCCAGCTTGGCTTCAACCCCGCCAAGATCCCGAATGCCGCGGAGCCGCTTCTGGACGAGGGCGGTGGCGACGCCGGCACCACGTTCAGGCAGACGCTGGCGGGGAGGCTCGTGTTCTGCCGCAGCTTTGTCTTCGGCGGGTACCGCTTCATCATGATAGAGCCGGAGTCCGAGTTCTACGGCACGCGCGACATGATAGCCGCGGCTATGGCCGTGCTGCTCGCGCTTGTCCTCGGCGGGTTCGCGTTTGCCCTTATGCGCATTTCCGGCGACTCGGAGCGCCTCAAGGCGTTCTACGCCGCGGAAGACGCCGCCCGGGCGAAGGACATGGAGATAGCGAAGACCATCCAGTCGTCCGCGCTGCCGGTGCCGCTTGGGGCGAATCAGTATTTCCGCCTGTCGGCGTCGATGAGCCCCGCGAAAGACGTAGGCGGCGATTTCTACGACTTCTTCATGCTCGACAAGACGCGCCTTGCCTTCATGGTCGCAGACGTGAGCGGCAAGGGCGTTACCGCCGCGCTGTACATGATGACCGCGAAAACGCTTCTCAAGGACGCCGCGCTGTCGCTTCGCGATCCGGCTGCGGCCTTTTCGCGCGTGAACGCGGAGCTCTGCAGGAGCAATACGGCCAACATGTTCCTTACCGCGTGGGGAGGCGTCCTCGACCTTGAGACGGGCATCGTCACCTTCGTAAACGCCGGGCACAATCCGCCGGTGAGGGTCGTGGGCGGGAATTCGAAGAGCCAGAGGCCTGAGTACGTCACGGGGAAGTCCGGTCCCGTGCTTGCGTTCATGGACGGCATCGAGTACAAGTCGCGCACGCTCCTGCTCAACCCGGGCGACACCCTGTTCCTCTACACGGACGGCGTGACGGAGGCTCTTGACCGCAAGGGGCAGCTTTTCGGGGAGGAGCGGCTTCTTGACGCGATAAATGCGGTCCCCGAGCCTAATCCAAAGGCGCTCTGCAATGTCGTGCGCATGGCGGTCGCCGCGTTTGCCGAGAGCGTGCCGCAGGCGGACGACCTGACGGTGCTTGCGGTTGAATACGTCGCTCGCCCATGCCGTTTCACGCGCACCTTCCCGCCGGTGCAGGAGGGCATAGCCGCCGCCTCGGCCTTCCTTGACGAGTGCGTTTCGAGCTCGTTCCCGGAGCTTGTTCCCGCGCTCCATGTCATTCTCGACGAGATATGCTCCAACATCGTAAGGCATTCCGGCGCGTCCGGCTTCGAGCTGGACGTCGAGCTTTTGTCGGATCCAGTGGGGGTAAAGCTCGTGTTCGTCGACGACGGCACGCCATACAATCCGCTGGCGCATGAAGACCCCGACACTTCGCTTCCTGCGGCGAGTCGCCCGATCGGCGGCCTTGGCATAATGATGGTCAAGAAGATGGCATCTTCCGTATCGTACTGTCGCGAACACGACAAGAACTTCTTCGAAGTCGTAAAGCATATGCCGTCAAAGGCATCTTGAAAACGTCAAAACAACCACAACGAAAGGGAATAGGCAAAATGGCAAATGAACTTGACGAAATGACAGGCCCCGTCAACGGTGCCGGACGCGACATCAACGTGATCGAGAAGCAGATTCCCGTTCGCGTGGGGTGGGGCTCGGCCCTGTTCGAGGTGGTTCTCTGGTGTCTTTTCATAGTCCCCGGGCTTGTGTTCCTTTTCATGAAGATAGGCGCGAAGAACTACTTCCAGAAACTCCAGCAGAAGATACAGGCCGATGCTTCCACGATCGACAACTACCTTGAGCAGCGCGTGCAGATACTGAAGAACCTCGCAAAGCTCGTCGAGAAGGCAATCGACCTCGACAAGGACGTGATGAAGGCCGTCGCGGCATTTCGCGGCGGGCGCCTCCCCGACTCGGAGAGGAACGCCGTGGCCAACCACATCGACGGGTGCTTCGGGAGGCTCTTCCCGCAGGTCGAGGCCTATCCCGACCTCAAGGCGCATGCCGCAATCGCCGACGCGATACAGCAGAACAGCTATCTCCAGAAGGAGATCACCGCGGCGCGGCAGCTCTACAACGACTCCGTCATGCAGTGGAACTCCGACCTCTTCGACTGGCCCACGAAGCAGATCGTCGCCGCGCGCGCTGGCTACACGACGCGCATTCCGTTCACGGCGTCGGCCGAAGTCAAGGCGCAGGCGAGGGAAACGTTCTTTTGATCGAGGACGTCTACGAGCCGCTTGCGCGCTACCGCGACGAGTTTCGGCGGAAATTCGCCGAGCTTGCGCGCAGGAAGTTCGAGGAGCTGACGCGGGAGTCCGGTGTGGACGTCCGCGCAAACCGCGCCCTTGTCGGCGAAATCAAGGTGCTGCAGGGGAAAGCCGATTCCGCGAGCGCCAAGAAGACCTGCTACGGCTGGCTGATGGCACTTGCGTTCATTGGAGCGGCAGGCGCGGCAGCATGGGCTTTTATGATGGACGGCCCCGATCCGGTGGTTCATGACCGGTGCATTGCGGGTGCCGTCGCCGGCGCCTGCCTTGGCATTGCGATGATTCCGCTGTACAGGGCGGCTGCCAGGCTGCTCGCGGAGCTCCAGTCGCAGATTGCCGAAAGGAAGGCCGTCGCCTGGGAGCAGATGGAGCCGCTGAACCGGCTCTACACGTGGGACACGACGGTCAAGCTCATCGAGGCGACCGTTCCGCGGCTTGAGTTCGACCCGTATTTCGCGGCCGACAGGCTTGCGGCGCTTCGGGCGCAGTACGGATGGGACGACTCCTTCAACGACGGGAAGTCCATCATGTTCGCGCAGTCCGGCGTCATAAACGGCAATCCCTTTGTGTTTGGCCACTACCTCGACATGGAGTGGGGGGAGAAGACGTACGAGGGCACGCTCGACATATCGTGGACGGAGTGGGAAGAGGACGAAGAAGGCCGCGAGCGCGCAGTCACAATGCATGAAACGCTGCATGCGTACGTAACTAAGCCGATACCGGTGTATGGCGAGCAGAAGTTCCTCGTCTATGGCAACGACGCCGCCCCGAACCTGACGTTCTCGCGGGAGCCGTCGGGCCTCACCGGGAAGGACGGCGAGCTCTTCGGCAAGATCCGCAAGAACTGGCGCCTCAGCAGGCTGAAGGCCTATTCTCGCAACCTCGACGACGAATCGAACTTCACGCTGATGGGCAACGAGGAGTTCGAGACGTGGTTCCACGCGAAGGACCGCGACAACGAGGTCGAGTTCCGCCTGCTCTTCACGCCCGTCGCGCAGACGCAGATGCTGGGGCTCATGAAGGACACGAAGGTCGGCTACGGCGACGACTTCACGTTCATCAAGCAGCGGAAGGTAAACGTGCTTTTCTCAAAGCACCTCAACGAGGGGACGATCGACACCGACCCGGCGAAATTCCGCAGCTGGGACTACGATGCCGCCGCCGCGTTCTTCGTCTCGTTCAACGAGCGGTACTTCAAGGACGCCTATTTCGCGCTCGCGCCCCTGCTGTCCATCCCGCTTTACCAGCAGACGCGGACGCACGAGGACATCTGGAAGGACGCCCTGAAGAGGCCTGCGCCTTCGTTCTGGGAACAGGAGGCCGTGGCCAACTACCACGGAGAGGACAAGTTCAGGCATCCGAGCTGCATCACGCGGAGCATTCTCAAGACGAAGGTCGTCCGGCAGGAGGAAGGAGAGAGCACGGTTGCCGTAACGGCGTACGGATATAGCGGGGAAGAGCGCGTGGACTACGAGGCGGTGTACGGCGGCGACGGGAAATGGCACGACGTGCCCGTCCCGTGGACGGAGTACCTGCCCGTTCAGCGCACGAGCAACATCTGCCTGAGCGAGCGAGGAACGCCGTCGGAGGAGTTCAGGCGCCGCGCCGCCGCCTCGAAGGAGAGCGCCTACCGCCGTTCAATTCTGTCTTTCCTTGCCGGAGCATGATGAGACCAGACTGCGTCAAAGGTGAAATGCACATGAAGAGAAAACGCGACCAATTGCGGAAAATAGAGTTTGTGAGGGGATTTACGAAGCACGCGGCGGGCAGCGTCCTCGTGAAATGGGGCGGAACCTGGGTTCTTTGCACCGCAAGCGTAGAGGACAAGGTTCCTCCGTTTCTTAAGGGCTCCGGACGCGGCTGGGTGACGGCCGAATATTCGATGCTGCCGTCCTCCACTTGCGGCGGACGCAAGGAGCGCGACATAAAGAGGCTCAGGCAGGACGCGCGTTCCACGGAAATTCAGCGTCTCATCGGGCGATCGCTGCGCGCGGCAGTCGACATGGCGAAGCTTGGAGAGAGGCAGATTACCATAGACTGCGACGTTCTCCAGGCAGACGGCGGCACGCGGTGCGCTTCGATTACAGGCGGGATGGTCGCCCTTGAGGACGCGGTCGGGAAGCTGCTTGAAGCCGGCACGATTGACGAAAATCCAATCGTCCATCGCGTTGCCGCGGTTTCGGTGGGGATCTGCGACGGCAGGCCGACGCTTGACCTCGACTACGAACACGACTCGACCGCCGAGGTCGATCTGAACGTCGTAATGACAGACGATGGCCGCTATGTTGAACTGCAGGGCACGGCAGAGCACAATCCATTCACCGAAAAGGCGCTTGATGCGCTCCGTGCGCTTTCCCGAAAGGGGTTGAAACGTATATTTGCACTGATGGGGCGAAATGATTAGGGTTATTCAAGGCGACATTACGACTCTCAAGGTAGATACCATTGTCAACGCGGCGAACCAGGTGATGCTTGGCGGAGGTGGCGTTGACGGCGCGATCCACCGCGCGGCTGGCCGCGAGCTTTACGAAGCGTGTCTCAAAGTGCCGGAGGTGCGTCCGGGCGTTCGCTGTCCGACAGGCGAGGCGCGAATCACGCCTGGCTTCAAGCTGCCTGCAAAGTTCGTCATCCATACCGTCGGTCCGGTTTATCGTGACGGGCAGCATGGCGAACCAGAAAAGCTTGCCGCCTGTTACCGTAACTCGCTTGCGCTCGCGGCGGAGAATGGTTGCAAGTCTATTGCCTTCCCTTGCATCTCAACGGGTGTGTATGGTTATCCTATAGAAGACGCGGCGCAAATCGCCGTGCGCGAGGTGAGGGCGTTTTTAGCCGCATCCACCTCCGCGCTTTGCGCTACGGCGGACAAGAAGAACGCAGAGATGGAAGCCATCTTCTGTTGCTTTTCGGAGCGGGACAAGATGGTTTACGAGTCAATCGTATGACCACCTTCGTCTCCAACTGCGATATCTATGAATCTGTCATCTGTGGGATTGAACTCCGTAGCAACGGAGGTACGAACGTTGACTCCGTGCGCACGGTTTTGGTATAATACGTTCGCACGTAGAAATAGAACGTAACCCAAGGAGGTGTGCAATGAGCATAACGCTGTCCGTTCCGCCTGAAGTCGTACAGCAGGTCAGGGCCTGGGCCGAGGCAAACGGCACAAGCCTCAACCAGTATGTACGCGATTGCCTTGAGGCGAAGTGTGCGGAGATAAACGACCGTCGCAAGCAGCTTGCGGCGGAATTCGTCAAATTCGCAAAGTCGCATGCGGCGCGCGCTCCCAAGGGCTGGAAGTTCAACCGTGAACGCGATGGTCATCGTGAAATAAAAGCGAGCGGGAGCGTATGAGATTCTTCGACACGAACATCCTCGTCTATGCGGCGACGAACCAGGACGAACGCAAATGCAGAATCGCCCGCGAGGTGATTGCCCACGCGCTCAGCGTCAATCACTACGGCTGCATTTCGACGCAAGTGCTGGGCGAGTTTTCGAATGCCATGCTTGGCAAGTTGCATCAAACGAGCGAACGGCTCGAAGGCTTCCTCGAATACTTCCGCGAGCTTCTGGCTTCAGACATCACCATCGACTTGATCCGCCGCGCAATTTCGGTGAAGGAAGAGTACGGCATCCAGTTCTACGACGCGCTGATTGTCGCCACGGCCTCGAAGCTCGGCTGCCATGAAATCGTCAGCGAAGACCTGAACCCCGGCCAGACATACTGCGGCATGGCGGTGGTCAATCCGTTTCTGGAGCCGGCTCGCGAGTAGCCGCCCGTTGCCCGGGACGGAAGCCTGCCCAGATTAAAGATTGTCTTCGCGTGCGCCAAAATGATACAATACGGAGCATATGGCAAAGAACGCGAGCTTCCCGGAGTATGACCTGCACGTGCGCGGCGCGAGAGTGGACGATGCGCTTGCGCAGCTTGAGCGTATCGTGTCTGCCGCGCGCGGCGGCGGGCCGTCTGTCTTCGCGATCATCACGGGCTACGGGTCGTCTGGCGGCACGGCGATGATCAAGTCCGCCGTCATTGCCGCATGCAGGCGGTATCTCCGCCAGAACCACATCGCGGGCTTTCTCGACGGCGAGTACGCGGGCGACATCTTCTCGCCGCAGTACCAGGCGTTCCCGGCGGCCTCGCGGATTCCCGTGGCCTACAAGCGCTCGCCCAATCCAGGCCTCGTGTTTGTCTGCATCGGTTCGCGTTAGGTGGAGAAAAGGGGGGTTGCGACATGACACTCGAAAGCACAATATCGGGATCGTGGTATCCGGGAACGGCAAACGGCATACGGGCCCTTTGCGACAAGTGGGAGGCATCGCGCAAAGGCGCGGCCTCGCCGTCCGAAGCGCCGAACGTCCTTGTCCTGCCTCATGCCGGCTGGGCGTATTCCGGCGAGACGGCGTGGGAGGCCGTTCGCGCCGTGCGCGGCGCCAGGTTCCGCCGCGTAGTCGTCCTTGCGCCGAGCCATCGCGCCTGGATCGAGAACCGCCTTGTCGCACCCGAGGCCGACGCGGTGTCTACGCCCTTCGGCGCCATTGCCATCGACCGCGACTGGCTCGACCGCCTTGCGCTTCTCGCCCCCGTCACGCGCAGCAACCGCATCCACGCCGCCGAGCACTCCGCGCAGATCGAGTACCCGCTTCTTCAGGTCGCTCTCGGCGCCGGCTTCTCGATCGTGCCGCTCGTCATGGGTTCGTTTGGGAATGACCAGATGGGGATGTGCGTCCGCGCGCTGTCGCGGCTCGTGGACGCAGAGACCCTGCTTGTCATATCGTCCGACTTCACGCACTACGGCGACGACTTCTCCTACACGCCATACGGCAAGGGCGGCGGCGCCGACGTCCGCAAGCAGGTGGCCGCCGCCGACGCAGAGGCGTTCTCTTTCATGGCCAAGTGCGACGCGGACGGCTTTGCCGCGTTTATAAAGCGCACTGGCGCGACCATCTGCGGCCACGTGCCGATTGAAATGGCGCTTCGCGCGTTCCCGAAGGGCTCGCGGCTGGTGCAGGGGAAATACGCGACGTCTGGCGACGGCAGCGCGGACTATTCGCGCTTCGTGTGCTATCTTGCCGCGACTGCCTGCGTGAAATGGAATGCCGCGGCGGAGGCGGTCCTCTCCGCTTCCGACAGGGCGTATCTTCTTCGCGTTGCGCGAACGTCGATGGAACGCGCCGTGCGTTCGTATAGCTCTTCGGCGTCCGTTCCCAGTTCCCCCGTTCCCCAGGACGCGCCCAAGGCGACGCTTGCCAAGATGGGGGCGTTTGTCACGCTGAACGACAAGGCGAGCGGCGCGTTGCGCGGCTGCATTGGCGAGATATTGCCGATGCGCCCGCTTGTAGAGGCAGTTGCCGCGCGCGCAGTCGACGCGGCGCGGCGCGACCCGCGCTTCACTCCAGTCTCGGAGCGCGAGCTTGGCGAGATACGAGTGGAGGTGTCGGCCCTTACTCCGCCAAGGCGTGTCGCGTCCTGGCGCGACATCGTGCTTGGCCGCGACGGAATGACGCTTGAGAAGGACGGGTGCTTCGCCGTGTTCCTGCCGCAGGTCGCGCCGGAGCAGGGCTGGGACTTGCCGACGACGCTCTCCTATCTCTCGCAGAAGGCGGGGCTTCCCGCGGACGCCTGGAAGGCCGGCGCGACGTTCGAGACTTTTCAGGCCGAGGTGTTCCATGAGTGATGCGCCCGAGGCGGTCTGCGGGGCATGTCCGCGCCATTGCCGCCTTGCGGAGGGCGCGCTTGGATTTTGCCGCGCCCGGCGGGCGGAAGGAGGCCGAGTCGTCGCGGCGAACTACGGGCGCGTCTCGTCGCTTGCGCTCGACCCGATTGAGAAGAAGCCGATTGCGTTCTTCCATCCCGGCGGCAACGTTCTCTCGGTCGGTTCATACGGGTGCAACTTGCGCTGCCCATTCTGCCAGAACGACGGGATATCGCAACATGGCGCAGATGAAGTGCCGTGCCGCACGGCGACGCCAGTGGAGCTTGCGGATATCGCGGCGCGGCTCAAGGACGATCAGGGCAACATAGGGCTTGCATACACGTACAACGAGCCGCTTGTCGGATGGGAGTTCGTGCGCGACTGCGCGCGGGAGATTCGCGAGCGCGGAATGCTGAACGTCCTTGTCTCGAACGGCTGCGCAAGCGAAGAGGTGGTCGCGGAGATTGCGCCTCTCGTCGACGCGGCGAACATCGACCTCAAGGGCCCGTCGCAGGATTACTACGACTGGGTCGGCGGAGACTTCAATGCGGTATGCCGCACAATCGCCGCGCTGCACGAAGCCGGCTGCCATGTAGAGGTGACGACGCTCGTCGTGCCAGGGCGGAACGACGGCGATTCAGACATGGACGCAATTGCCTCGCTCGTGGCGACCGTCTCGCCAGACATCCCCCTGCACGTGACGCGCTTCTTCCCGCGCTGGCGCATGTCCGGCGCATCTCCGACCCCTGTTGCGACGGTGCGTCGCCTTGCCGACGTAGCGCGCCGCCGCCTTTCACGCGTGCTTGTCGGCAACTGCCCGGGAGGCGGGGAGTGATCGAGGTCATTTTCGAGGACGACGACATAGTCGTCGTGAACAAGCCTGCCGGGCTCATTGTCCATCCGGCGCCAGGCCATGCCGACGGCTCAGTGGCGGGAGAGCTTGTGAAGAGCCGCCCGGGGATGGCTGCGGTCGGCAGCCGCGAGCGCCCGGGCGTCGTCCACCGCCTCGACATAGAGACGAGCGGCGTCATGGTATTTGCCAAGACGCAGCGAGCGTACCTTCGCCTGCGGGCGGCGTTCGAGGCGCATGGCAAAGTGACGAAGACGTATCTTGCGGTTCTCCATGGTGCGCCAAAGCCGCCGTCGGGGACGCTTGAGACGACGATTGGCAGGAAGCCGTGGGACGCTCGGCGGATGGCAGTCGACGTTCCCGGCGGCAAGCGCGCCGTCACCAAGTGGAGCACGCTCAAGCGGCAGGGGTCGCTCGCGATGGTAGAGTTCGTGATCGAGACGGGAAGGACCCACCAGATTCGCGTACACGCCGCGCACCTCGGGCACCCGGTCGTCGGCGATGCGCTGTACGGAGACAAGGCGAAGGACCGTGCAGTCCGCCCCGGGCGGCTACTGCTCCATGCTGTGCAGCTTGAGTTCCCGCACCCGGTCACGGGGGAAATGGTGTCGTTTTCAGCGTGCCCTCCCGACGATCTCCTTTACATTCGCGGATAGCCGATTTCTTGACTTCTACCCTGCATTTTAGATATAATTACAATTTATGAAAAGTTCGGTATCACCAGAGATGGCGGTTTTGCGCGAGATAGCTTCGGCTGTCGCGCGCGAAAGGGACGTCCGCAAGTTGCTTGAAGAGGTTCTTGAGATCCTTGAGAGGAAGATGGGGATGTTGCGCGGCACGTTTACCCTCTTGGAGGGAGACGAGCTGCGCATCGAGGCCACTACAAGCAGTCTCAACGCGGAAGAGCGCGCAATCGGCCGCTACAGGCTCGGCGAAGGCATAACGGGGCTTGTCGCCAAGACGGGCAAGGCAGAGGTCGTCTTCGACGTCCGCTCAGATCGCCGCTTTCTCAACCGCACAAAGGCGCGCCGCGTGGACGAGCCGCTTTCCTTTGTCTGCGTGCCGCTCGTCCATTCCGGCCATGTGATAGGCACTCTCTCCGCCGACCGCGAGATGACCGGCGAGACGGCGTCGCTCGTCCGCGACGTGACGCTTCTCGAGATTATCGCCAATCTCTGCGCGGAGGCCGCATCGGTCTGCCGCGAGCAGTGCGCCGAGCGCGAGGCGCTCATAAGCGAGAACAGGCAGCTAAGGGGAATGCTTTCCGAGAACCCCGGCAACATCATCGGCAACTGCCCCGCGATGTGCACGGTGTACGAGCAGATCCGCCAGGTGGCGCCGAGCGAGGCGACGGTCCTCATAAGGGGCGCGAGCGGAACGGGCAAGGAGCTTGTCGCCAAGGCGATACAGTCGCTTTCGACGCGTTCCGGCAAGCCGTTCGTCGTATTGAACTGCGCGGCGCTCCCCGAGGCGCTTGTGGAGTCTGAGCTTTTCGGCCACGAGAAGGGCGCGTTCACGGACGCGAGCTCCCGCCGCATAGGGCGCGCCGAGGCGGCCGACGGCGGCACGCTCTTTCTGGACGAGATCGGCGACCTTTCGATACCAGTGCAGGTGAAGCTCCTCAGGTTCCTCCAGGAACGCACGTTCTCGCGCGTCGGCTCGAACAAGGAGCTTACGAGCGACGTCCGCTTCATCGCGGCGTCGAGCCTCGACCTCGAGGACCGCATGGCGAAGAAGCTCTTCCGCGAAGACCTCTACTACAGACTTTCGGTCTTTCCGATAACGCTGCCTGACCTCGCCGTCAGAGGCGACGACATACTGCTTCTCGCGCAGCATTTCCTCTCGAAGATGTGCCTCAAGTACTCGAAGGGGCCGATGACAATCTCGGCGCCCGCGATGAACATGCTTGAGACGTATTCCTGGCCCGGCAACGTGCGAGAGCTGGAGAACTGCATCGAGCGTGCGGTGCTGACGGCGCGCGACGACTGCATACGCGGCTACAACCTGCCTGCCGCGCTGCAGAAGCTCGGCATCGCGGAGGACCCCTACCAGCCAGCCTCCGAGAAGACGCTCGACGGCCTCATGCGCGACTACGAAAGGCGCATACTCGAAGACGCAATCCGCAGGCACGGCGGCAACAGGAGCGCGGCAGGGCGCGAGCTCGGGGTTTCTCCGCGCATGATGAACTACCGCCTAAAGAAGGCCTCTCTCCAATGACAGCCGTCGTTGACTACGGCGCCGGCAACCTCACGAGCGTCAAGTACGCATTCGCCGCGCTCGGCGAGGCGGTGGAGGTGACGTCGTCGCCCGCCGTCGTCGCCCGAGCCGAGCGGGTTGTATTCCCCGGGGTGGGCGCGGCGAAAAGCGCGATGGAAAACCTCAAGTCGCTCGGCCTTGTAGACGCCGTCAGGGAAGCCGCCGCCACGCGCCCCTTTCTCGGGATATGCCTCGGCATGCAGATCCTCTTCGAGCGCAGCGACGAGGACGGCGGCGTTGATACGCTCGGTGTCATTCCCGGGCGCGTGCGCAGGTTCCCGGACGTCGAGGGCTTCAAGGTCCCGCACATGGGCTGGAATAGCGTGACGGGGAATGGGGAACGGGAGAGCAGGGAATACTATTTCGTCCACAGCTACTGCGCAGACATCTGCGAGTTCACTACGGGCGTCACCGAGTACGCCGGAGTGAAGTTCACGAGCGAGGTGCGCAAGGGGCGGCTCGTCGCCTGCCAGTTCCACCCGGAGAAGTCGGGAAGGGCGGGACTTGGGCTTCTAAAGGAGTTTCTCGAATGCTCACGAAGCGCATAATACCGTGCATGGACGTGATGCGCGGGCGCGTCACGAAAGGCGTCAGGTTCGCCAACAACATCGACCTCGGCGACCCGGTGGAGATGTCGGTCGGCTATTCCGACGGCGGCGCCGACGAGCTTGTGTTCTATGACATCACGGCCTCGGCGGAGAAGCGGCCGATCGACATCGGTGTCGTGGGAGCGGTGGCGGCGGCGGTGCACATCCCGTTCGCGGTGGGCGGCGGCATTGCGTCCGTTGCCGACATGGAGCGCGTCATCCTCGCAGGCGCGGAGAAGGTGTCCGTGAATTCGCTTGCCATAGAGAACCCGGAGATACTTAAAGAGGGCGCGCAGGTATTCGGCAGGCAGTGCATCGTCCTGGGCATGGACCCCGTGCGAAACGAGAAGATGCCCTGCGGGTACGAGATAACGGCTCGCGGCTTCCGAGTGCGCACGGGGATGGACGCGCTTGAATGGGCGCGGCGGGCGGTTGACCTCGGCGCTGGCGAGATAGTCGTCAATTCGGTGGATGCCGACGGCACTCGGGAAGGCTTCGAGCTGGAAATCACGCGCAAGATCGCCCATGCTGTGGGTGTTCCCGTCGTGGCCTCTGGCGGGGCGGGCAGGCCAGGGCACTTCGTCACCGTTTTCCTCGAGGCCGACGCAGACGCCGCCATTGTCGCCGGGATGGTGCACACCGGCGAATACACAATCACCGACATCAAGCGTTTCATGCAGTCAGCCGGCATTCCAACGCGCATGGACTATTAGAGGGCTGTTTTTCCCACAAATCGGGGCGTTTTTTTGATATAATACGCTCCTAAATGGGAAAAGTGGATACAGCGACGGCCAAGGCATCGGTTCTCATCGAGGCCTTGCCATACATTCAGGACTTCAATGGGTCCGTCGTGCTGATAAAGCTCGGCGGTAGCGTCATGGAGATCGAGGAGAATCTCGATTCCCTCATGGACGACGTTGCCTTCATGGGCGCCGTCGGCATCAAGGTCGTCATCGTCCATGGCGGCGGCAAGGCGATTTCGCGGGCGATAAAGGAATCGGGCCACGAGCCGCAGTTCGTCGGCGGCCTGCGCGTGACGGATGAGAAAACAATGGAGATTGTCCGGCATACGCTTAATAACGTGGTAAATCCCGACCTTGTCTCCCGCCTGCAGAAGCGCCGCACGAATGCGCGCCCCCTGCACGGCAACTGGATTTTCGGGGCGCGGAAGATCGCCGCGCCAGACCGCGGCTACGTGGGCGAGGTAGTGAGCGTCGACACGCGGGCCGTCTGCGAGATGCTCGACGCCGGCATAGTGCCGGTCGTAACTCCGCTCGGCACGGGCGTGGACGACGCGCACCTCTACAACATCAACGCCGATTTTGCCGCGGCGGCCCTCGCGAAGGAGCTGAAGGTGCGCAAGTTCGCCCTCGTCTCCGACGTGCCCGGGCTTCTGCGCGACCCAGAGGACCCCGCGACGCTCCTGTCGACGCTGCACCTTGGCGACATGGAGGCGCTCAAGGCCGACGGGACGATTTCGGGGGGAATGCTGCCCAAGATAACAAGCTGCGAAGACGCCATCCGCGCCGGGGTGAGGAAGGTTCACCTTGTCGACGGCCGCATGGCGCACTCTCTGCTGCTGGAAATATTCACGCGCGAAGGCGTGGGAACGGAGATGCTACAATGAGCAAGACAAGCGAGATAATGGACGTCTACAAGGCGAAAATGATGCCTACCTACGCCCCGGCCGCGGTAATCGCGTCCGGCAAGGGCGTCACGGTGAGCTATCCCGAGGGGCTGATGCTCTACGACTTCACTTCCGGCATCGGGGTGCAGAGCGTGGGCCACTGCCACCCGAAGGTGGTGAAGGCGATACAGGACCAGGCCGCCACGCTCACCCACTGCTCAAACCTCTTCGCGAACGAGCCCGCCGTGCGCCTTGCCGACAAGCTTGTCGAGATCTCGGGGCTCGACGGCAAGGTCTTCTTCTGCAACAGCGGCGCGGAGGCGAACGAGGCCGCGATCAAGCTCGCCCGCAAGTGGGGCGCCGCGAACGGAGGCCGCTACGAGGTCGTGACGTTCCGCCAGGGCTTCCACGGCCGCACGCTCGCGACTGTCGCGGCGACAGGCCAGGCGTGGTGCCAGGAGGGCTACGACCCGCTGCCCGTCGGATTCGCCTACGCCGACTACAACGACATCGAGTCGGTCAAGGCCGCCGTCGGCGAGAAGGCCGTGGCGATCATGCTCGAGGCCGTGCAGGGCGAAGGCGGCGTGAACCCGGCCACTCCCGAGTTCATGAGCGCGGTGCGCGCCCTCTGCGACGAGAAGAACCTTCTCATGATCTGCGACGAGGTGCAGTCAGGCATTGGCCGCACGGGGACGTGGTTCGCGTGGCAGGGCTACGGGGTCAAGCCCGACCTCTTCACGTGCGCGAAGGCGCTGGGCGGCGGGCTCCCGATGGGCGCGCTCGTCGCGTCGGCCAAGTTCGCGGACGTGTTCACGCCCTCTTCGCATGCCTCCACGTTCGGCGGCAACCCCGTCGCGGCGGCCGCGGCGCTTGCGGTCATCGACGTCATCGAGGAGGAGGGCCTTCTCGAAAACGCCAAGGCGATGGGCGAGAAGTTCAAGGAGATGCTCGAGGAGTTCGCCGACAAGTACGACAAGCTCCTCGACGTGCGCGGCAAGGGGCTCATGCTCGGCCTCGTCACCGAGGGCGAGGCGAAGGACGTCGTCGAGGCCCTTAGGGCGCAGGGCGTCCTTGCGCTTACGGCTGGCGCCCATGTGGTCAGGTTCCTCCCGCCGCTCACGATCAGCGAGGGCGACCTCGGCGAGGTGCAGGACATGATGTCGGATGCGTTTGGATGCGTTTTCGGGGAGTAAAGGATATCATGGCGGAAAAAGGGCAGGTTCAGGACAGCGAATACAGGCAGCAGCGCGTCGAGAGCATGAAGGCTCTCGCGGCGATGGGGTACGAGCCGTATGGCCGCAAGTACGACCACGAAGACCTGAAGGCGGTCAGGGAAGGTTTCGAGGAGGGGAAGGCCGTCCGCGTGGCGGGCCGCCTCATGACGATCCGCCGCATGGGCAAGATGAACTTCTGCACCATGAACGACGGCACGGACCGCTTCCAGCTAATCTTCAGGCGCGACGAGCTTTCAGAGCAGGCGTTCGCGGCGTTCAAGCTTCTCAATCTCGGCGACATAATTGGCGCGGAGGGGTCGCTCTTCACGACCCAGAAGGGCGAGAAGAGCGTCGTCGTCAAGGAGTGGACGATGCTCGCCAAGGCGCTCGAGCAGCCGCCCGAGAAGTTCCACGGCCTTGCCGACCAGGAGGAGCGCTACCGCCGCCGCTACGTCGACCTCATGACGAACGACGAGACGCGCGAGAGGTTCTTCCTGCGCTCGCGCCTCATCATGGAGATACGCCAGTACCTCTGGTCGAAGGGCTTTGTCGAGGTGGAGACGCCCATCCTGCAGGACCAGGCCGGCGGCGCCGCCGCGAAGCCGTTCTACTCGCGCTTCAACGCGCTCGACAAGGAGTGCGTCATGCGCATCGCGCCGGAGCTCTTCCTGAAGCGCCTCGTCGTGGGCGGCATGAACAAGGTCTTCGAGCTCGGCAAGGACTTCCGCAACGAGGGCATCGACCGCACCCACAACCCCGAGTTCACGGTCTGCGAGATATACGAGGCGTACGGCGACCGCACTTCCATGGAGGCGATAATGGAAGGGCTCCTGCCGCACCTCTGCGACAAGGTGATAGGCAAGCGGCAGATCGGGTACGGTGGCGAGACGATCGACTTCACGCCCCCCTACCGCAGGGTCGCGTACAGGGACCTCGTAAAGGGCCTCATGGGCGACGACTGGTTCTCGCTCGACTTCGCGACGCAGCTCGAAAGGGCGAAGGCGAAGAGCGCCGAGACGGGCGTCAACCTCGAGCTCGACGGCGTCGAGACCGAGCTCATGCTCACGCACGAAGTGTACGACAAGATGGTCGAGCGCACGCTCAGGCAGCCGACCTTCGTGACGCGCCTCCCGCACGAGTTCGTGCCGCTCGCGAAGGCCTGCCCCGACGATCCGTCGCTCGTGGACGTCTTCGAGTTCGTCGTCGCCGGCAAGGAGCTCTGCCCTGGCTACACCGAGCAGAACAACCCGATCGAGCAGCGCAAGGCGCTCGAGAACCAGGCCGGCGAGGACACCGAGAAGATCGACGAGGATTTCATAAGCGCCCTCGAGTGCGGAATGCCGCCGACAGGCGGCCTCGGCTTCGGAGTCGACAGGCTCGTCATGTTCCTGACCGGCTGCGACTCGATACGCGACGTGGTGCTTTTCCCGCAGATGAAGAGGGCATGACATGAAGAACCTAACCGCAGACGAACTGAGGGACGCATACCTTAAGTTTTTCGAGTCGAAGGGCCATAGGATAATCCCCGGCGCCTCCGTAATCCCCGAAAACGACCCGACCGTCCTCTTTACGACCGCCGGCATGCACCCGCTTGTCCCATACCTTATGGGCGCGATGGAACATCCCGCCGGAACGCGCCTTACGGACGTCCAGAAGTGCGTGAGGACCGGTGACATCGACGAAGTGGGCGACGCAGCGCATCTCACCTTCTTCGAGATGCTCGGCAACTGGTCCCTGAACGACTACTTCAAGAAGGAGGCCATTTCCTGGAGCTACGAGTTTCTCATGGACCATCTTGGCTTCTCCCCCGAGCAGCTCAACGTCACGGTCTTCCGCGGCGAGGGCAAGGAGGGCGAAGACGGCTACATTCCAGCCGACGAGGAGGCCGTCGAGATATGGAAGGGCCTAGGAAAGAGTGT
>JAEEHL010000052.1 GCA_016280825.1 Verrucomicrobiota bacterium
CGCGCGTATCCGTCGCACCCGGGAAAGCCGCACCCGCCGCAGTTCGCGCCGGGGAGAGCCGCCGTCACCATGCCGATGCGCGGGTCTTCGCGCACGCTCAGGTACCTGTCGGCTATCGCAAGCGCGACTGCGCTTGCAAAGCCTACCGCCGCTATCGCCAATATGGCCGTCGTCATTGCATAATCCTTTCCAGCCCCCTGTCAAGGCCCGAAAATCCCATGAACGAAAGCGCGAGGAGCCCCGCCGTCACGAGCGCCACCGCGACGCCGCGAAAGCATCTCGGCGGGTCTGCGTGTGCAAGCTTCTCGCGGATGCCGGAGAAGATGACGAGCGCAAGGCCGAAGCCGATTGCCGCCGCGAACGAGAAGAAGACCGACTCAAGGAAGCCCGTTCCCTGCTTGCTGTTGAGCTCCGCCGCGCCCAGCACGGCGCAGTTCGTCGTGATAAGCGGCAGGAAGATGCCGAGCGCCGCATGTAGCGGCGGCAGGAAGCGCTTCATCGCGATGTCGATGAACTGCACAAGCGCGGCGATCACGAGGATGAACGCGAGCGTGTGGATGTAGCCGAGGTTGTTCGGCCTCAAGACCCAGTTGTCGAGGCACCACGTCACTGCAGAGGCGACGGTCATCACGAACACCACCGCCCCCGACATTCCAAGGGCCGTGTCGGTGCGCTTGGAGACGCCGAGGAACGGGCAGCACCCGAGAAAGCGGCTCAGGACGAAGTTGTTTACGAGAACCGCGCTTACGAGAATCAGTATGTACCTTGCCATTTCAAGTCTCTCCGTTCAATCACTGCTTTGTTGCCGCCGCGGGCGCAATCTCCCTCTTCCTGCGGGAAAGCGCCTCGCGTATGAGCCTGTCGTAGATTTCGCCCATGTCGCCGATCGTCTCGGGATGGAACTGGAAGCCCGTGACGGGCAGCGTCTCGTGCTCTATCGCCTCCACTACGCCGTCGGCCCCGCGCGCCGCGACCTTGAGCCCCTTGCCGACGTTCTTCACCTCGTAGACGTGCGAGGAGTTTACGCGCAAGGTGTCCGCGCCGACTATCCCGTGAAGCCACGTGTTCGAGACGATGTTGATCTCGTGGAAGTTGTTGCGCGAGAACGGGCGGATGGTGCCCTTGTGGACGACCTTCGGCGTAAGGTTCGTCGCTATCCGGCCAATCGTGCCGCCGAAGGCGAGGTTGATCATCTGGTGGCCGTGGCAGAAGCCGAGGACGGGAATGCCGCGCGCCGCGGCGGCGCGTACGACCTGGATGTCGAACTTCTTGCGCTTGTCGTAGTCGTCCTGCGCGTTGGAGCCGCCTATCAACAGGGCGTCGGCCTTGTCCATCACGGCGTCGATGCGCCGCGCGTCCTCCATGTACGGAATGACGAGAGGCGTGTACCCGGCGACCTGCGCCGCGTTGACGAGCCCCTTGTAGACGATGCCCGAGTTCGCGTTCGTGAACACGGCGCCCGCGATGAGGAGGAGCTTGAAGCCCGGCGTGTGGCGCTCGGAGGCGCGGGAATAGACGTAGGGCTTCTTCTCGGGGAGCGGCTTCGTTGGCGAGTCGCCCGGCTTCAGGCTGTGGAACGTGTTGTACCAGCTTATCTCGTCGAACATCGCGCGGGCGTCTTCAAGGGCGCGTCTCTGGATGTCGTTGCAATAGGCTGTTATGTCTACCTTGTCGCCGCCCGAGACGACAAGCGGGAACTCCGTCATCCACCTGTCCTCAAGCGCGCGCCAGTAGTCCCTCACGCCCTTGCCGGTCATCTTGCGGTCCATCTCGGCGAGGATGGCGAGCCTGCGGAACGCATGCGTTGCAAGTGCATCGTTGTACGGAATCGTCATGTCGGTGCTGAAGAGGGAATACGGCCCCTCCACCCTCGAGACGTCGCAGCTCAAGGGGATGAACGGGCTGTGCTCGGACTGGGCGAACGTCGCCCACATCATGGCGCGCTTCTCCTCCGGGAGGTTTGCGTCGACCTCCAGGACGTGGCACGAGCACTGCTTCACCGTGCCGATGACCCTCACGCCGTAGTCGCCCGACTCCTCGGGGCAGTACTTCGTGCCCTCGTAGCGCGAGCGCATGAGCTCGAAGATGTCGCGCTTCGAGAGCTTGCGGGAAGGCGTGTAGAAGAGCGGATACTCCCTGTCGTTGACGTAGTCGCCGATCTTGTCCTGCGGCGCGAAGACGGTGTGGCCGTACCACGTGCGCATGTTGGAATATGGGCTGCGCGGCTTGCCGTAGCTGAGGGCGAGGTTCACGAGGCCCTTCCTGCCCTTCTTCGCAAAGCCCGATTCAAGCGGCAGCTTCACGACGTCGGGCGAGCACATGACGTTGGTGGAAGCCGGGTCGAACTCGCCTATCATGAACTGGTTGCCGATGACGAGCACCTTGTCCTCGGGCATCCTCACCGCCGCCCACTGGTGGCCCGTGTAGACCTCGATGTACCACGCCTCGTCCTTGTCGGCGACCATGTAGATCTCGGGCATGTCGTGGCCGCGCTCGGCAACTACCTTGCCCAGGAGCTCGACGACCTCGCGCGCGGTGGAGCAGGAAAGCGCAAGAAGCCCGACGACCGAGCTCTCGCCGAAGCCCTCCTTCACGAACGGGTCTGATTTAAGCGCCTCCTCGTTCGTCGCGCCCGTGACAGTGCCGGAAAGCGCAAGGCCCTTCTCGTTCAGGCAGGCGCTGTCGTAGCGGAACGCATGGCGCATGTTGACCTGCGGCGTCATGAGGCACTTCCACGTCGTATCAGGAAGCGGCCATCCGCCCCTGTCGTTGCCGCCGGAGTAGTACCTGCCGGGCGCGTTCTCCACGCGGTCCAGCAGGTTCATCGCCTTGCCGACGACGGCCTTGCCGGAGTCGATCGTCCTGCCGATGAGCACATTGCCCTCCACGCTCACCTTCTTGCCCACGTATATGCCCGTGCAGGCATCGGCCGCCGTTGCGAACATCGCCGCCACAGCGACGGCCACAATGCATTTTCTCATTTTGTCCCTCCATTCAATGAAAGCCCGACTCGCTCGCGGCCAAGTTCGGTGGCCACCCGCCCCTTCGGCGTGCGTTCGATGTAGCCCTGCATTATCAAGAAAGGTTCGTATGCCTCCTCGATGGTGTCTGGCTCTTCGCCCACGCTCACCGCAATCGTGGAAAGCCCCACGGGCCCGCCGCCGAACTTGAGGCAGATTGTCTCGAGGATTCGGAGGTCCATTTCGTCAAGCCCGTTGACGTCGATCTCGAGCATGGAAAGCGACTCCTTCGCCACGTCGAGAGTTATGAAGTTGTCGGCCTTTACGAGCGCGTAGTCCCTCACGCGCCGCAGAAGGTTGTTCGCTATGCGCGGCGTGCCGCGGCTGCGGCGGGCAATCTCCATGGCCCCGTCACGGTCGATGTCTACGCCAAGCCTCGCCGCGGAGCGCACCACGATCTCCGAAAGCTGCTCCGGCGAATAGTAGTCGAGCCTGTTGACGAGCCCGAAGCGCGCGCGGAGAGGCGCGGCGATAAGCCCTATGCGCGTCGTCGCGCCGACGAGCGTGAAGCGCGGCAGGTCGAGCCTGACGCTCCTTGCGTTCGGCCCCTGGTCGATCATGATGTCGATGACGTAGTCTTCCATCGCGCTGTAGAGGTATTCCTCTACAGTCTTCGCGAGGCGGTGTATCTCGTCGATGAAGACGATGTCGCCAGGCTCAAGCGAGGTGAGAAGGCCCGCGAGATCGCCCGGTTTCGTTATGACGGGCCCGGAGGTCGTCTTCACCCTCACGCCCATCGCGGAGCCGAGTATGTACGAAAGAGTGGTCTTGCCAAGGCCGGGAGGACCCGAGAAAAGCACGTGGTCAAGCGTATCGCCGCGGCGCTTCGCCGCCTCGACCGCGAGCATGAGCCGCTCGCGCACCTTCTCCTGGCCAACGAAGCCTGAGAAGTCCTCCGGCCTGAGGCCGTTGTCGAACGCGCTGTTGCGCCTGTTGAGCTCGTCGCTCAGCCTAGCCGTGCGGCCGCCGCTCGCCCCTTCGCTCACTCGCCCTCCGGGAGACCGACCACCTTGAAATACTCTGCCGCTTCGCCGGAAGCGGGGACGGTGAACGAGAACTCGCCGTCGGCGTCCGCCGTGAAGGTCGCCTTCGCGCCTGTCCCGTCGGCCGGCACCTCGAAGCCGCCGACGAGCGAATTGGTGGAGTAGAGGAAATACCTGCACCCCGTCACTGCGTTCGTGAGGACGAGCGTCCAGTTGCCTTCGCCCGGGGAGTATATCGCCGTGAAGTCTATGGGCGTGGGTTCGGCTGGCGGCGGAACTGGCGGCTCCGGCGGCTCCGGCGGCTCCGGCTCGGGCTCGATCTCCCCGATTGCGGAATAGACCTTGTGGTCGTCGACGAACGTGCCGTCCGCGCCGACCGCGCCCGACCACGCGAGATAGACTTCGCCCTCGGCGTTCGTGACGGCGATGCCGCGCTCGCCCGTCTCGTCGTTAAGGAAGTGCGCCGCGCTGTTCGTGACGCTCTCAAGCCCCTCCGGGTAGTCGAGCGACACGCGCCCGAAGATGTTCGAGCTGCCGCCGTAGCCGTGCACCGGCGTTATGCCGACGGTGCCCGAGAGCGGCGACACGAGCGTCACGAGCGTTGCCGCGATAAGGAGGTTCGCCGGCTCAAGCGTGGCGGAATTGAGGTTCCCCGTCGCCCGCGAGGATCCGCCTATGTTCACAGTCGTCGCGCTGCCGAAATAGAGAGCGCCACCGTCCGCCGCCTCGCACGCGGTGACGGAGCAGCCGGACAGGTTGATGGTACCGCCAAACGAACGAACCGCCGAACCGACGCGGGAGAGAGGGTCTGCCATGCCGTTCACGCAGTTGACAATCATCGCCGAGTTGGTCATCGTGAAGACGCCTCCATGCGGTATCCAGACCGCGCAGTCCCCAACCGAGGAAGACGAATCGACGCCCGAGACGACCGCCGCGTCAAGGACGAGCTCGCCTTCGACGTTGAAGAGCGGGCCCTTGCCGCCATACGCGGCAACTGACGAATCCTCGACGGTAAGCGCCCTTACAACGAGGGACGCGCCTGGAGCAATGTCGATGGAGTGGGTATAGACGTATCCGCCGGCCTCGTAGTCGAACCACACGAGCGCGGCAGTCTGTCTGCAGACAAGCCCCTCGCTCGACGCAAAGAGAACTACATTGTTCGTGATGGAAACCTTCTCCGCAATGCGGTCATCGGCAAGAAGCTCGACGCTCGCGTCGTTTGTAATCGAATTGAGCGCCCAGTCGACGTGTTCCCAGTACTCGACAACCCCGCTTTCGTCGTATGTAACACGCACCTTGGCAAGCGAGATGTCCGCCTCGTCAAGCGGATAGTGCACCACTGGATGATCGACAGCCCACACAAGGCCGGTCGGCGTCTCGGCAACGGCCGCATAGACGCCGTTCGAGGTATTGTTGAAGAACGCCATAGCGCTCCCCTCGAGCTGCGCGGAGTCGAGCGCGGCGCCCTCCGCGACAACCGCGAACATGTTGCTCTCGACGTTGCGGGAATAGACGTAGCTGCTCGTCACGTACTGCAGGCCGATGCTGCCGCCGGTCGCGTCGCCGCCAAGCTCAAGCGGGTTGCCGTCGCTTGCGATGTACACGTCGCAGCTGTTCTCCGACTGCGTGGCCTGCGAAATGGCCGTGTTGTCCCTCACGACGGCAGGGCCAGTCACGAGCACCCTGGCGCGGTTCTCCGCGTTCTGGTAGGCCGCGTACACCGCGCCGCCGAAAGTCTGGGCGCGGCAGCCGGTGATGGAGCCGCCCGCAAGCTCGATCTCGCCGGCAGGCGAGACGCAGGCAAAGCCGCCCATCGCCCCCGTGAATGTGGCGCGCGTGTCGTGCACGCTCGCGCCGGGCTTAACCGTCGCCTTGCCGCGCTTCACGTAGAGGGCGCCGCCGTACTTCGTCTTCGCGTTTGCAATGTCCTCCAGCACCGCCCCGTCGTCGAGGACGAACTCGCCGCCGTCCACCAAGACGAACTCGCCGCCCTCGTGGCCCGTGAAGACGACGTCCGCAAACTTGAGCTCGCCGCCTTCCGCGACGACGAACCCGTCCCTGCCGCCGGAAAGCTCGCGGGGAGAGGAGACGACTTTCGCGCCGCCCTCCGAGGCGATCTCCATCTTGTGCGTCACGGTGAAGGAATTGGTGTAGAGGCAGTCCTGCAGCACCACGATGCGGCAGTCGTCCGACACCGACTTGAGCAGCATGTCGAACGAGCGGTAGTTCACCGACGAGCCGCCTTGCTCGAGCCTCAGCACTGCCGCGCTGTCGGGGACTTCGCCGACGGCCCAGGCGATGGAGCCGTCCGGCTGCGCCTCGCCGCAAAGCCTCTCGTCCGTCGCATGGATGAAGAGCGCCGCGCTTTGGGAGGCGTCTCCCGTGCCGGTGTATGTCGCGAAGACGCCGCCCTCACCGCCGGAATTGGCGTCGTCGACATTGTAGCAGTAGGCGGGGTCGAGCGCAGACACGACCTCGAGGCTGCCGCCCTGCAGCACGCGGATGCTGTCCATCGCCACCTTGCCGCCGATGGCGCACGTTCCGCCGTCCTTGACCTCGACGACAGGGCAGGAGGGCCCGAGCGCCTGGAAGCACACGTTCGTGAAGAGCACCCTCGCGCCGGTCTCCACCACGATCTTGCCCGACCCGGAGCGCTTTATCGCGCATGCCGAGGGCTCCTCGTTCGTGCAGCAGATGACCATGTCGCGGGCTATCTTCCATTCAATCGAGCCAAAGTCGATTTCGTCGGTTATGTACACCGTTGGGACTGGGCTCGCGCTGCGCTCCGCCGCGATGAACGCGCGCTCGAGCGACGCATACCCGGCCCCGTCCACAAGTGCCTTCGGGGCGGAAAGCACAAGGTCGCAGCCCCAGACGTTGCCCACGTTGTTCGAAGACGTCACGAGGAACGTGTACTGGTCGGCGACAGTCTGGTTGACCTTGACCCACGCCTCGGTGACGAGCGGGCCCAGGTCGGGGTCGTCGTAGTGCGCCTCGAGAAAGAGGTTGGTCGACGTCGGGAAGTCTGCGTCAATGCTGTACACGCCGTGCGAACCGGACACTACGTCCATGTACGGCGTCTTGAGGTCGGCCTGGTCGTACACCTGCACGGAAAGCCCGGAGCGCGGGGCGAACTCGCCGCTCTCCTCCAGCCCAAGGCGCCCGGAAAGTATGGCGCCGGGCTTGTCGGGGGAGATGTTGAAGACGGCCGCCATAAGGTTCGAGAACGAGAGCCCCGCCTCGCATACGGGGATGTCCACCACGCCCTCGGTGCTCGGCCTCGGCACCCTGTACCAGCCGTCGCCCTCGCCTTCCCAGCCGAGGTTGAGGTGCATGTATTCGTGCGGAAGGCCGTCGTCGCCCGTCACGTATCCATAGCCGTCGGCGATAGCGTAGTGGCTGTTGTTGCCGTCGGCGTCGGCCATCACGAGCACAACGGGCCTGCCTGCGTCGAGGTTGGCGTTGACGACGCGCTCGAAAAGCTCCTTGTCGTGGAGGCCGAGGTGGTCTTCCTTCGGCGTCCTCTTCATGTCGTAGACGTACGCGTTGGCATAGCCGAACCGCGCATGCAGGGCCTCGGCCATCGCGTCCCTCTTCACGGTCGTGATTTCGGGGTAGTCGTACGTCCCGCCGGCTACGGAATGAGTGTTCGTCCGCCCGCCGGAAATCGAGCCGAGGCAGATGTCGTTCGTGGAGAAGTTCGACCTGAATTCCGAGCCGAGCGAAAGCGCCGCGTCGTAGCAGAGGGCGCCTATTGCCGCGCGCTCGTCGTCGGAAACTCCGGCGGCAGGGTCGAACGGCATGAGCGACCAGTCGTAGAAGCGCCCGTCGCCGCCGTCAGGCAGCGGGTAGAGAGACGAAGACGAGCTGTCGAGCCTGTTCGTTACGATGTCCGTCCAGAGGGGCTCGTTGAACCTCGCGCCCGGGATGTCGGGATCGGGCCAGTAGCGCGTCAGCAGCAAGGCGTCCGCGGAGAACGGCGCCAACGTCTCGACGGGATGCTCATAGTGGCGCAGCACCTGCGCAAGAGCTGTCGCCGCGCAGCCGGTCTTGCGGTTGTCCGGGGTGGAGGAATTGTAGCAATGACCCCCGTCTACGTCCCCCTGTCCCCACTTGACGGCCACGAAGGGCTCGACTCGCATATCCGAGATCGCCGCCTGGTTTGTCGTGGCGGGAGGTATCCAGGCGACGACGTCGTCGTCGGCAATGGCACTCGTAAAGAGACCTGCCGCAAGAAGCGCGACTGAAGAATATGCGAATCTGGCTTTCATTTAGTTCACCCCACTGCCGGCGTGTCGAGCCTGCGGTAGAAGTCGGCCGTCTTGGCCTTCTCCTCCGCCGTGTCCCTGAAGAGGAAGGTTCCCGCGACGGCGCCCACGACCGTCGCGCAGAAGGTAATCGTCGTCATCGGCGCCATCTTCGTGAGCCACGAGTAGCGCTCGACCATCATGGCGAAGACGAAAACCGCGGCGCCTACGGATATGCCCGTCAGGAGCGCGGAGAGGCCGGCGCGGCGCGAAGCCCTGCGCGCAAAGAGGCCTATGAGCATCGAGACGGAAATCGGCGGCAGGAACACGGAGAACATCCTGTTGCACATGTCGACGAGGTCGCTCTTGCCCTGGTTCGCGCGCATGTAGAAGGTAAGGGCCATGACGATTACGCCGAGCGCAATTGTCGCCAGTCGCCCCACGAGCACCATGCTGCGGTCGGAGGCGTCCTTCTTGATGATGTTCTTGTAGACGTCCGTCGTGAAGACGTTCGAGATGGCGTTGTAGACGCCAGCGAGCGACGACATCGTGGCCGAGAACATGGCCGATATCATCATGCCCACCATGCCCGAGGGCAGCACCGCGAGGCAGACGATTGCATAGACGCCGTTCATCTGGTCGGCGTTGTTGAGGTCGAGGTCCGGCATGAAGACGCGCGCGGCCATTGCGGGGAAGTAGAAGATCGCAGGCGAGATGGTCTGAAGCCCTGCGACGAGGTAGCCCGTCTTCTTCGCGTCCGCCTCGCTTCTAGTGGAGGCGTAGCGCTGGATAAGCGCCCACTGCGTCGCAAGGTTGAGGCCTACGAGCACAAACGTGAAGAACATGTATATCCACCCGTAGCCGTCGAACCACATGCCAGAGTCATTGCCCACATCCGGACGAGCGAGCCTGAAGAAGCCGCCGGGGATGCGGTCGAGGAACACCTGCCAGCCGTGCGCGAACCCGGAGCCTCCGTCGACCGCCGCGAGCTTGCCGAGGCAGAAGAACGGGAGCACCGCCACGACTGCGAGGATGACGAAGAACTGTATGAAGTCGCAGACGACCGCGGCCTTGAGGCCGCCGAGGAAGGTGTAGGAGATAATCACCGCGCCAGACACCACGATCGCGAGGAAGAGCACCGTGTCGAGCGACTGCCCGGGAAGAGCCGTCTTCAGCACCATGCCGACGACCGTGCCTATGGCGAGGAGCTTGAACGCGCCGTCCAGGAGCTGCATCGGTATGCCGAGCCAGACGAGCGTCTGGTTCATCTTGCCGCCGAACCGGTCGCGCACGAAGTCGAGCGGGCTCGTCTGGGCGCTTCGCCTGAGCTTAAGCGCCACGAACCAGAGCCCGAGGAGCATCGCCGGCACCGACGCCCAGCACATCGTAGCGGCTATGAGCCCGTACTTGTAGGCGAGGGTAGAGTACATCACGAACGCCAGCGCCGAGAACGAGTTCATGTATATCGAGACTCCGGCAAGCCACCACGGGGTGGACTTGTCGGAGCCGAAGTACTGGCCGCTCGACTTCTGGCGGCGCGAATAGAAGAGGCCCACGCCGATCATGACCGCGAAAAACGCGATTATGACGGCGCAGTCCAACATGCCGATGCTTTTAGTTGTCATCTGTCTTAGTCTATTAAGGTTTACGTTCGCCGCCTGTCCGCGCCGGTCCCCAGGATCACCAGTAGGTGTGCTGGAGCTTCGACGAGTCGTAGCCCTTGAGCTGCGCGACGTTGGCCGCGACCTTGTGCACGGCCTCGGCGTACTGCTCGATCATGGGCTTGTCGAAGTGCTTGAACCACGGGTCGCCGAAGACGTAGTCGTTGATCTTGTCTGCGACGGGCAGCGTGCCCGTGAGCGCCTTGGGCGTCACGCCCTTCGGGAGGTAGCGGCTCACGGGCGGCAGGCCGTTGCCGAAGATGTCCTCGTCGTTGTACACGCTCGACCAGTGCATCGGGAAGTTGCACCCGGAGGTGTAGCCGCCGCCCGTCTCGGCGTTGAGGGCCGCGACGAACGTCTTGTTGTCGACGCCGAACACTTCGGGGTCGTACTTGCAGCGCGAGGCGTACCAGCCGGCCTTGTTCGACTTCTCGTACTTCGGGTAGATGATCTTGAGGCCCTTGACGTCCTTGATGAGCGAGTGGTAGTAGAGCATCGCCTCCTCGATCTCGGCGCGCTCGGCGTCGTACTTCTTGAGCTGCTCGATGCCGACGGCGCAGGTGCACTGGTTGAGGCGGTTCTTGATGCCGCCGAGCGGGATGTTCCAGGTGCGCTCCCACATCTTCCTGGGCAGGCTCGTCTTGAAGCGGGCGTAGCTGCTCCACTGGATGGCCCTGTGCCAGTAGTGCTCGTTGTCGGTGATGAACATGCCGGCCTCGCCGATGGCGAAGCTCTTCGAGGACATGAGCGACATCGCGCCGATGTCGCCGATCGTGCCGAGCTTGCGCCCCTTGTAGAGGCCGCCCTGCGCGTGGGAGACGTCTTCGATGACCTTGATGTTGTGCTTGCGGGCGATCTTCATGATCGGGTCCATGTCGCACGGCGAGCCCATGTAGTGGACGACGACTATCGCCTTCGTGCGCGGGGTGATGTGCTTCTCGAACGACACGGGGTCGACCGTGAGGTCGTCGGGCTTGACGTCGCAGAAGACGACCGTGCCGCCGATGTTCACGACGCCCGAGCAGGACGCCCACATCGTGATCGAGGGGCAGATCACCTCGTCGCCGGGCCCGACGCCGACGACCCAGAACGCCGTGTTGAGCGCGGTCGTGCCGTTAAGCGTGCAGAGCGCGTACTTGGCGCCGTTCCACTCGGCGAACTTGGCCTCGAACTCCTTGGCGATGTCGGTCTTCGACATGGCGCGGTTCTTCAGGACGTCGTCGGACGCCTTGCGCATGGCGTCGTTCACGATCGGCCACGCGAACATCTCCGCGCGCTTGGCCTGGGTGGCCGCGTCCTGCGAAATGACGCTCTTGCCGCCGAAAAGCGCGAGCTTCTCCGTGCCGCCCGCGGTGATGCAGCCCGCTCCCGCGGCAGCCGATACCGCCGCCGCGCTCTTGATGAATTGCCTTCTGTCCATGTTGTCTGTCCTTTTTTGTGTTATGTTGTCCTACTTGAAACCAGCCGCCCTACGCAAGCCCGAGCTCGCGTATCTGGTTCTCGCGCGCTACCTTGCGGAAAACCGTCTCGGAGATGTAGCCCTCCTTGAAAAGCTTCCTCAGGGTCTCATGCTGGCGCGAAATGTACTTCTCGAACGGCGCGCAGATGTCGATGCCGAACATCACGCGGTCCTGGAACTCGGTGAGGAACTTGCCCGCGTAGTCGAGGTCCCTCAATAGCGCGCGGTTGCCCGAGCCCGCAGAGATGTCGCAATAGAGGTTCGGGTACTTGCGCATGAGCTGGGGGATGCGGCCCTCGACGTCGATCTTGCCGGAGGGGTAGCCCTTCCGCTCGTCCCACGTCTTGTACGTGCCGATCTCGCACCAGAACGACTGGCTGTGGCCGAAGAACCTCAGTTTCGGGAAGCGCTGCAGGCAGATCTCGAGCTCGGGGAGACCCGGCTCGTCGATGATGCCGTAGCGCCAGCCCTCGTTCGCGGCGACGTGGAAGGTGAGCGGCAGGCCAGCCTCCTCGCAGCCCTTGAAGAGGTTCTGCATCTTCGGGTCGAGGAAGTGGAGGTTCGCGCAGACCTCGCCGCATACCTTGCAGCCCTTGTCGCGATACCACTTGAAGATGTAGCCGAACTTGTTGTTGACCACGTGGTTGCCGAGGCAGCGGGGGTCGATGCCGACAGACGGTATGAGCCTGTCTGAATGCTGCTCGCAGATGCGGAGTATCGTCTCGGTGGCCATGCCGCCCACGAAGTTCTCCGGGTTGCAGAGGGAGAGGACGACGCCCTTCTCGACGCCGAACTTGTCATACCACGAAATGAGCTCGTCCGGCAGCGGGAGCGGCTGCACGCCCGCGATGTTGCAGGGCGGCAGGGGGTCTTCCGTGCAGTGCGCGTGGATGTCGATGAACTTCGTGCGCGCTATTACCTCGTCCTTCGCCTTCGCGGAATCGGCCGCGCCGGCGTAGCCCGCGACGCCCGCCGCGGCGACGGCGGCGGAAGAAGACTTCAAGAAGTTTCTGCGTGTCATTTCCATTTCTCAGATCTCCAAAAGGCGTTCGGCGTTGCCACGCGCGATCTTGTCGAATACAACCTGGCTGATGGCGCCTTCTTCGAGAAGCGAGCGCAGATAGCCCGGCAGCTTGGAGCGCACCTCGTGCGGGCGGGCGATGTCTAGGCCGAACAGGAGGCGGTCCTGGAACTCGTTCATGAACTTGATGCCGTACTCCCTGTCGCGCATGAGAGCGTTAGCGCCCGACGACGCGGAGAGGTCTCCGTAGAGGTTCGGGTACTTGCGCATGAGCTGGGGGATGCGGCCTTCCGTCACGGGGCCAGTGGGGTACGAGAAGCGCGGCTCCTGGCCTTCGTACGTGCCTATCTCGCACCAGAACGCCTGGCTGTGGCCGAATATCTTGAGCTTCGGGAAGCGCTTCAGGGTGTCCTCGAGGCCAGGGAGGCCGGGGAGGTCAACAAGCCCGTAGTTCTCGCCCATGAACGGCGCGAGCTGCGGCGTCACCGAGAAGCCAACCTCCTCCGCGCCCGCGAAGAACGCCTGCACGCGGTCGTCGAGGATGGGCAGGTTGCACGTCACCTCGCCAATCCCCTTGTAGCCGCGCTCCTTGTAGTGGGTGAGGATGCGCGTAAAGGGAGTGGTGCGGTCGTTGAAGCAGTTGCGCGGGTCGACATTGCAGAACGGAATGAAGCGGTCAGGATGCGTCTTGCAGAAACGCATGATCTCCTCGTTCGACTGCGTGTTGAGTATCGACGGCGATTCAGGCGCCGTTTCGGGCAGTATGCACCCTTTTTCGACACCAAGTTTGTCCCACCAGCGGATCAGCTCTTCAGGAGAGCAGAGCGGCTGGCCCGTAGGCCCTTCGAACACGGGGCAGCACGGAGTCAGGATTCCGTGCGCGTGTATGTCTATAAATTGCGTCATGATGGCGACAATTATATCATTTGTTCGCCAAAAACGCAATAGACGATTGTGAACCTGGGGAACGGGATTTACGGCCGCTCACTCGGCAATCAACGACACGGGGAACGACTGCTTGTACTTGTACGCCTTCTCCTTGCCCGTCTTCGGGTCGTTGTATGAAGACGAGGCGTCCCAGAGGTAGAATCCCCTCATCACGTCCTCCCCCTGCACCACAATCCCCTCGAACGACACCTTCTTCTTCGTCTTGGCGTCAAAGACAAGCGTGCTGCCGCCTTTGAATATCCCGGTCGCCTGCGCAAACGAAAGCGTCAACCCCGCGTCTTTGTCGATGACAAACTTCCCCTGCGCATCGACGGCGATTTCACCACTCGTTCCAGCAGTTGCACCGGCGCCGTTCAACGTCGGCGAATCCGCAGTGAACCTCAGCGCCTCATAGTACTTGCGGAGCGTGTCGAGCTTGCTGTAGTACGCGCCGGTGAAAGCCACGTCGCGCACAAAGCCCTCGCCATATTCGCCCGTCGCCTGCGCATTGCGGCTCGACCACAGCGCCGGTCCACACGGTAGGGTCACGCGTCCCGCGTGACCGTCAAACCCCACCACCGCCGCGAACGCCCCGCCCTTGTACGCACTCGGTGCGGCGTAGAGATACGCGAACCAGCCGCTGGCCTCGTCGTACATGAGCGGCGACGTCGCGCGTGCGCTCGTGCCGTCCGCGAGCTTGCCGGTCGCCTTCACGTTGCCGTCCTTCCCGACCGTCAGCGAGAGGTAGCCGCTGCCCGCCGTCGAGAGCGTGTAGACGCCCTCCCACTTGGCAATCGCCGCCTTCGCGGCGGCCGCCGTCGCCTTGTCCTTCCACATGCCGCGGCACATCAATATCTCAGAGGCAAGGGGGCTATCCAGGCTGCCGACCGCCCTCGCATTGAGAAGCGACGGCGAAAACTCCGGGGCGTCGCACGAAAAGACGAGGAGCCGCAGCGGACGGACCACCTTGCCAGCCTTAGCCTCGGCGTCAACCACGAAATAGTCGGCGCCGTCACCCATCGCATAGCTCGCGGCACTGAACGTGTAGTTCGTGCCCACAAGCGCTATCTTGCCGCTCACCTTTCCATTCGCCGCAACCGTCATCGTGATGGAGCCGAAGGCGCTTCCAGATTCCGGACCTGTGTAACACTCGACGAACCCGTTGAACGTCCCAACAGCCCATTCCGGCAGTGCTACCGTCTCGAGCGTGATCGTCGCCACCTGGTTCTTCTCGCCCTTCTTCGAGGCCGTGAACGTCACGGTGAACGTGCCCGCCTTCGTCGGGACGCCTGTTATCGAATACGCGCCGGTCGTCTTGTCCTGCACAAGCTTCAAGCCCGCCGGCAACCCCGCCGCCTTCACCGTCCAGCCGTCCTCGGGCGCGCAATCCACAAGCCCCGGATCAAACGCCACGCCGCAGACAATCTTTCCATACGCCTCCGTATCCTGTTCAAGCCCCGGCAGCTTCTCGCTCGCCAGATTCGGCACGACAATGTCGAACGTCGCCGTCACGGGCTTCTTCACCGACGCGTTCGTCGCGCTCACCGCCACCGTGTACTTCCCAGGCTTCGTCGCCTTGCCGGTGATCGCCCCCGTCTTCGCATCGTACTTCAACCCCGCCGGCAACCCCTTCACTGTGATCTTCGGCTCCGAAAGCGACCCCACACACGCACCAAGGTCGAGCGCTCGCGTCCCGTCCGTCCCGATTGTCCCGATCGTCCCGTCCGCCTCAGTCGCCACATCCTCCACGGCCACCTCCAAGCTCGCCGCATCATCCGCCACCGTCGCGAACACCGCCTCAAGGGTGACTGGTTCGCCCGTCGCCACATACGACCAGCTTGCCGACTGCGAAAGGAATTCGCCCATCTGGTAGGATGCGTTGTCCCCAACGGGCCGCCACCCCACGAACACACACACCGCGTTCGGCGTCGCCTTGAGCGAAACCTTCGTCCCCGCCTTGACCGTCGTACCGCCGCCGGACACAGTACCCATCCCCTCGCAACCGTCCGCGACAACGGCGGCGACAAGTCCCGAACCGTCATACTGCCAGTGTGCATAGTACGTCACATCCTCCGTCACCTTCGTCGAGGCCGTCACTTTCGTGCCGCCGTTCGCCTCGGTGAACCATCCAAGGAACGCATACATATACCGCACCGGCGTCGGCAACGTCCCGACCGCACCGCTGGCAACCGTCTGCGACGCTGGCGTTACGCTCCCGCCGTTCGCGTTGAACCGCACCGTCACCGGTATGCCTTTCAACCAGTGCGCGTAGAGCTTGTGCGCCTTCGTAAGCTTCACGCGCACGGAACCCGTGATGCGCGTCCCGGCGGCGGACTCCGTCCAGTAGCCGTTGAACGTATATCCCGGACGCACCGGCTCGAACGGCGGCAGGACGTATCCGGTATCGGTCGCCTCTTCGCAGACGTATGATGTAGCCACGGCACCTTCGCTTTCGAAATTGCCGCCGTTCGCGTCGAATGTCACGTTGAACTTGTTGGCCGTCCAAGTGGTGATGCCCCGATCATTCCACGACTGCGGGATGTCGCGCGAATTGGGCCGCCCGTCCCAGCCCTTCGTGCCGAGAATCACGTAGCTCGTCAGGTTCCAGCTCGTGTTGTCGTATGCGCCAGATGCACATTCCGGCGCATCGCCGAGGTAATAGATGGTGGCCATGTTCGGTGCGGCGAAACAGCAGCCGAGATACGTAACCGAATCGGGCACGACAAGCGAATCAAGCGACCGACACTCGTCGAACAGGCTGTCCGGCAACGCGGTCAGTCCACGCGAAAGCGTAACGTCCGAAAGCCGTCCGCACCCCCAGAACGCCCCCGATCCAACCTGTACCACGCTCTCCGGCAGCACAACCGACGTGATGCCGCCACACTCCCCGAAAGCCCACGCGCCTATATTCGTGACACATTCCGGCAACACCACATTCCGCATCGAGCTGCAACCGTAAAACATGGAGTCGCACACCTCTGTCTCGCCCTCCGGGATCGTCACATCAAGAATCTGCGAATAGACAGGGTTAAACCAATCGTACATCGTGCCGCCATGCGTTGGTACCGTCACGCCCGTCAACGACGTGCATCCGTTAAACGCAGAGGAAGCGACGCGCTCCGTCGAAAGCGGCAGCGACACGGACTGCATGCGCCAGCAACCTTCGAACGCCCCTTCGCCAATTTCAATAAGACCGTCCGCGAACACGGCACTTGCGAGCTGCGAACATCCCGAAAACGCATACCTCCCCACCGACTTCACGCCGCAGCCCAACGTCAGCGTCTGGAGATAGGAGCAGTCCTGAAAGGCGCAATCGCCGATCGTCTCCACGCCGTCCGGAATGAAGACGTTGTCAAGATACGTATCTCCATAGAATGCCCCCACGCCAATAGACGTCAACGTAGAGGGCAGAACGATCTCCTGAAGGTCATACTGTTCGCTCAACGCGTACGCGGCAATGCCCCTCACCCCTTCTGGAATCGTCAACCGCGCCGGTGCGTCGCCAACATACCCGAGTACGCATCCATTCTTGATGCACAGTCCTTCGGCACCCCAACACCTCTCCGCCCACCAACGCATGTCATTGTTGCCGAAGTCAACCAAAGTATCTGGCAACGACAACGTTTCCAGCGCCGCACATCCCACAAACATATTATCGCAAAGGTATGTCACCCCCTCGGCAATCTCAATGTTCCTTATCGTCCGATACGAACTAGGGAAAATGGACGACATCTGCCGCACACATGCGCTCTGCGGTATCGTCACGCTATTCAACCCGCTGCAACCGAAGAACGCAGAATCCCCGATGTTCGTCACACTGTCCGGTATCGTCACGCCCATAAGCCCGCTACAACCGGAGAACGCTGAAGCGCCAATGTTCGTTACACCGGCCGGTATCGTCACGCTCGTAAGGCCACTGCAATTGTAGAATGCGGAATCCCCGATGTTCGCTACACCGACCGGAAGCGCCACGCTCGTCAACCCACTACAACCATAGAACACAGACGATCCAATGCTCGTTATGCTCTCTGGTATCGTCACGCTCGTAAGACCGCTGCAACCGGAGAACGCTGAAGCGCCAATGTTCGTTACACCGGCCGGTATCGTCACACTCGTCAACCCGCTACAGCCAGAGAACGCGGACGATCCGATGCTCATAACGCCGTCGGGTATCGTCACGCTCGTAAGAACGCTGCAGCCGGAAAACGCATAAGACCCAATATTGGTTATGATTGACGAATAGGACACATTCGTAAGCGAAGAATAGGCTGCCGGGAACACTTTCCTAATTCCCCTATCCAGCGTATGCTGCGGTATCGTCACGCTCTTCAACCCACTACAATAGGAGAACGCAGAATCCCCGATGCTCGTCACACTGTCCGGTATCGTCACACTCGTCAGCCCGCTGCAGTTGTAGAACGCAGACCCCTCGATGCTCGTCACACTGTCCGGTATCGTCACACTCGTCAGCCCGCTGCAACCGAAGAACGCACCACGTCCCAAAACCGTTTCATCCGTGATAACAACCTTCCGCAAATTTGACGGGATATAGAAGTCTTCATAAGAATAAGGGTCTCCATTATATACTTGGCGCGTTTTCGTGCCACCCATATATGACGACACGCCAAAGATGTATCCAAAGAGCGCGTCCCAGCGGGCAGTGTTGTTGCCGCGACGTGCACCGACAAACGGTAACGTGATCTCCTCAAGACCGCTACAGCCGGAGAACGTAGAGCTCCCGATGTTCATCACACTGTTCGGTATCGTCACACTCGTAAGACCACTGCAGCCGGAGAACGCATAACCCCAAATGCTCGCCACACAGCTGCCGATCACGACGCTCGTAAGCCCGCTACAGTTGCAGAACGCAGAATTCCCGATGTTTGTCACATCGTTGCCTATTACGACGCTCGTAAGCCCGCTGCAATCGGAGAACGCTCCTGACCCAATGCTCTTCACGCCGTCTGGGATCGTCAAGTTTTGATCTCCGCCAATGTAATCATAGATAACGTTTCGCACAATGACGAAACCATTCGCATCTGCCAACCCACGGCAACCCGCGAACGCATATTCCCCAATACTCGTCACACTGTCAGGTATCGTCACACTCGTCAGCCCGCTGCAGTTGCGGAACGCGCTATAACTCAGGCCTGTTTCATCGGTGATTACAACCTTCCTCAACTTGGACGGAATGTAGTAGTCATAGTAACAAGAAGAAGACGAGGAATAGTACTGCCGCGTACTCGTACCGCCCGAGTAAGACGATGTGCCGAATATGTAGCCGAAAAGCGAATCTTCTGACCCGTTGCCACGACGCGCACCTACAAACGGCAGTGTGATTTCCTCAAGCCCGCTGCAGCCGGAGAACGCAGATGACACGATGCTCGTCACGCTGTCAGGGATCGTCACGCTCGTAAGACCGCTGCAACCGTAGAATGCACATGACCCGATGCGCGTAATGCTGTTGGGAATGGTTACGCTCGTAAGGTTGGTGCAGTTGTAGAACGCATATGCCCCAATTCCTACCACTGGATATCCGCCTATCGACGAAGGGATAGTCATCGCACCAGATATTTCTTTTGGAACTGCCGTGCTTGAAGAAGATCCTCCACCAAGAATCACCTCATTGTTTATGGTAGTGTATGTCCATGTGATGCCGTCGACGACCGCTGTCGCAGCATGTACATGTGCCACCGCACATACCGTTGACATTGCCACTAAGACGATCAACTTTATAGTACGTCCTCTAAGCGCCTTCATCGTAGCTTCTCCTTTGTCGTTCACACGATTTTCAAAAGCAAATCTATTATGTGATCTTGCAAACTTGTCGTAAGCGAATCCCAAGTCTTGTTTGGAGGACTTATAACAGTTGTGCCTATCTGCCCACCATATTTGTTTGCAGCCGTGCAAATCTGCGGGATAATCGTATGCACATAATATCGCTCATGATCAGGGAATGGCGAATTCTCGTTTGTATACTTCTGAATGCTCCTGTCTATCCATTTCTGCCAAACCGTACCGACCGACAGGGACGTATCAACTGTCCTGCGCTGCAAAGTTATTATGGCAACATCATACGGCTTCGGAGATTTGTCACCGATGTTCTTTATGTTCTGATAGATAATCTCTTCGGAATCACCATCCAGCCCGAAATATACGTCAACCATTTTCCCGTTTATCTGACAAGTCGCCTCGCGACAATGTTCATTTCCGCCGACAGGCACATCTGCACCACCAGAAAGTTGTTGGCTCAATCCTATAAGTTGAGGGGGAGGGTCAAATCGTCCTCCAAGACTCGTTGTCTTGCCACTATGGGGAAATCCCATTACTACAATGAGCTTCAAGTGGGCACCGTCATATTGGGCATCATAATCCTCTGCACTATCGCTCATCTTACGCCTCCTATCTCTTTAGTTATTCTCCTTTGCTATTTAGCAACGCAGCCACCTACAAGACGGTTAACCCCTCAACCGGGATTGGAGCGGAGCTCAAACGTGATATCACCCGAACTTTCAAGTGATTCGCCTTAACAATCACCATTGCACTAAACGAGCATCCACTCGGTACCGAAAATTTTGGATCATCATCGCCATCCAATATCCGCGCTTTATTTGAGGTCTTGGACGCTTCAAGCAAGAGCATGCATCTCTTTGCTTTCCCATCGTCCCTTTTCTTCTCAAAGATATACGGCGCAGCAGGATCAAGCGTGAATGTCACTTTTCCGTCTTTATCGATCTTGACTTCTTTTACGAATCCTTCACAATGATACATGCTCACTGTCGTTCCTCCTTATTTTTGATTTCCTTGAATCGTTCTTGGAGTTCTTCACACACGTTTGAAAGCTCAGGATAGACTGACTCGCTCTCCATGCCAAAATAACGTAACTGTTCGCGGATGTCTTTCTTCGCTTCTGCCGCGATGCGGATGTAATCGACTTGCTTGATGCCGTATGACGGCGCATCTTCGTTATCGTAATCTTCTGGCGAGAATGTCGGTTCAAGCGACTTCTTGCCGTCCCCGCATCCGAACGCAAGAAACAGTCCGCCCTGTTTGCGAATCCGCCGCGAATTCATCATTGGCTTGAACGCCCAAACATGCTGTATCTCTCGACGAAGTTGCTTGCCGATATCCTCATCCACATCTTCTCCAAAGAAACCAGGCCGATTGTTCTGCACCTCATAAGTAAGATACCCAAGCCCTCTTGGTTGCGAAGGTTTTACATTTCTTGCCGAAACAAGCGGCAAATGAGAAATGGCGATAATAATGTCGCTTGTAAACGACTTGATTTGCTCGTGCTTGGCCTTCATAACGCGAATAAACCCGTCACGGTCATCATCGCTTTTATGCGTGCCCAGTTCGCCACCACCGCAGGCGAAATGCGCAGAAAGAAGAACGTTGGTTGACATGTCGCAAAAACGCGTGGGCAGCTGATAATGCTGCATCCGCGCGACACGCTCTACCATCGTCCGATCTTCTTCAAACGATGCCACGTTGAGCCGCATCGCCTCTTGGTAAAGTTCACGCTCGTATTCAACCAATCCCAGCCGATCAAGATACGATTGAAAAACGGTGCCAAGCGGATCGCTGTCGTAATCCGACTTATGGTTCTTACTTTCACCACGAAAGAAAAACTCGGCACGAGGCTCATTGGTCGAAGCTTTCTCTTCGCCAATGATCCGTAGCGCCTCCCGCGCAATGTCATCTACCGTTCTACACCGCACCTTTACGATCCCTTTTTCTGTTTCCCTGCAACGGCGGCGTGAGGACACGCCGCCCTACCAGATACCGAGGCGGTGGTGGAAACGAAAGCACCTCCCTCGATGCAACAAGGGAGGCGTGTAGGATAGCCTTCTAACGATACACCGAAGGAGGCGAAACTGCACGAAGGCAGTGCCTCTTCTGTGCGTCGTTAGAGTTCAAGTTTCCTACA
>JAEEHL010000053.1 GCA_016280825.1 Verrucomicrobiota bacterium
ATGGCCTTCTGGATAAGCCCGGAGACATCGTTGGTCGCCGCGGCGACGCCCGCCTTCACTGCATAGTAGATGGCCTTGTGGGAGGAACTGCCGTGCCCGATTATGACGGCCCCGGGCACGCCCAGAAGCGGCGCACCGCCGTATATCTCGGGGTCAAGCTGCTTCTTGAGCGCACGGAACGCGCCCTTGAGGAGTATCGCCCCTAGAATGCGCAGCGGCCCCTTGAAGCACTCCTTCTTGAGCCAGTAGACGATCGCCTTGGCAATCGATTCCGTGGTCTTCAGGACGACGTTCCCCACAAACCCGTCGCACACCGCGACGTCGATATGGCCCTTGTATAGGTCCTTGCCCTCGATGTTGCCGACGAAGTTTATGTCCTTCACTTCCTTCAGAAGCGGGAACGTCGCCTTCGTCATCTCGTTGCCCTTGCAGTCCTCCGTGCCGATGGAGACAAGCCCCACCGCCGGAACGCCGCGCTTCAGGACCGCCTTCGAATAGGCGTTGCCCATGATGGCGAACTGTACGAGCCACTCGGGGTGGCAGTCCATGTTGGCGCCCGCGTCAAGCACAATGAGAGGCCGCTTCGGGTTGCGGTTCGGCATCACCGTGGCGATCGCCGGGCGCTTGACGCCGGGAATGCGCCCCAAGGTCAGTATCGCGCTCGTCGCGACTGCGCCGGAATTGCCGGCCGACACGAAGGCGTCGGCGCGCCCCTCCTTCACGAGGCGCATCGCGACGTTTATAGAGCAGTCCTTCTTCTTCTTGACCGCCTCGACGGGCGATTCGTCCATCTCCGCCACGTCGGGCGCATGGACGATTTCGAGAAGACCCGTCTCTATTGCGAACCTCGCGGACTTCTTGAGGTCCTTCGGTAGCTTTTCAAGCTCCGCCTCGATAGGCGCAAGCTGGCCTACGAGAAGAATCTTGACGTTTGGAACCCCTACCGCGGCCTCTACCGCCCCGACGACTATCTCGCCGGGCGCGTAGTCGCCGCCCATCGCATCAAGCGCAATACGGGTCATGGGAGAACCCCCCGTGCCGACCAGAGGCTACTTCGCCTTCTTCGCCGCGACTACCTTGCGACCCTTGTACATGCCGCAAGACGGGCACGCACGGTGGGAGCGCACGGGCGCCCCGCACGAGGGACACGTACCCAGCTGCGCAAGAATGGGCTTTTCAAGCGATGCCACGCGCTCGCGCTTCCGGCGCTTCGACACTCTGTTCTTGGGACTTGCCATTGTTTTTCTCCTTCCTCTATTTCTTCAATTCGTCAAGTGCGCTCCACCGGCCGTCTTGAAACCCGTTCGGCTTCGTTTCCACGCCGGGACAGGCCTCGCTACAGACCGGATATGTCGGTAGATTGAGTATTATACTATCTCTTGCGTCAGTAGTCAAATCCACTTTTTGCGTTTTTTCGCCGATCTCGTAGCTCTGGAGGAAGTCCTCGACCTTCGAAGTCGTGTCGAAATCGCACCCGCAGCGACTGCAGACAAGGTCGAAATCCTGCTCAAGGCGCCCCTTTACGAGGAGCTCCGAGCCGACTGGCTGGACGAAAAGGGAGTACCTGACGCCACCGAAGGGGTGTACGAACTCGTCCTCGTAGTCGATTATGTCAACCTCGCCCTCGACGGTCCCCCCTTCCGGAGGGATCGCGGCAAGGTCGATCTCAAGGCGTTCCTCTACCTCAGCGTCCATCGCAGAAAAGAACCTTGGGCTCGTGGAAGCGCGCCTCGTCGGGCGTCAACTGGGCGAATGCCATCACGATGAGCCTGTCGCCCACCGCGCCCTTGTGGGCCGCCGCGCCGTTGAGGCAGCAGACGCGGGAGCCTCGTGGGCCGGGGATGATGTACGTCTCGAAGCGATTGCCGTTTTCGAGATCGGCGCAGAGTATCCTCTCGTGGCGGAAGAACCCCGCCGCGTCCATCATGTCCTCGTCGACGGTAAGCGACCCCGTGTAGTCGAGGTTCGCCTCCGTGACGCGCACTCTATGCAGTTTTGACTTTAGCAGTGTTATCAACATGGTGCGTATTATATCATTTTAGCCTAAAAATCGCATTTGAAAAGTGCTAGATTCCCCTTACTCGACCTTCAGGACCTTCGCCTCGTAGAACGCAAGCGGCACGGGCAGTACGGCAAACTCGCCGTCTCGCTCGAACTCCACTTGCCTCCACTCGCCATTGGGCGCAAGCACCGAAACCGACTTTGCCTGCGGCGCGCGAAGGCGCAACGCGGAAATCGGCTCGGAATTGAGATTGACGGCAAGGACGAGCGAGCCGCCCTCCTTCCCCGTGCGCGCGAAGACGAGGACGTCCTGGTCGTTGCCGCAGACGCTGGGGAGCGCCGCGCCGCCGAGACGGTCGAGAAGCCGCATGAGCCAGTACTTGCGCGCCTCCGAGAACCTGTGCAGCGGCGTCATGCCCGAATGGTACGCGCACGTTATCACCGTGCCGCCGAGCGCGTTGCGCCAGAGAACCGCGCCCGGGGCCGCCACCTCGAAGACGGGCGAGCCGGAATACGGCGAGAACCCAAGCTCAGTCAAGACCTCCGCGCCCGGCGCGAGATCAGAGAAGAACGGCATTGCGTCGGACGGCGTCGCCGCGAAGCCCGCGCCCGAAGCCTTGTCGCGCTCGCGGTTGAAGCGGAAGTCCTTCTTTGCGGCGGCAAGGCCGATCAGGTCCCTGCGGCGGCGCGCGGTGAGCGCAAGCGCCGCCTCGCCGGTGACGAGCACCTTGTGCGAGAAGACCTTCTTGAGCTCCGCGTCGGTAAAGCGGCTTACCTCCTCCTTGCGCGACACGACGTAGATGCCGTCGCGCGAAAAGTCCTTCTCCGCGCGGAAGGGTATGCCGAACGGGATGAACGCCTGCTCGGCGAACGTCCCGCCCTCGATGAACATCTCGCCGTGGCCCGCGGCAAGATGCCACTTCGGAAAGCGCGTGAACGCCGGCACCGCCACTCCCTCCGCCGCGCCCTCCGCCGTCTCGCGGGCAAGCGCGTCCAGCAGCCCTCGGTTGCGCGCAAGCACTTCGGTATATGCGCGCGGCACCAAGCTGCCGCCCTTGTGGCCGTTCACGTACCACGCCTTCGCCCCCTTGAAGCCGAGAAACGACGCAATCTCGAGATGCGTGAAGAACGAAAGCGCAGACTTGCTCCAGAGGTTGTGCGGGCAGGTGTCGGCCTCGTCGAGAATGTCGATGCCGGAGTCGCGGTAGTATTCGGCAAAGCCGATCATGCGCATGACGTTCGCCGGCAGGCGCGTGCCGAAGCGCTCGCCATAGCAGCCGGTAGCGACGCGCATGACGGGCGTCTGCCCCTTCGCGGCGATTGCGCGGGCGAGCGGCGGCGCAAGGAACGTCTCCTCCCAGGCAACGCATATCCCGGCGGGAATCGAGGGGTCGACGGAATCGATCGCCGCGCGGAAGCGCTTCACGAGCCGCTCCATCATGCCGCGCTGGACGGAAAGGAAGGCGACGTAGTCGGGGTCGCCCTGGCGCACGGCGGAGAGCCGCTTGCGCAGCTCGGCCTCGGTGTACTTCGTCCCCCTTAGCTCGTTGAACTCCGCGACGTGCCGCGGGCAGAAGCATTCGGCGTCATGCGAATACGCACGCACATCGTCGTCGGTGAGGATAAAGGCGGGGCGCTCCTTCGCGAGCATGGCGAAGGTCAAGTCGATGTACTTCGCGAATCCCGGGTCGTCGGGGCAGAAGCGCACCTTCTCGCCCTTGATGTTCACCGTGCGCGTCCAGTCCTCTATGTCCTTGTCGACGCGCGGCCAGTGCCCGAGTATCGACTGCACGAGAACGCCAAGCCTTACGCCGGAGCCCTCGAGCTCGCGCCGGAGCGCGCGGTAGCTTTCGAGATAGCGCTCGACCTTCTCCATCGCGGGCCTGCCCTCGGGATGGAGCGAAAGCGAGTACAGCACGAGGTCGCCGCCAGTCGCGGCCATGTATTCGCGGCAGTCCGCCGCGCACTGCGCCTCGCGCCCGGGCGAGAACGGCAGCACGTTGTAGATGGTAAAGTCCGCCGCGTGCGCGGCAGCCGCGCACATCAGTGCAAGAACCGTTCCAATGGGCATCTTCATCTTTATCTTCCTTCCGGGCTTTCAAGCCTTGCGGGCACTTCCACGGCAAGTCGGTGCCCCAGCGACTGCGACACCCGCCTCGCGGCAGACGCGGCACATCGCCATTTTCCATGCATACTTTTCTATTATACCATATTCCCGCTGCGATTTCAGCAGGCTAGTTAGCCAGCGGAAATGGTAAAATCTAATGGGTCAGTGTACTTCGTCACGATTCCGTCCGCGCCCGTCGTGGAGACGGGCAGGTTGTGCGCATTATAGCAAATTGAGGCCCGCCCGCGCAAGGGGTGCGAGACCGAGACCGGGTAGCCCGAGCGGCTGTACGAAAACGTGTGTTTTTGTCTTCATGCGCGACATTCTACCACAATCCCCCGCCCCGATGAAAGGAAAATAAGTTTACAAAATTGTAAAGTAAAAGACCGCCACGACGCAAGGGATTTCTGATAATGAATTTTGTGGGTGCCAAGGCATGAGCGCATTCTTGACATCATTTGCGGGAGTCGTCCGTGCCGTCGCCACGTTTGCTGCAATCCTCCTCCTTATGCGGCAAATGTTTGTTTCGACGATTGTGATTCTGCGCAGCTGCAAGATGCCGAGGGCGTGGAGCAGAATATCATCAGACGACACTGGATCGCCCATGTAATAGGTGTAGCATGACCTTCGATAGATACGATATAACGTCCAGACCGCAAATTGGCGGTCTGGACGTCGACGGCCTTATTTGGCCGCAGGCGCAACAGGAACATTCTCCTTCTTTTCGAAGGGGTCGTCCAGCTTGTTGCAAGCGTCGCATAACGGCAGCAGATACCAACTCTTATCGTAGGAATCCACCTTGATTACGTGAGCGCCGAGCGTCGCGGCTTTGCCGCAGCCCTTACGGCCGCAAGGCGGATCGCCTTTGTAGTTTGTACGCTCTTTCCAAACATCAAGCCATGGCTTTGACGCCTGGTTGTCGCCAGTTCCCTTAAGGTTCTTCCATTCCATTTCCCAATCACCTCCTTTCCGCCCATTTGTTTTGCTTGGGCTAAAATTCATATAATCTCTTATCGCAGCGACGTGTTGCGCCGGCAGTTTTCTGTAATGCGGTCCACAATCTCGTCTCGCATCAGCGCAATTACGCGGCCGTCGATTCCAGTCGGTACACCCGACTTCGAGGCGGCTTTCCATTTTGCCGCTATGATGACTCTATACTCGTCTCCCTCGCGGCAAAGCCCCTTAAACGAGCCTGGGCGCCTTACGAGCTCTTTGTCTGGAAGGGGCAGTTCTCCTGCAACCTCCCAGTATCCAATTATTTCTTTCAGGCACTGCCAGTGGAGCATGCTCATCGGGCCCGTGCAAAGCGATGTGTAGTGAGTTTTCTTTCCCCAGGCATCACGCAGCGTGTGGCTGCCGTCAAGCGAATCTTCAACGTAGAACGAGTATCTGGGATCGTCCCGCACTACAGCGGCAAACTCCAAGTCAGAATAGCAACGCGATTTTTCCTGACACCATTTTGAGTAGTGCTGCATTGACTCTTGCATGTGCTTAGCCCACTGTCTGCAAATGCTCTCGCTTCCGGCCTCTTCCGAAGATAGAGAAATGGGCAGGGAGTATTTATGAGGAGCTTCTTCGTTAAGAATCCTGACGCGCAGTTTCAAGTCCTCAAGCGGGGTATCAATGCGGTTAAAGTAGGATTTGATTTCATCGAGTCCAACTCGTCCGCTTACGGCAAGATGGCCTACGCGGATCAACGCCATGATTTCCGCCCACCTCTTAAGCAGGTAGTTGCCGTATCCCGGGGAGGTGCTCAGCCACTCTGCAATGGCAAGCAGTTCTGCCGCGCTCTCTCTTTGCCCCGCCAAGTCCTCTTTGTCCTCGATATTCTGCGCATATTCCTCAAGGTGCCCAAGTACATCAAGCCCAAAATCTCTTTTCTCCTGTTCATACATACGGCGCCCAATCTCTCCTCCGGGTAGCAAATCAACCCAGCACTGCGAATGAATGTGCGGCACCGTCTTTGGCGTTGCGGCATTTGTCACAAAGGCGTAGGCGCCGTCTTGGGCAAGGCATTTTCGCAACGAAGACACTTCTGCTCGCAGTGCGTCCCAATCCGACTGTTCTTTTGCTGGTTCGCTACGATTGCATCCCAACGTCAAGGCAATCGCGGTTGCGAACATTGTGTGCAATATAATCTTTGCTCTCATAGTGTTGAAGGTTGAAGATTGGATCGCTAACTCGTTGTAATTATATCATAATTCTTGTGGCGTCGGTGGAGTTTGGGTATGTTGCACCGTCCAGTCCCGGGACGGGGACTGGACGGTGTTGATTTGGTTTTTCCGGTAATCGGAGGAGGCAAGAAGGTGGAAACTATTTTTCGCAGGTTTCCTCGCGATTTGCAGGTGCAAATGAGGTGCCGGCAGAAACCTCAATGCTTTTCCCTTGGAATTCCCGGCCATTGTGTTTATTGCAAAACGGTATAATGAACCATTTGTCGGTGCCGCTGTCTTTCTGGACATGCGCTCCTACGGTGGCGGACTCGAGACAGCCATACGCCGCGCAATATTTGGGCCACGTATTTTTGCGCTCATTAAATTTCTCCCAGTGGGCCTTCCAGGATCCGCATTTGCACTTGTTATCTGAAGTGCCGTTAATGTTGTGTACTTTCATTTGCTGTTCCTTTCTATGGTTTGTTTGTGGCTTGGTGGTCCATGTAAAGTATTTTGACTTAACTATATTGTCTGGTTGGTA
>JAEEHL010000054.1 GCA_016280825.1 Verrucomicrobiota bacterium
ATTTCGCTGGTCCGATGGAATTTTGACCCCCAATAGCACAGGCGAGTGCTAAGCACGAGCGTCAAAATTCTGTCGGGGGGACCGGCGAAATGCGGGTCGGGCGAGCAGGTCGGCCCGAAGGCCCCGGAGCGCGCGCTTCGCCCAAAGAGGCAAGGGAGCACGGTTGCTCGGCACTCGGGCTTCGCCCTCGGCTATCCCCTCGCTTCGCTCGGCCCTCACTCCGTTCGGCGGCTACCTTTACGTGAGCGCACGTTGGAAAGGCAAGGAAGGCTTGGTAGGCAAGGTGAAGGAGGCTTGGGCGGCAAAATGCAAATAAGGGTTCTACTACGATTTTTAGGTTAAGTGGGTGGGTGGTCTGCTCACGCGGAGACGCGTAGCGGCCCCTTGAGGGGGTTCACGACCCATGGGAAAGTGAACATCCTCAAGGAACGGCTACGGAAGCTTCGCAAGCAGCGCGGTGCAGCCATCAACCACATCCGCGTACGTCGCCTCAAAATCACCCGTGTACCACGGGTCGGCCACATCACGCTCGCTCCCCGCAAACTCCATGAGCTTGCGAAACTTCGCCCCCTCCCCCGCAAGCCTGCGCAAATCCCGCATGTTCGCGCCATCCATGCCAATCACAAGATCGTACTCCGAAACCCTGTCGGCGGTAAGGAGCCACGCGCGACGCGGCGCAAACGGAATGCCGTGCCGCGTCAGTTCGCGCTTCGTCCCGTAGTGCGTATCGCTGCCGATCTCGTCGGTGTGCAGCGCGGCGGATTCGACGGCGACATCGTCTCGCCCGGCCTTCGCCAGCAAGTCCTTCATGACGAACTCCGCCATCGGACTGCGGCAGATGTTCCCGTGGCAGACAAAGAGGATCTTCATGCTATACGTCGATGACGCCCTTGGTAGGCCGCTCCTTCAGCACCGTCCAGAGAATTGCGTACGCCAAAAGCGGCAGCCCGGAAAAAAGCGTCACAAGCGCAACTACCCAGCGCAAGCCCGTAACGTTCAGGTCAAACCTGCGGGCAAGCCCTGCGCAAACGCCTGCGACCACTTTCTCGTCGCTGCTCTTGTAAAGATTGCTCATTGTGTCATCTCCTGTAAGTTCCAATGCGTATTATACCAAATTCCGTCAGGCCGCGACCTGCAACCGGCGCAACAGCCCATTCGTGAAGTGAAAACCATCTAGCCTCCTAACTAAAATAGGGGCTCCTGCTTCTCCTGTCCTTTGTGACTGAAATCAATCTTCCTGAAACATCTGGGGTCTGTCCCCAATTGGCCCTGGGGTCTGTCCCCCAATTAGCCAAATTCAATTATTAGCGCAAATCAATGCAAAACAATTAACTATCTACGCGACAACCGGGGTCTGTCCCCAAGGATTTCCGAAACCTGTCGACGATAATCGCGATCGCCCCGTCGCCAGTCAGGTTGCAGGCCGTGCCCATGCCGTCAAGCGCCATGTAGATGGCTATCATGATGGCGTAGCGCTCGGGTGAAAAGCCAAGCGCGGCCTCCGCCACCGAAGCGCAGGCAAGCACCACTCCGCCGGGGACGCCCGGCGAGGCGACGGCGGTTACGCTGACCATGAGGATGTACTCGGTAAAGGCGCCAAATGACAGCGGCTCGCCGGCAAGAACGGCAAGGCCCGCCGCATACACGACCATGTTCGCCATCGAGCCTGCGAGATGCACGTTGGCGCAAAGCGGAACCACCAGCTCGGCCGTCTCCTCGGAAACGCCGTTCTTGCGCGTCTGCGCGAGCGTATACGGGATTGTCGCCGCCGACGAACAGCAGCCCAAGCCCACGAGATATGCAGGCAGCATCGTCCAGAGTGCCTTGAGGGGGTTCCGCCGCGCAACCGCGCCCGCGACGGAAAACTGCACCACCAGCACTGCCGTCGTGGCCGCAATCGCTACACCCATTATCTTGAGGCACCCGCCGCCGACAACCATGAGCCTGCCGCTGCCGGTAAGGTCCGCCATAGTCGCCATGATGTAGAACGGCAGAAGCGGCACGAACACCTTGGCGATTGCAAGGGAGACAATGTCTCGAAGTTCATGTGCAGCGCGATCAAGCGTCTCTGCCTTTGTGGAAACAATGCCGAGGCCGACGAGGAACGACGCTGCAAGCGCAGTCGTGACGTCCATGAGCGGCGGTATCTTGACTGCGAAGTAGGCGGGGAACGACCGCGATGCGGCATCCTGGAGCCCGCCCGACATGATCGCCGGAAATACGCCGCACGAAACGCCGTATGCGAAATACCCGGCGAAGAGCGTAGAGGCGTAGGCTATACCCATCGTGACGAGAAGCGTTCGCCCGGCGGCGCGGCCGGTATCCGATATCGCGGGCGTGACGAGGCCTATTATGATGAACGGAACGAAGAACTTGATGAACTGCCCGAACGAATCGCGAAAGCAGTTGAGCGCCCGCATGACCCAGTCCGGCGAGACGAGCCCCGTCGCCGCGCCAAGCGCAATCGCAATCAGAAGCTTTGGCAACAGCCCAGTCTTTATCGTTGACTTTCCAGGCTGCCTTGCGCCAGTATCTCGGCCATCTATGACTGTCCGTTCCATCTAAAGAGCCGTTATCGCACGTTGCGACATATATTTGCAATGTATTAAATCACATTTCCACGAAAAATGCAAGCAAAACCAGGCCTCAGTCCTCGTCCGAGGCGTCGGGATCCTTGAGCTTTATGCCCACGTCCTTCATAGTGAGCGTCATAAGAGCCTCCTTCGATGGCTCCTTGAGGTCGGCGATGCGGACGGCCTGCCGCGAGACCGCCTGCTCGAACAGGTTCCTCACCCAGCGGCCATTGCCGAACTTCCTGTCGCGCTTGGCCGTGAGGATCGAGATGTACGCGTCAAGATGCTTCTCGACATCTGCCGAGAGGACGTATTCCGACTTCTTCGCGTTCCTGCGGAATATCTCGCCAAGCTCCCTCACCGTGTAGTCTGGAAACTCCACGTAGTGGCTGAAGCGGGAGGCAAGGCCGGAATTCGCGTCGATAAAGCGCTTCATCTCGTGGGTGTACCCGGCAACGATCACCACCAGTCTGTCGCGGTCGTCCTCCATGCGCTTCAGGAGCGTCGATATCGCCTCGTCTCCGAAGCTGTCCTGGGGGCCGTTCACGAGCGAATACGCCTCGTCCACGAAAAGCACGCCGTCCAGGGCGAAGTCTATTACCTTGCCGGTCTTGATGGCGGTCTGGCCGGTATAGCCCGCGACGAGCCCGCCACGGTCGCACTCGACGAGATGGCCGTTCCTGACGACGCCAAGCGCGCGGTATATCTTGGCCATGATCCGCGCCACCGTGGTCTTGCCCGTGCCGGGATTGCCCGTGAAGACCATATGGTAGGAAATCGGCGCGACCTTGAGCCCCGCCGCCGCGCGCTGCTGCGAAACGCGCACAAACGACGTAAACCGCGCGACCTCTTCCTTGACTGGCGCAAGGCCGACGAGCTCGTTGAGCTCGGCAATGGCCTCCTCGACCGACACTACGTTCGTGTCGGCCGGCACATAGCGGATTCCGGGCGGCGGTGTCCGTTCCCAGTGATGGAGGGACGAGCAGTCGTTCGTCCCGCCCTGTGCGACGTCGACGACCTTCTCGGCGACCTTCTCGGCGACTTCCCTTTTCTCGGAATCAGACGGCCCGAAGATCGCCACAAGCACGGCAAGCCCAAGCGCCGCGTAGCCGATGACCTTCCCGCATCCCGTCTTCCCCCTCTTGTCGTCACCCATTGCCGTCTCCCTATCCGTTACACGAAGTTCCTGCGCATTATACCTAAAACACCGCGGCAAAGTCAACCACAGCCCCCTGCCTATCGATCTCCGTGCATGCGTAGTGCCAGCGTGAAAAATCACCTAATGCGGAATTTGGCAAGCGGTTCGTATCCGCGCTCGGCCATCAGCTTGTCCCATTCCCTGGGGAGTCTCACCTTGACCGTCGCAAACCCTCCTCCCGGCAGGCACATTTCCTTGTTCCGCGACCTGTCGCCCGTGACAAGGAACGCGCTCTTGCCTTCCGCCATCGCAGGCACCGTCTCGATTCGCTCCCTGCCGGTCCAGGCAAGCCACGGGGGCGTGCGCGTCTCGCGTGCGCCCTCGGCCGAGGCGATGCGCCGCTCGTGCATTTGCAGCGAATACCTGCCCGGGCTGAATGCGCTTCCGGGATTCCCCCAGTAGTTTGCAAACGCCCTCGCCGCAAGCGGAATCCTGGCCGCCTCCTCGACTGCGCGGCAAAAGTCGTCCTTCGTCCGGTATGTGCGCGCCAGGTTTCGCGCAACTCCCTCCGTCAGCAGAAAGACGCGGCAAGTGCAGGGCATCCCGCTCGCAACCGCCATCTGCGACTTCTCCACCGCGTCCCACGCAACCATGTCCTTGATGCGCTCGGCGTCTGCTGTCGCCGGAACAAGGTTGTTGCCCCAGTTTATCGCAGATGCCGCGGTGAGGGTGGAATCGTCGATGGAATGCCCCTTCTGCACGTGCCAGGGCTTCCAGCCGACGCTGCGCGCGGCGGCTTCGTCTTCCACAAGGCACCAGGGCATCAGATACCCGAACGTGCCCATCCTGTTTTCCTTCACGCGGTAGCCGCCGAGATTCAGCATTGCGAGGTTGATGAAACGCCCGAGGACGGCGTTCTTCCGCTCGCTGATCTCGCCCTGCCCGCAGTCAAAGCCGAGCTGCCGCGCCACCGGCCCGTTCAGCCAGCAGTACGGCGTCCATGCATGCGTCGACGAAAGAGGGCGCCGGAAGTCGCCTGCCTTCATCGCCTCCACAAACGCCAGGAGAAACGGCATGAACTCCGGCGGACAACCCGCCATTACGCCGTTCGCCGCGACATGCCGCACCTTCACCTCTCGCCCAGCAGGCGGAATCGCGCCAAGGGAGCTCTCAGGAGGCAAGTCTGTGAACCGCAGGAACTCCGCGACGGCGTCTTCAGTAGGCGGCACGACAGGAAGCCCGTCCGTCCAGCCGGAGTCGAGGAAGATGCGCTGTATCTCCGCGAAGGTGCCGGTAATGAATGGCTCGCCATTCTGTCGTAGGGCATTTGGCGCAAGACGCGAACCCTCCACGTCTCGTGTCGCGCGGCTCTCGCCCAGCAGCCCTGCCTTGACCTGCGGCCATAGCGCCTTCCGCGTGTTCGCCAGCAATTCCTCCCGCGTGTGGCTCGCGAACGCGCCGGGGTATTCCGCTACGCAAAGTGCGGAAAGCCCCGCAACCGCCGCCGCGCTCTTCGCCTGCTTGACGAATCCAGGCGCGGCGATCATCACGGACGGAATGCCGAGCGCCTCCGCCGCGATGCAGGAGCCAGTCTCCTTCGGCGTGCAAAGCCCGCAGCCGCCGTTGCCGGAGACGACGGCATCGACCTTGAACTCCTTGAGCTTGCGCTGAAACTCGTCTTTCTCGCGCCGCACCACGCCCGGGCGCGGCCACGGCCCGGCAGAGCCGATCTCGCTCAGCACGTACACCTTCGCCGTCGGAAACTCGGCGAGAATGAGGCGCTTAAGCTCCGGGTGCGTGACGTTCGCCATGAAGCTCCCGCCGACAAGCGCTACCGTCTTGCCGTCCAGCGAGTTGAGGCGCGGCGCAACGGCAATCGGCTTAATCGCGGTTTCCGGCACGGGCGACATGACGGAATACGTGGCTTCGCCCTGCACAGGCAACGAACAGGATTCGTCCTTACACGGGCCTTCAACGGCAAATGCGCCCAGCATTGCCGAAATCATGACTGCAGCAACTGTCGTTTTCATATATGCCTCCTCGTCGGTTTTTGGGGAAAGGCGGCGGCAAGATCGTCCTGCGAGAAACCGTCCATGCCGCGTATTGTATCATATTATCGTCGCAGAAACCATTCTCCGCGTGAGGCTTTATCCTAAAAATCGCAGTTGAACCCAAGTCGCCTTCTTGCCGTCCAAGCCTTCCCTGCCTTCCGAACGTGCGCTCACGTAAAGGGCAACCGAGGTTGCCTGCGGGCGGTCGCGGAGGGCTGCTCGCCCGACCCGGGTTTCGCCGGTCCCCCCGGCAGAATTTTGACGCTCGCGCTGAGCGCTCGCCTGTGCTCTCTTAGGTCAAAATTCCGCCGGACCAGCGAAAGCCCTCTCGTGCGCCACCCTCCGCTCCCGCCCTACGGCAGGGAAGACGCTTCGCGGGGATTAACCGATGTTGCAAGTGCCGCGACGCGCAATCGCCGAACCGCGACTCGCCGTGTCGCTCCGCTCGACGCGCAGCCCTCTTCCGCGCTTCCTCATTATGATTCGTTCCTTCGCATCAAGTTGTGATTGCTAATTGAGGTCCATTTCAGCAAGGCCACTCATCACTTCTCCACTCCCCCACTCCCATACTCATCACTCATCACTCATTTCTCATCACGGTACGAGCAAACTACCAAAACACCTAACCATCGCACTATCTAACTAAATATGATATAATACGCGGCAGATGAAACAAGTACGCATAGATTGCCGCGCTATTCGTCGTGATGGCATGCATACGGAACATGCTTGCATAAAGCATATACAGAAGGGTCTGGCCCTTTTAACCACCGCACTACCTAACTAAATTGGACAGGTAGAATTGGGCAGGGAGGAATTGCGATGTGCCGCCAAAAGACATTTTGGATTGTCGCTGCAGCGATAGCGACGCTGATTTCCATACATCTATATGGAAGGCATCGTTATTTCTCTGATATTGTAATTGGGGAGATAGTCTGGCGGATAGATCGCAATGATCTTTGCACGACCGTGCTTGAAAACAATGGTCGGGTACTTGTGAGGGGAGATGTCGAATTGCAGGTTTGTGGAGGCAATGTCATTGTCGGCAGCTGCATTGACAATGGAAGTATTAAGATGTTTTGCATAGACAACATTAATTCCCATGATGCAAGTGTATCTTGGCCCAAAGACGTTGAAGAAGCGGAAAGGCGCTGTAAGATAAGCATCATGGATTTAAATGATTTGAAGACATTTTCTGAATACAAGGGGATGCGCCCCCCTAGGTTTAATTGGTAGCGGTGCGTTGGTCAAATAGCGGAGGAGTTTCTAGAAACTTGGGGACAGACCCCAGGGGGATTGCGTTTGTATTTCAGTTGCACTAGGTCTTTAGTCCGTAGCAATTTCCGTTCCGCAGTGAAAGCAACTAATTGGCAGTCGTTCTTCAATTCGCTTGGCGCAATTGCGCCCAGCAGCGTCGCGTCCAGTCCATTTTGACATGACACTCTTTCCACAATGCGGACAGCGCGAATATCCAACTGCCTTTAAAGTCATTATTGACATAATAAATGCGACTATGCAAATATTCCTGCTGCTAGATCGATTAAAACCGGAAAATACAGACGAAATAACACCAGTGACAACCAAAACCAACAGCACTATTGCAGAGGCCACTTGATAATGGCGCCACTTCCTAAATTCATCGAAATTGGTTTTCACGAGAAAGCCCCTTCTTTATCTTGCCTCTGACGAAGACGATTGCAATGCGCCATTCTGACAACTGCTTTCAGATGCAGACGCGGCGCTTTCGGCTCTGTCGATGCGATCTTCCCAGTCGAGGTAATATCGCTCGACGAGATTCGAAGTGCTTGGAGCCGTCTTGCAGTCCAAGTTCAGCAATATGCAGGCGTTGTCGCAGAAGTTCGTTACATAATCCCGGAGCAGGTCTTCATTGCCGAGTTTGTCGATTCGATTGTATTGGTCTGAAAACCACTGGACGTTCCAACGAATATGCATGCTCTGGTCCGTTTTCCAACTGGCAAACTTCAAATAGCAGGTGATGCCGGCAATCAGCGCAACATTGATGGCAATGACAATCGCCCAGCCAATCGAAATGCGGTTGCGAAAAAGCCTCGTTATGGCGATGGGCAGCAGCGCTACGCAAATCAGCGCCGCGATGGCGATCATGAAATTATCCATGGCCGCTCCTTCCCGACGCAATTAGCACAGTCCCCAAAGGTATCGCACGGCACCTTGGCAAGGTTCGAATGGCGAGAGCTTATCATGCAGTTCTCCATGCCGCATATTATATCATAATTTTAGTTAGTTGGTTAGGTAGTTGGGTGGTTAGGTGGTTTGATGGTGCGGCAGTTCACTCACGCGGAGTTGCGGAGACGCGGAGTGAGAATCTGGGAGTCAGGGCGCGTCGCCCCGCGACCGCCGCGACATTTATGCTTATGTTGCGTTTTCCTTTCTGGTTGTCGATGGTTACAGGCAAAGGCGGTATATGGCGGCGACATCGTCCTCGGCAAGAGGCTTGAATGCGCCAAGCGTGTTGCCGCAAAGGTTCATCGTCTTGACGAGAAGCGGTATGTCCTCCTCCTTCGCGCCGAGTTCCGCGAATGTAAGCGGCATGCCGAGCGACTTGAGCCATGCGCGGAATGCCGCGATGCCGTCCAGCGCCGCCTTCTCGTCGCTCTCGCCCACGCCGACGCCGAAGACGTTGCGCGCGAAGCGGGCGAACCTCGCGTCGTCCGCATCGTGCACGAAAGCCATCCATGCCGGCATGACCACGGCGAGCCCCGCGCCGTGTGCGCAGTCGTAGAGCGCCGAAAGCTCGTGCTCGATTCCGTGGCTCGCCCAGTCCTGCACGCGCCCCGCGCCGCAGATGTCGTTGTGAGCGAGGGTTCCGGCCCACATTATGTTCGCCCGCGCCTGATAGTCGGACGGATTCGCCATCACCTTTGCGCCCTCCTCGACCACGGTGCGCATGACCGCCTCGCACAGGTTGTCCGTAAGCGCAACGTCCCTGGTCGGCGAGAAGTAGCGCTCGCAAAGATGCGCGAACATGTCCGTGATGCCGCATGCCGTCTGGTAGGCCGGAAGGCTCATCGTCAGCTCGGGGTTCATCACCGCGAACTTGGGCCGCAGCACGTCGCCGCCCGCGCCGCGCTTGAGGTTCCCCGGCTCAAGGTTGACGACGCTGTTGGTCGAAGCCTCGCTGCCGGCCGCCGCGATCGTCAGCACGACGCCGACAGGCAGAGCCGCCGGAATCGCGGGGCGCACCTTGACCTCGCGCCCAACGTAGTACTTTCGCCACTCGCCGCCGTTCGCCGCGCCGATGGCGATGCCCTTCGAGGAGTCGATCACGCTGCCGCCGCCGACCGCGAGCAGAAAATCCACGCCCTCCGCCACCGCAAGGCGAATCCCCTCCTCGACGAGCGAGCTGCGCGGATTCGGCTTAACGCCGCCAAGCTCCACAAACTCCACGCCGGCCTTGGCGAGCGACTCCTTTATGCGGCCCAAGAGCCCGCTGCGAACCGCGCTGCCGCCGCCGAAATGAAGCAGCGCCTTGTGTCCGCCGAAGCGCCGCACCAGCTCGCCGGTCTGCGCCTCCTTGCCCTTGCCGAACGCGAAGTACGTCGGCGCCCAATAGTTGAAGTCCATCATGACTGCTCCCTTTCTCCTTCGTTGGAGGGCCCTTTCTCGATGTTGTCGATTTCGAGGCCCGTCTCAGCCCGCTCTTCATTCCCTTCTGGTCTTGTTGTTTTATTTCACTCGCCCATCAGCGTTAAAGCTTCTTGACGAGTTCGAGAATCTTGGCGCGGGTGGCGTCGGTCTTCTGCTCGTCGATCTTGGCCGTGACGATGCCAGTGTCCTCAACTCCCCAATAGCCGATGATGCCGCGATACTCGCCGATTGCGCCGTCGTACACGCCGGGCGAATACGAGGAAGCGAGAAGCGTGGCCGGCGGCTTCTGCTGCCTTGCGATACTCCTCCGCCATCCAGGCGGTGTTTCCATTCGCCCTCGGCGAACCCTGAAGAATCACAATGTTCATTTGCTTGTTCCTTTCAGTCTTACTGGTTACAGGCTTGCGCGTGAGCCAACAGGGTCAGACCTCGTTGCCACAGTAGATTACCACAGTAGGCATTCCCTGTCATAGCGGCACGACCCCTTCTATGCTATCGCGACGAAGAGCGCGGCTGTCTATGAGTGCTTGTTTCATCTGCCGCGTATTATATCATATTTAGTTTAGGTAGTGCGATGGTTGGGTGGTTTGGTAGTTTGCTCGTACCGTGATGAGTAATGAGTGATGAGAGATGAGTGATGAGTGATGAGTAATGGGTAATGAGTATGGGAGTGGAGGAGTGAGGGAGTGGAGGAGTGAGGGAGTTAGCAGACAGGGGTCAGGGGCCAGTAATAAGTGTGCGGGCAAGGGAATAATGGCGTGGACTTGCGCGGCGGATGGCGCAAAAGCGAGGTGTGGGCTAAACCCTTCGTGTCTCCAAAGTCTACTCCGAAGCCGGCGAGATGCCGACGTCAAAGAACACGACGGAGTTGTCGGCCAGTTCGCAAACGAGCGAAAGCGTTCCGTCCGCATCCAGCCGCTCCTTCCACGACATGGGCTTCACCCTGGCGCAGTCGCGCAGCTTCGGCTCGATTTTCCCCCTGAAAAGATCCTTGTCCGCTGATGACAGCAGGCCATGGGCATGGCACGGCGCGGGATCGTCAGGCGACCAGCTGAAGCGTTCGTCGCCGATGCCGCGCCGATTGCGCTCCTTGCGCCATTCGTCGAACCAGTTGGCGTCGTCGTCGATCCGCCGCCGCGTCACGGCCACCTCGCGCCCACGCCACCGTGCAGGCACCTTTACGGCAATCTTCGCCGTCGTGCTCCCCGCGGAGAAAAGGCGGTTCGTGAACGCATACGCCATGATGCGGAGCGTTTCACCGTCCGGCGAGAGCGCGGCGACAGCGTCCGCCTCGATTCCCGCTCGGACACCGCCGCCTGCGGACTTCACGGGCAGCCGATGCATGCCCTTGAACTTCGCCGTCTCGCGCGCCACATGGAAAGAGACGGACGGCAGTCCTTCAAACCAGGTGTCCGGCCCGGAGAGGTATCCCCACGCGGCGAAATAGTCGGCATTCGAGTCGAAGAGCTGCTTCACGATCCGCGCATCGTATGCGGCCTGGTACGTGTCGCCCACTATGCGCATCGGCAAGGCATTGCCGCTCGCGCCCTTCGCGAGCCCAAAAAGCACGCGCCCCTCGTCCACGCCGTAGACGAGATTCGTCAATCCAGCCGATTCTGCGGCATTGCGCAGATGGGCGATCGTGCGCGGCAGCGTCGCTCTGCGATTGAACTTGTCCGGCTGCATGTCGTAGAACGACGCCGTCACGAACTTAAGCGGCAGCCTGTGCCCGGCGGCATGGCGGATGAACCGGCGCTCGTCCCACAGCCCCTCTGCGCACGCCATTGCATGGGCGCCGAAAGCGAGTTCCGGCGAAACGGTGCGCGAGAACGCGTCGACCGTCACCTCGTAAAGGCGGCAGTATGCGGCAAACGTCTCCTCCGCGCCGCCCGACGCGTCCCTGAACCAGCCGGCGTTCTCGAACTCGGTCAGCACGGCGAAGCGCCACTTGAGCAGTTCGTCGCGCCCGAACGCATCGAGCAGGGCCTTTGCGCAGGCGGCCATGTACCGCCCGTATGCATCGTAGTCGACGGGCGGGCGTATGTTCATCTTGAATCTCCCGAAATCGATGTCGGACGAGAGCTTCTGCGGCACGTTACCGAGCTTGAGGTATGGCTTGAGGCCGAGTTTCAGCAGGGCGCGGCAGCCAGAGACGAGACGCTGGAAATCGTAGTCGTCATGGACTTCGCGGTTCTCCGGGGCCTTGAACATGTCTCTCTCGGGATTGCCGCCGGTCGCGCCCATGATTTCCGCATATTCGGCAAACTCCAGCACGTCGAACTCCGCGTTGCGCCTAACGGCTGCAAAGTCGTCGCCCTTCAGCTGCCACTTGACCAGCATCTTCTGCACATTGGGAAGCGTGCGGCCAGGCGACAAAGCGTCCACCTCGAAACGCGCATCGGCAAACGCGGTCGCTTCCGCAAACAGCGCGGCGACAATGGTCCACGCCAACACAGGCAGGACACCTTGTACCGAAAGTGCCCTGCCCGCCTGTACACGTCTACTGTGCATGAGCGAAAGAGGCAGGGGCGCTCAGCGCCCTGCCTTCTTGAGGACGATGTAGTTGACGAAGAGCCACGGCGTGCCCTCGGAGTTGAACCCCGTCGTCTCGTTGCGTATCTCGACGAGATTGTAGCGCTTCAACTTCTCGAAGGGAAGCGTGAACCTGCGAATGCCGTACTTGCCGGAATTGTCGAAGCCGCTCTCGCCGTTGTAGACGACCTCGCCGTTCAGGACTATGGAGATCGTGTTCTGGGTGGGCATTTCGTCGTCAAGGCCCGAGACGCACATCTCGTACGCGCCAGATGGCGGGAACGGGTCGCACTCGAACCTGAACGAGCACGAGGCGAAGGGAGTGCTCTTGCCCCTGAGGCACTTCACGAAGCGCCCGTTGTCGGTGTCGGCGAATTGCTTCGGACGCGTGTAGACGAACATCTGGCCGCCGCCGATGTCGACAGGCGAGAGGAAGATGTCGCCTTTCGCGGCGTCGATGCCAACTTCCTTCTCCGCCTGCGCGCGGCAGCTGGCAATGCTGTCCTTGTGCCTGGCGATGAAGTTCGGCGGTTTCTTCGCGCCCTTCACCACGTTCGCCGCCCAGCCGATGCCGTCGCCGTACCGGCCGTACTTGCGAACGGACGGATTGCGCGCGACGGCCGTGTGCCAGCAGTTGCTCGCAAGAAGCACCTTCGCCTCGATGTCCGCGACGTCCTCGTGCAGTATGTCGACCGTGAGGTCGCCGTACTTGTACTTGTCGAAATAGGCGAGCGCCTTCATTCCGGGGAGGAGCAGGTCGTACATGCCGTCGCCGAGAAGCTGGTCGACGCCGCGCTTGGCGGAGCGGTCCATGTCGTAGCCCTTCACGTTCCAGAGGCAGTCGGCGAGAGTCGCTATCTGGCAGCACTCCTGCGGCGTGTGCGCATTCTTGTGGAAGCCCGCTATGCCCTCCTCGAAGAAGCCGGGGTAGTGCCAGCCGTTCCAGTCGGTAGAGTCGACGATGTAGCCTACGAGGTTGTGCGGCCCCGTGCCGTTCTGGAAGATGTAGGGCTTCCTGCCGGTAAGGTCGGTGAACCACTTCGTCTGGTAGGGGAACTTCGTTATGCCCTTGACCATGGGGCCGGTCCAGTAGAGGTCGATCTCGGGATCGAGCTTCTCCTTTAGCGACTTCAGGTAGTTTTCGCGGTCCTCCGGGTATGCCGCCTTCGAGTCAGGGCCCCAGTAGAACGGCGGGCAGAAGATGAGCTTGAAGTCAGGATACTTGCTCTTCACGTCGCGGTAGATCTTCGAGACGTACTCCGCGTCGCAGTTCGCGCCGATGCCGAACTTCTCCTTGTCCGGCGGGCAGAGCGGATAGCGCCCGTCGTCGAACGGGAAGTAGACGCCCGCGCCCATCTTCGCGTAGCGGCAGAGCATCTCCACGCGGTACTCGTGTGACTCCGGCCACGCGAACGGAAGCTGCGGGTACATCGCGAGCCACGCGGTGCCGTAGTAGAGGTCAAGCCCCAGGTCGCGGAACTGCCGCGCAAGAACCTCGTCGAGCATCGTCATGAGCGGGCTCCAGTTGTTGTCGTACGTGTTGGGCTGCTGGATGTCTACGGAATTCATCTTGTTGAAGACCGTATACTCCGCGCAGTTGAGCCAGTAGCTGCCCAGGTACCCGCGTTTCGCGCTGTCGGGCCAGTCGAGTATCTTCGCCTGGCGCACGGCGCACTTGGAGTAGTCGATGAGCTGCATGAAGGAGACGAGGCCCCAGAGGATGCCCTGCCTGTCGCGGGCGAGAATCGTCGCGCCCTTCTCGTCGATGTCGAGCGAATAGCCCTCGCTGCGCTCCACGGGCGCGGAGCCGGAAAGCTCTACCCTGAGCGTGAACGGGGCGGACTTGAACATCCCGAAAATCCCCTTGTACGAATATTTTGCGCCAGACCTGTCGAGCCTCGTCTCAAGCAGCTTCAGGCGGGCATCGTCCTTCGAGACGCCGGAGAGGTCGATCAGCATGTCCTTGATCGACGCGAACTTGTCGGTGTACTCGGCCTTCTGCGGCTCGGGATACGCCTTGGCGGAATTGCTCTGCGGAAGGCGGTCGAGGTCCATGCTCGCGAACTCGCCCTTCATCACGCAGAGGGCGCACTTGGCCAGATACGTCCAGTTGGCCATTCCGCGGCGGACGGTGCGGATGTTCTTCTGCACGGCCTTCTCGAGGGTCTTCATGCAGAGGTCGCGCTCTCCGGCGACGTACTGGCACTCCGCAAGCCTGAAGAGCAGCGCCGCGTATTCGTACGAGCTCGAGGACTCGTTGTCCGCAGCCGCCTTCTCGAGAAGTGCGCGCGCCGCGGCGAAGTCGCCCTTGTACATGAGCGCCTTGCCGTACTCGAGGACGTTGCCGAGCTTGGGCTCGATCTCAAGAAGCTCCTTCAACAGCTCCAGATAGCGCGCGCGCATCTTCTCGTGTCCGGCCAGGTCCACGCGCTCGTTGCCCATGCCCTTGTAGCCGGCATGCAGCCGCACGTAGCCGCTGTTCCAGACGCCGTAGCTGACCCTGTTGGAGTTCAGCTCCTTGACGATTTCCTTGACCCTCTCCGCCTGCGCCGCCTTGTCGGCGGGAGCGGAAAGAAGCGTCGTTGTTGCGAGCGCGGCCGCCGCCGCGAGCGCGATTGTGCGTGATGTCAGCATCTTGCCCTCCTTAAGCCGGGATTTTGCCCGGTCAGTTTTACTAACAGTGTTTGCCATTGTACCAGATTCCGCCTATCTTATGGAAACCGTGAGGCCGCCAGACCAGACGATCCTGCCGCCGTCCTCGTTCACCACGTCGCCATATTCCCCTGCCCATCCCTTGCCTCGCGCGTGCGTGCGGTCAGTAACGCGGATGTACGAACCGAGAAGATTGACTCCTGCCGTACTGGCCGAAAGCGAAAGGTCCTTTATCCTCACGCTCGACCCCCTGGCCCACGTCTCGTTCGTCACTGCAAGGCGCGCGTTCGCGGCGAGAACCACCGCCACGTCGCTGAAAGCCTCTCGGGGCTTGCCGTCAACACTCGTCGGGAACATCGATCCGCCGTTTGGCGAACCCGAGGGGCCGAAGGCAAGCGTCCGCTCGCCGGAGGCGTCTTCGCGGTAGACGCTGCCCGCCGAATATCCATACGCGGCAATCGTGCCCGTGAAGCCTGCCCAGCCAGTCGCGATGCGCTGGTACACGGCAATGCGCCCGCCGCCGCCGCCGCCCGCGCCGCCGTTGGTGAGAGAGCCGTTCGCCCTGATCGTGCCCCTGCCGGCAAGTGCGCCTACCTTCAGGAATACACTGCCGCCGGAGGCGTTGTATGGGCCATAGTCGCTGTGCGCGTCAGCAGATATCCTGCCGTCGCAGCGAAGAGTTCCCGCAACGTCGAGGATAATCACGCCGCCCGCATACGAGGCAGTCCCCGCAGATCCCTTCCTGCCGTGGTTCGTAGGCGCGAAGATAGATCCGTAGCAACTTCCGGGAGAAGCGAGATACCCCGCCCCGCCATGGCTCCCGGCCGCGTTCCTCTCGTAGTTCGGGCGCCTCCAGTTCGTCAAGCGGTCCGCTGCCACGGCGCCGCCGCTTTCAATTGTCATGTCGCCGCCGACTTTCAGGACGACCCTATGCGGATTTTCGTCTTCAGACGTGTCCGGGTATGTCTTGTTCAGGTGCGTCACAAGCGCGTTCGAGCGCACAAGCACGTCGTTTGCGATTTCGTTCGTGGCGGAGAGCGTGGAGAATTCCAGCGTAACGGTCGCCGTCTTCCCGTCGCCTACTTCAAGGCTGCTCAGCCTGAGGGCGGACGACACGCTTGCCTTCGTGTTCGTCTGCGACGAAAGGAGGACTACGTTCGCGCCGGCTGACGGGAGGAGCCCCCCGAGCCAGTTCCGCGCGTTCGAGAACGCAGTCGTGTTCCCGGCGCACGTCCAGGTCGCCGCCCTTCCCGCGCCGAAGTCCCAGTTGACGTTGCCGCCGCCGTCCGTCGAAAGCCCGCCGGCGTGGACAACGGCGCCGCCCGTCGCGTCGCAGTCGCTTGCCGTCACGCCGCGCACGTTTTCGCGTTTCGACACGGAAAGGCCCCATGCCGTTCCCGGCTGCGTCGAGACGAGCGAGAGAAGATGTGCCGGGACTGAATTCTCCTCGGAGTATCCGTAGAGGTCGAGTTCCCGCACCGACACCGTCTTGCCTGCCTCGAACGCAATGGGAAGGCTCTGCGCCGCAGTGCAGCGAAGCTGCCCGGCATTTAGCCCGCCAAGGACCTGAAGGGAGCCGCCCGTCTTGTCGACCGTCACCTTGTCGAAACTCGCCCCGCCGAAGTCGACGCTCTGCACGAGGGCGCCTTTTACGATGAAGCTTGACTTGCCGTCCGCGGCAATCGAGTCGGCGCCGAAGCTCGCGGCCGGCCCCGACCATTCGACTTTCTCGCTGCCGGAATACCGCAGGGTACCCATGACGGAAAGCGCGTTGGTGACGAAGAGACCGGCGCCGGAAAGGCAGATCGACGCGCCGCTTGCGCAGGAAAGGGAATTGGCGGTGAAGTCAACCGTGATGAGCGGATAGTTCCCGCAGCCCGCCGGAACCACGATGACGTCAGTGTCGATGGGAAGGCGCTTCGGGCTCCAGTTCTGCGTGTTGAGCCACACGCCGTCCTCCGCGCCGGTCCATTCAATCGTGTCGCCCGGCCGCACCGTCTGCACGAAGTTCCAGCCGGTGTTGCCGCCGCCGTCCGTCGAGTCCTCCGCCGATATCGAGGCGCCTGTAGCCGCAGAGTCCGAGACGGAGACGTTCCTCACCGTCGCGACCGCGTTCGCCCCAAGGGCGATGTTCCACGCCGACCCGGGAGTGCCGGACGAAAGCGAGATGGGGTCGCCCTCTCCGCCGTCGAACGTCAGTCTCCCGCCGCTTCTCACGTTGAGCGCCGTCCCGGCGGCGAACTCGATGCTCGCCCCGGAAGACGCGCAGGAAATCGACGAGAGGTCAAACGTCCCCTTTACCTTGACGCTGCCGTTTGCAGGCGGCGCAAGCACGACTGCGCCGTTCCCCGTAAACGTGCCGTTGTTCTCGAAGTCTCCGCAGACAGTGAGCGTAAGCCCTGCGACGAGCTTGACCTTTGCTTCCGAGGAAATCTTCACCTTGCCGAACGGCTCTGTAACGTCTGTACAGGCAGTCGAGAAGATGGTTTCCTTTACGCCGCCGGTGTTCACCGCAGTGCCGACTGTCAGGGCGCCGCGGCCGGGAATGTCGTTGGCGTTCTCCACATACAGCGTGCCGCCTCCCGCGCCGCTTATGTCGATGTTTGAAAAGGCGAGGCTCGTCGCCACCCGCTGGACGATTGAGATTCTGCCGCCGCCGCCGTTTCTCTTGTACGAGCCACCTGTGTTGTTGACCGATATGCTGCCGCTTCCTGTTACGCTGTCGGCACAGATGGCGATGCTGCCGCTCGCCGCCGCGCCATAGTCGCCCTTGCCCGATCTGTGGCGCGAGCGAATTGTCCCGTTGACTACGAGATCGCCCGCGACGTCGAGATGCACGACGCCTCCGCCCGCCTGGGCATTGACGTTCGCCCCGTCTGCATAGCCGTTGCCGGAACCGGGATCCGATGGGTTTCTTATGGAGCCGTAGCACCTTGTATCGCCCGACTGGGCGTTGCCGAGCGATGCATACGCGCCCCCGACAGTTCCGTTGCTGGCGCCGGGGCCGTTCTTTCCGGTGTAACCCTTGCCGTTGACGTCGACAAGCCCGCCGGACTCGACAGTCATGTCGCCGCCGACTTTAAGCGCGAGGCGATACGTGCAGGGCACGGCGCCGTTTGGAAAGTGCGTCAGGACCGCACCGCTCTTTATCGTAACGTCGCCGAGGACTTCGTTTGTCGTCGTGCCGTTTGCGAACTCGAAGGTCGGGTGCCCCGCGTCGCTTCCGCCGCCCAAGACAAGCTCTCCGATGGTGAACGTCGTCCGGTTCGTCACTCCGTAGGACGCGGCGGCGTTGGGAAGAACGACCTTGTCGCCGCTTCCGGGAAGAGCAGACGGAGCCTGGCCTGTCGAGAGAAGCGTCCAGTTGGAAAGCGTCTCATAGTCGCCGCTGCCACCGGCAGTCCATGTGTAGGTGTCTGCGAAAAGCGCACATGGCGCAACCGCAGCAACGGCGCACATCCGTTTCAACGCTCTATTCATTTACGTCTCCTTGCGTTGTTTGAGTTCACCAAACAACCGATAACCAACAATTCCACCATTGCCAAAATTGCGGGTCACCTGCTTTTTCGACGCATTATATCAAAATCCTAGACAAGAAATCAACAACGAATAAATCTAAAAATCGCAGTTGAACCCAAGTCGCCTTCTTGCCGTCCAAGCCTTCCCTGCCTTCCGAACGTGCGCTCACGTAA